>DAOVDI010000088.1 GCA_030669585.1 Acidobacteriota bacterium
ACAAATTCAAGTGCAGCTAATATTGGTTATGTTATCAGAACATGCGATTTATTTTTATGACCGTGATGGTGGCAAGATTATCCATATGAATCAAGATGGAGATTTCATAAAAAACATTAAACTCGAGATGCCTCGGTTTACTGAACTAATTGCTTTACTGAATGACGGATTTGTTTTTTTTGATGAGGAACCTACTCCTAGAGGTTTCACGGGATTCAAGGATGTGGCATATAGAAAAATTGCTATCGATTCAGAAGATAATTTATTAGTCTTTATAAATAATGATAAAATTATAAAATTTTGACGTGAGTTTAATTTTTTCGCGTGTTAACGTGTTAATAAATTATTAGTTTATTAAAAGAGTGACACCTGGGAGAACGTCCACGATTATAGTCTTATGAAAAAGAAACTGAAGAAGATTTTCATCGTTAGCGGGATTTCCTTTTCATCATTAGTGGTTCTCCTGGTCATTTCATTTCTATTTATCTACTTCAACAAATCCTTCATAAAAAATTACTTGGAAAAGTCTGCTGCAAAAAGAAATGGGATTCAGTTGAAGATTGGAGAGCTAGATTATAGCCTTTTCCCTTTGAGTGTCCAGGCCGATTCGGTCACAGTTTATCAGGAAATTGGGGGAATGGAGGTGGAAGTTTTTATGGGTGATTTGGATGTCAAAGGCCAGCTTGGTCGGCTGCTCAGGAAAAAGAGGCCTTTTCTTCAAACCATTAATGTTACAGGTGCGACCATCCGTGTCCATATAAAAGAAATCGATGAAGAGGCAGAGACGAATTACCAGATGTATATGCAACAACTTTCTGATGCATTGAGCTACGTGGAGAAATTGGATCTACAGAATTTTTCTATCCAGTATATCACTCCCACTCAAACTACTAACCTGGAAAGATGCAGTTTTAAGGTAGCAGACTCAGAGAATCAAGGAGAATTTGTTTATTCTCTGACTAGTGAGAAAATCGAAATAGATAGCGAGCCACACATGCTCTTTTTAGAAGCATCCTTACAATCGTCAGGGAAATTTTCTCTCCTGGAGCTGTTGGGCTTTGAAGGAGACATCGTACTCAAACCTTCAAAATTCGATTTCAGGAGAAATCCTCTACAGTTATCAGAAATCGCATTGAGGGTGAAGGGCGAATTTCAGCTGGATAAAAAGACTATATCTGTTCCCCAATTCGAAATAACGGTTCCCTCTCTCATACAGGCCTCAGCCTCTTTGGGCGTGAGCAGGGGCGAGGAAATCTCGATCGTATCTTTTGCTCAAATACATTTAAGAGATTTGAGTAAAGCATACATACTGTTCGGACCTTATCTGAAGCCTTACATTCCTTCTCAAGTAGAGTCTTTTGCAGTGGATGGCTCCGCTTATATGGAAGGCGAATACCGGTCCATCCGCACTTCTTCAGAAGAAAAAACAGACCTTAAGGGGATGATGAGAATCAATCCCTCTCAAATTCAGTGCGTGACATCTACCTTCGCTTTTGACAGCTCGGTTTCAGGAGAATTCAAAGCGAGCGGCTCTTTCCCTGATATGAGACTTTCAGGGGAATTAGAGATCGGAAAGGGGAATTTATCACGGGACAATTTAAGCATAAAGGATTTCACACTCGGGATTTCATACGATGGAACGAGCTCTTCTTTGAACCTATCCCGATTCAATGGCAGTCTTTTGAGCCTTTCGTTTTCATCAGAAGACAAGAAGGTTGATTTGAATAATGTAAGGTTCGACGGACAAGGTTACTTGGATATCATCAAAAAGCAAGTGAGTCTGGATCGATTTGAATTTCAGCTTCCCCCTCTCACGCCTGTTCAGTTGAATGCGGTTGTAACCTTTCAGCCTCAAGGAGAAAAATCTGTACATCTGATAGGCTCGAAATTGGATTCAGTAGAAATGATGAATCTGTTTTCCTCATTTATTCCGGAAAGCGTAATGGAATTGGAGCCAAGAGGTCATTTTGATTTCGATATAAGAACCAGCCAATCTCCAAGGAGCATGGAGGAATGGAATGTATCAAGCACCTTAAATCTTTCCGGTGGGGGATTCCACAATCCCTCTTTTACTTTTGCGAGCGAAGCTCTCCATCAAAAAATTGTTCTCGAAGGAAAATACAATTTAACGAATCAGTTTATGACATTTTCGGCTGATGTGGACCTTTCTACGGGAGAATCTCTCTGGAATGAATATTATGTGGACTGGAGTCAAAGCCCTTTCCGCATGAAGATATCCGGTGTCTATCATATGCCTCTCCGCAAGCTCGATGATTTATCCATCGAGACTTCACTTTTTTCTGAAGGAAAAATAAATGTCAAAGGATCGATAAGCTTCCAAGATAGCTCCCTTTTTGATTTGCGCATCTCTGCCTCCAAATTGAACCTCGGTTCCCTGTATGCTTTTTTATCTCAAGGGAAGCCGATTGAAGAGTATACTTTGGATCTTGGGGGTGAGACCGAGGCGCAAGTCCGGCTGCGGCAAGAGAAAGGAAGTCTGTCCCTTGAAGGACAGTTCGGGATTAAAGACGGTTCGATTAAAAATGAAGATAAAAAACTCTTGATAGATGGAATGCAGGTTGAAATCCCTTTCTGTTATGAAAATCCTATCCAAAAAAATGGCGGAGAAAATCCCGTATTGAGGAAAGGATATTTCAGTGTCAATACGTTCGAGAGCCCTTCTCTCTCTATCGCGCCATTCAAGCTGGAATTTCATGCTGGAAAAAACATGTTTATACTCGAACCTTTGACCCTTGACGTTTTCGGTGGGAAAGCCACATTAGGGGAGTCTGTTTTTTCCATAGATCCGGAAATTCCAAATATCAACGGCACTCTCTCGTTATCTCTGAGTGGTCTGGATCTTTCGAAGCTTCCTGTGCAGCCAGAGAAATTCAGCCTGAGTGGAACTGTCCGGGCAGATTTTCCTCGCATTGTTCTGAGTCCTGATGAAATTTTCACTGAAGGAGAGGCCGAGGTTAAGATGTTCGATACGAGTATTTTTGTCGAGAACATAAAAATCACAAAGCCTTTCACCAAGAACCGAACGATTTCCTGTGATGTAAAATTTGATGATTTGAATTTGGAGAAGCTCACGGATTCCATTCCCTTCGGTAGAGTGACAGGGATTTTAAGAGGAGAGATCAAAGACCTCGCTTTTTCTTACGGTCAACCGGAAAGCTTTATCCTTTCCTTGGAGTCAATCGAAGAAAAAAGAGTTCCGCAGAAGTTCAGTTTGGGAGCAGTCAGAGACCTGTCCATTATCAGTTCAGGAGAAGATAGCTCACTCACTTCAAACAAGGGACTAACACGATTTGTTTCTGAGTTCGGGTACGCAAAAATAGGCATCTCTTGTTCGTTGAAGAATGATATATTCACCCTGAATGGGACAATCCGAGAGAAGGGAGTGGAGTATCTGGTCAAGAGGTCTTGGCTTTTTGGAATCAGTGTGGTAAATAAAAAAACTCGGAATCGAATTCGGTTTAAAGACATGATGGATCGACTCAATAGAATTGGCCAGTCTGAAGGAGCGACGACTAAAAAGAAGGAATTGTGACATAATTATTCACTCTGAATTATTCATAACAGATTCAGGTCTCATGAGTTATGAATAGGTCGGGGTTTGAAAATTTATTTAGGAGAGGGTGTAAATGAAATTAAAATATTTAAAACTTGTATCAACCAGCTTGACTCTTCTCTTCCTCTTTTCCTGTCTTACTATTAACATCTATTTTCCAGAAGCTGAAGTGCAAAAAGCAGCCGAGGAGATCGTGGATGAAATTAGAAAGGGCCAAGAAGATAAGGAAAAGAAGGATAAAGATTCTCAGATCATTGAAATGATGCAGGCAGTGGACAGCACTCGTGGATCATTCTCATTCGTTCCGTCCGCTTATGCGCAGGAAAAGGCCATTGAGATTACGACTCCCAAAGTCCGGGCTCTTCAACAGTCTATGAAAGAAAGATTCCCGAAACTCAGACCGTTTTTCATCAAAGGAAACGTCGGTGAAGCAAATGATGGATTCGTAAAAATAAGGGATGAATCCGGTTTGAATTTGAAAGAAAAAGCAACGCTGCGGAATCTCCAGAAAGATGAGAATAATGACAGAAAGAATTTGTATGCAGAGATTGCCAAAGCGATGGAAATTAAGCCCAATCAGATTTCCAAGATCCAGGAAATATTCGCTGCGGAGTGGATAAAGAAGGCGGATTCAGGATGGTGGATTCAAAACGAAAGTGGAGAATGGATTAAAAAAACAGAAGATTTATAATCGCCGCATAGAGTTACAGAAAGCTGTTTTTTTTAGTTCGATTAGATTGCCAAACGCATTTCCATTTAAACAATCCAGTCGAGATCAGAGAAGTCAACCATGAAAAGAATAAAGAGAAAAAAAGCGTCAGTATTCTGGTTCCAACTAAAAATCATTGGGGCTGCCACTTCTATTTTTCGTCAGTATTTTGCAGATGGATCTGGACGGCGTGAGGTAAAAATTCTTCTTGATCTCCATCCGGGATGTTAATTATAAGTCTACTGCCTCTGATTTCTGCTCCCTTGATCGATTTAATGAGATCCGTATTCAGAGCGCCAAGTCTATATCTATGTCCTGACAGCCCTTCAACATTCACAGTAACGTCAAGCCCGTCTCTATGAACAGAGATGATCTTAAGCCCGTTATTACGGTCTCCCACACGTGTGTCAGTAATGAAGGGCAGAATTTCAAGTGTGGGACTGAAAGCGATCTCGATAAGAACAGGGTTGTCCTGGATGTCGACTGAGATTTGAGGCTGGAAGATTGATCCTGATGTCATCGACTCGCAATCCACAGTACTGCCGTTGACCTTGATGGCATTGACCTTGCTTCCCAGAGTGAGGGCTGGAGCGAAAACCAGTCGAAAGCCTTCCGCATTTTCCGGGGTTATGCGGACTGAGATCTTGTCTTTTGTCCGTTGATAATTAAAGGAAAAACCAGTGCTGCCGACCATACAGTTCTGGATAGTTACATTGCTCCAATCCGCTGGAAAATGGGGAGCGAAAAAAATGCTCTTTTTCTGTGCATCCCCTTCCAGGCCCAGCAGGCCTTTCACAAAAGGAAGCACGACTCCGGAAGTGGAAAAGCCCTGATGGGGAACCGCTTCTTGAGGCCAGATGTAATGCGTTCCGGAGAAGACCTCGGTAAGATTACCAAGGGAATTGTCAAATGTATGCATGACCGTGGACATTAATGCGCAGTAGCCCTGGAGAGGCAGGTGGTGTTTATAAAGAGCGGTTGTCACCCAGTTTGTCAGGAACGGCCAGACCGCCCCGTAATTGTAATTTAAGGGCTGGAAGTATTTGCTTTTGATGGAAATGCTCCGTATTCCCCAGTCCGTGCTGAGTTCGGATGAACACAATTTTTCAAGCGATCGTTGGCTGCGTTCCGGTGTGCCCAATTCCCACATCAGGCCAACGGCGTTCCAGGGAGATATCTCCTTGACTCTTTGTCCGTTGGAGTTAAAGGCATAAGCATAAAAACCGCTTTCTTCATCCCAAAATTTTTCGTTGAATGCTTTTTGAGCTTTCTGGAAGATAGCTTCCGCCTGTGATGCCAGAGATTTGCTGCCGGCCGCTTCAGCCATCTGCGACATGGCATAGGCGGCCCTGACCCAGACAGCGCTCATGTAGATGTCGGACTCTATTCCGGTCAAGGCGCCGTATTCCAGTGCGCCTAGTCCCGCTTTTTTGTTGTCCATCAGACCGTCCTTGTTGACGTCTGTAGAAACACACCAGCTAAATGCTTTTTTAAGGGAAGTCCAGCTTTCCTGGATGAACTGTGTGTCTCCGGATAGCCGCAAATATTCATACATTGCGGCAATATAATAAGGTGTTGTATCGCCATGGATATAACCGTAGTGATAGTCGTTCCACCAGTCCACATAGCCCTCTGCCTGGGACAGCTCATGGGCCATTTTTCCATCCTTCCGCTGCCATTTTTGAGTGAAAGCAAGAAGGTCCCGGACAGTGGAATGGGCGCCGTAACTGAGCAGACTCAGGGAATTGATATAAGCGTCTCCTCCAAAAAACCATCCAAACCCTGGACGGCCGCTTGTTCCGGATGCGCCCAGTCCGGCAACCATACCCAATCCGAGATTGGGGTTTTCCACCATCAGATTGTCAAATGAGATCTTGGCCCAGTCAAAGGCCTGGTTGAGCTTCTGGTTAGGCGTCCGGACATGGAGTGTGTTTTTGAGCAGGTTCTGGTAGTGATCAGCCGTATCCCGGTAATATTTTTCCGGCGAACTAAGAAGTGTTTCATATATTTTGGTGATTTGTTCGCGTTTCCCTGGGCCTCCTGCCAAAATAATGGGGATATATTTTCCGTCTACCTTTTTTGGATCTGCGATCTCGATCTTGAATTCACTTGGATTGTCGGAAAGCATATGGGCGGGCGTATAGGATATCCCGGATGCGGCAGGGGATCCGACAATGGCGTGATTTTTTCCTCCGGATTCGGAAATGATGTAGGCTTTTTGTTTATTGTTCCAGTAAGCAAACTGCCCACCGATCCCTGCTGGCCACATAGGCTGCATAACAGGAAGAAACCCGCATATAATGGTCATGGGTACAGTGGAGCGGACATCCAGCAGAATGATTGCTCCGGCAGTCTGTATAGGGGTGATGTAGATGGCCTTGATCGTAAAGGACTGGTAGGTATAGGTCAGGGTTGTGGCTTCGGGAGTGACGTTGATGTGGCGGACGATATGTTTTCCCATTACAGGCCGTGTCGATGTGCCTACAAGAAAGGAGAATTGAAAATTCCGAAAAAGCTTTAGAGGATAAGCCCATGCTTCGAATGAACCGCTTTCGTCGCCCAGGATAGCGAATTTTCGGCCGGCTTTGTCAAAAGGGGTTCCAGGTCTGGCGAGACGTTCTAGGGTAAGCATGTTAGGCTTGAGGTTAAAAGCCGGGATCAGACCTTCCTGTGCCCGAAGCGGACTCCAGAGCACTGCCATAATAGCTACTGCAAGAATTATTCTGTGCTTTTTCATAATATTTTGATCTCCCTTTTTAAGACTAAGATATAGCACAGGGGATGGGGAGGGTCAATTTTATGGACTTTACAAGCCTCCCATTTTAAATATATTCTGATAAACTAAGGAATTGCAACAATGAAATATACAGATCTTGAACTTACACAGGATGCCATGAAGCAGATGGGGGAGTTAGCCCTGGATGCTGTGATCGAACACATCCTCGGTCTTCCTGACGCGCCGCGTTCAGAGCTGAAAGACAGTGTTTTAAAAAGCCGGTCTTTGCGCGAACCGCCACCTGAAAATGGGACGGATTTTCCGAAACTTCTGGACCTGTTAATGAACCAGGTGATTCCTGTGTCCATCAATGCGCCGCATCCATCCTATATTGGGTATATCCCTGGCGGCGGCCTTTATCCATCTGCTGTTGCTGACTTTATAAGCTCTGCTGTTAACCGTTTCACAGGCATTTGGCTGGCAGCGCCTGCAGCGGTCCGGCTGGAAGCCAATGTGCTGGAGTGGTTTGCCGGATGGATGGGGTATCCGGAATCAACCAGGGGAATTTTGACAAGCGGGGGTTCCCTTGCCAATTTCAGCGCCATTGTGACTGCGAGAAAACATCTTCTGGGAGACGACATCAGCCGTGGTGTTATTTATGCTTCCGACCAGACGCATCATTCCATGATGAAGGCGGCCATGCTGGCAGGTATCAGAGAGGAGAACATCCGCCTGCTGGAAACTGACAAGGCTTATCGGGCAGTTCCAGAGAAATTTGAGAAGGCGATTACGGCGGATCAGAAGAAAGGACTAAAACCGTTTTTACTCATTTCCAATGCAGGCACTACCAACACAGGCGCCGTTGATCCTCTCAATAACATGAGCGAAGTCGCCAGGCGATTCGAACTCTGGCATCATATTGATGCGGCCTATGGAGGATTTTTCAACCTATGCGAAAAAGGCCGGAAAAAACTTTCTGGGATAGAGAATTCGGATTCCATGATACTCGACCCACATAAAGGTCTGTTTGTGTCCTACGGCACGGGCAGCCTTCTCGTTAAAGAAGGCGAGTTGCTGCGGAAGGCCCACATGCTGACTGCGGATTATCTTCAGGATCTTCCCACACCTGAAGGAGAGGTGGACCCCAGCCTGTATTCCCCGGAACTCACACGGCCCTATCGGGGGCTGCGTGTATGGCTGCCATTGAAGCTTTATGGTATTAAGGCGTTCAGAGAAAATATAGCTGAAAAGCTTGAACTGACGCAGTGGATATACAGACGTTTTTGTGAGGAACAGGGTTTTGAATGTATATCGCCGCCAGACCTTTCGGTGATCGCGTTTAGGTATATTCCTGAGAGAGGGGATGCAGACTTATTTAATCGCCGATTACAGAAAGCGATCAATGACAGTCAGAAGCTTTTTCTAAGCAGCACATTGTTGAGAGGGGAATTTGTGATCCGGATCTGCGTCCTAAGTTTCCGCACTCACAAGAGCGAGATCGAGGAGGCATTCGACATCATCAAGTTCTTTGCCAAGCAACAAGACAAAGAATGATTGTATTGATGCTTAAACGTATCGCAAATTTTTATGAATAGTCCATAGAGACTGGATTATTCACGGGTCGATATGCACGGCGCGGCGTATGAAGCTGTATTCATATACTGCGAATGCGCCGCAACAAAGCAGATCGGCTTGCCCG
Organism: Acidobacteriota bacterium; assembly: GCA_030669585.1. Lineage (GTDB taxonomy): Bacteria > Acidobacteriota > Aminicenantia > Aminicenantales > Aminicenantaceae > DAOVDI01. The sequence continues at coordinate 8,699 of DAOVDI010000088.1, forward strand.
TAGGGTAAAAAGATAGAAAGAGAGGGTTCAAGGATTCTAGGGGTCGATGATTTTTTTATTATGTCCTGTTGAAATAAGTGCCTGGACTATTTACGAGTCGAGGTTGATGCATCTGCAAGAGGCTGTTCGTGAAGCCGTATTTACATACTGCGAACGGACGGAATCGCAGCAGATGGGATAAGATCGGCTTGTAAATTGTTCAGGCTAGCGGTGGCCGAAAATTTTAGTTCCAATTCGGATAACATTAGCGCCCTC
>DAOVDI010000093.1 GCA_030669585.1 Acidobacteriota bacterium
AGGGTTCCGAGTCTTCCCAGTTGAGATAGGACAGGGGGTAGTAGACCTTCAAAAGATCATTCAGCTCCTTTCCAAACATGACAGCGATATCAATCTGTCGGTCGAGGACCATGGCGGTGAATTTCTAATCCCTGTCTTTGATCCTGTTTTTCTGTCAAAATTTCCAGACCTGACTGTACTGGAATTGTCCAGGCTGGTTAATACTACAAAAAAAGCGGAAACGTCCGGGTTTCCCCCGGCTGTCAATAGGGAAAATTGGTATCAAGTCTGCGAGCAGAGAATAAAGAATGACCTACATAATTTAGAAAATATTATGGGCTGAGATATGCTTCAAGTACGTGATCTTTTTTATTCAATCGGTGACCAAAAACTGATTTCAGGGATCAATTGGAGTTTGCCGCCGAAAAAGCGGGTTGCCCTCATCGGGCCTAACGGCTCGGGAAAAACCACTCTACTCAGAATCATTATCGGGGAGATCGAGCCTCATAAAGGAACAATCGCCAAGCCGCGCCATTATTGCATTGGGTATCTTCCACAGGAAGAGGTGGTTGTGGGCAAAGGGACCGTGCTGGAAAATGCCCTGGCCGGAAAACCTGAGGTTCTGGAACTGGAACAAAAGATCCATGCCCTTCATTCTGGCCTGGATCTGAATGAGGGTGATCAAAAAAAGAACTTGAAGCGGCTGGGAGTTCTGGAGCAGCGTTACCAGGATCTGGGCGGTTACAGCCTTGAAGCAGAAGCGAAAAAGATCCTTTCCGGCCTGGGATTTCTGGAGTCGCAGTTTCCTGATCCTTTTTCCGAGCTGAGCGGCGGCTGGTGTATGCGCATCTATCTGGCGCGTCTCCTTCTTCAGGAACCTGACCTTTTACTGCTGGACGAGCCGACCAATCATCTGGATATCCCGTCAATGGAATGGCTGGAACAGTACCTGGTCAAATTTAAAGGGAGCGTGGTGATCGTTTCTCACGACCGCTTTTTTATTGACCGGGTATCTCAGGAGATCTATGAACTGGACAGGGGAAAGCTGACCCGTTACAGGGGGAACTACCGGTTTTATGAAAAACAGAAGGAGCAGAGTATGCAGCTTCTCGTGAAGAGACGTGAGGAGCAGATCACAGAAAGAGAGCGGATCCAGAGATTCATCAACCGGTACCGGAGCGACAAGAAACGTGCTTCCCAGGTACAGAGTCGGATCAGGATGCTTGAAAAATTGGAAAGGATAGAGCTTCCTCCACCGCCACGCCGCCTGGATTTTCATCTGAGTGTGGAGATGCCAAGTTATAAGGATGTTCTGACCATCGAGAATATGTCCTTCCGGTATGGAAAGGAGTGGGTTCTGAAAGACATCCATCTGCAGATCTCACGCGAAGAAAGGATGGCTATGGTCGGGGTAAATGGGGTAGGCAAGACTACTCTGACCAGGCTGATAAACGGACAACTGTCTCCCGGGCAGGGGACTGTCAAGGCCGGGGGCCGGGTAAATATCGGATATTATGCCCAGCATCAGATCAATGCCCTTAATCTGGATTCAACTGTGTATGATGAAGTGGCCTCCACAGTGGCAGACGGATTGGTTCCCCGGATCAGGGCTGTTCTGGGGATGTTCCAGTTCAATGAGGAAGATATCCTGAAGAAGATCAAAGTTCTATCCGGAGGAGAAAAGGCCAGAGTGTCCCTGGCAAAGATCCTGCTTTCTCCGGTCAATTTTCTGATCATGGACGAGCCGACCACCCACCTTGATATTACGGCAAGAGAAGCGCTGGAAGATGCTCTCTTCCATTATAACGGCACGCTTCTGCTTATTTCCCATGACCGGTATTTTCTGGACAAACTGGTGGGAAGGACCATAGAGCTGAAAAATTCGGAACTGATCGAATATTGGGGAAATTATTCCTATTATATATGGAAAAGAGACAGGAAGCCGGATGCTCCAGGATACCAGGAAGAAGAGGAGGGTAGGACCAGGCCTGTGTCAGGAAAAAAAACAAAAGAGCAAAAGCGAATGGAAGCCGAAGCCAGGCAGGCAGTCAGTAATAAACGCAGACGCCTTCAGAAAAATGTCGAGTCCTTTAAAAAAGATATTGAGATCGCAGAATCTGAAAAGTTAAAGATCGAAACTGTTCTGGCTCGACCGGAAACATATAAGAACGGCAGTGATGTCAGGGCGCTGCATGTTGCCCATGCCGAGCTCAATAAACGTATTGATGCCCTCTACGACAGGTGGAAACAGGAAAAGCTCAAGTTAGAAGAGTTGATTAACAAAATCATTTAGCCTGGATTATTCATTTGTTGAAAAGACGGTATAGCACAGGCACCAGGATCAGTGTGAGAAAAGTGGATACAAGAAGTCCACCGATGATAGTCCATCCCATTGGAGCATACAATGTTCCACCCCGTAAAGTGAGGGGGAGAAGCCCGCCGATAGTGGTCGCTGTGGTCAGGATGATGGGAATAAATCGTGTTTCTCCTGCCTCGATCAAAGCCTGGGGGACGGTTCTATTTTCCAGTCGAAGTTTGTTGATATAATCCACCAGAATGATGGAATTGTTGACCACGATACCTACAAGGCTGGTTATCCCGATAAATGCTGTAAAGGAAAATGTGTTTCCTGTGAGCAGCAGCGCGAATATGGATCCGATCACTGCAAGGGGAATAGCGATAAACACGATAACCGGCTGGGAGAAGGATTTGAACTGGAGGACAAGAACCGCAAAAATAGCGATCAATGCTATGAGGATCGCTTTGCCCATTCCGCCGAAGGATTCCGCCTGGGTTTCCATCTCACCGGCTACATAGTACTCATAGCCTTTAGGCCAGGGATATTCATCTAGCTTTTTTATTATAGCACGTGTAACTTTGTCCGTAGAAAAACCTGCGTCAATATCTGAAGTGAGAGTGATCGTCCTGTCGAAATTATAATGGTCGATCTGCTGGGGGGCTGTTTTGAATGTCACCTCTGCGACCTGGTTCAGAGGGATTGCCTTACCCATAAGGGATGTGACGTATATGCGGTTAAGATCTTCGATTCGAAGTTTGTCCTTGAAAGGAAGCCTGATAACGATATCATATTCTTTTCCATCCGGATTCCTGTATTTGGAAACCACAAGGCCTGCAATTCCGGCTCTTACTGTACGGTCGATCTCAACGATGGGAATTCCCAGCATTCCCGCTTTGGCCCGGTTGATCTTGACATGGAGATCTGTCTTTGTGGTTCTCTGTGGATTATCCACATTGACCGTACCCGGGGTGGAGAGGAAGATCTGCTCCACATCTTTTGCGATGGATTGAAGAGAGTCCAGATTTTCACCAAGGATCTTGATGGCGATGGGCGCTTCGATGGGTGGACCCTGTTCTATCTCCTTGATCTCGATCCGGGCTTCCGGTATATGGGTGAATCTTTCACGGAGCCTGGAAACCAATCCTGAGAGAGTCTTATGTTTCCCATCTGTAAGTTCCACATATATCTGGGCATGAGAAACCACGGGGTTTAATGAATCAATATTGTAGTGGATCTGTGGGCCGCCGCGGCCGATGGTCGCAGCAAATCTTTTGATCTCTGTCTGATTATCAAGAATGGCCTCCACCTCGCGGGCTACACTATCGGTCTTTCTTAAATTTGAGCCTTCCTGAGTGTTGACGTTAATAATTAATTGGGCTTTTTCCGCCTTGGGAAAAAAACTGACACCCACAAACTGGAATACAAACAGGCTCAGCATGAAAACTGATAAAGCGCCTGCCAGTATGGATTTCGGGTGCTTGATGGCAAAATGAAGGGTCGGCAGGTAAGTCTTGTTTATAAGATAATGCAGAAGTTTTCGGATTTGCCCTTCCTTTTGACGGTTCTTGAGAAGGCGGCTGGAAAGAAAGGGTGTCAGTGTAAGCGCTATCAGAAGGGATGCCAGAAGCGTGTAGATTACCGTGACCGGCATGCTCCGGATATACTCGCCTGTCACATAGCCCATCAAGGCGATAGGCAGAAATGCCAGAACAGTGGTGACTGTCGCGCTGATGATAGCCCAGCCGATCTGACTGGTTCCTTTGATGGCCGCTTCCTTTTGACTAAATCCCATTTTAAGGAAACGGGATATGTTTTCCGTTACCACGATAGCATTGTCTACCAGGAGTCCGAGGGCAATGACAAGCCCGGCAATAGACATCTGCTGAAGTCCGAAGTGGCTCATGTCCACAAAGCCCAGTGCAGTGAAGATGGAGAAGGGGATGGCCAGAATTACGATGAAGGAAGCTTTCAGGCCTACAGCAAAAAAGACAACTATGCCGACGAGAAGGAGCCCCTGAAGGAGGTTCATGAAAAAGGTATTCAGGCGTTTTGCTACACTTTTAGATTGGTCAAATACTGTTTCAAGCGATATGGAAGGAGGCAGCTTTTTTTGAAAACGGTCCAAAGCTGCGTCTACATCTTTTTTGATGTTGAAGATATTGGTTCCTTCTTTCTGGTTGATTGTGACAAATACCGCTCGTTTTCCATGAGAACGAGCGAAGTACAATTGGTCCTCATAATCAAGATCGATATCTGCAATGTCCTTTAAAAAGACAACCTTTTCGCCGTATGCATGGACGATAGTGTTCCGGATCTCATCCAGAGAAACATAGGGTCCGCTTGTTTTAATATTAAAGCGCCTCTCACCGATGTCGATATGTCCTCCCGGGATGTTGTAATTAGAGGCTTTGATCGCATTAGCGACCTGATTCATGGAAATGCCTTTCTGGGCCAGTTTCTCCAGATCCAGGGCGACCCGGACTTCCTGCTTCAGAACAGCCCATTTTCGGGCTTTTTTGACTCCAGGCACCTTTTCAAGACATTTTTCCAGGCGTTCAGCTTCATCATCGAGCATGCGGTATGTGGCTGACTCTGAAATAAGGGCCAGTTGAAAAGAGATGACAAAATCAGACATGACATGACGCTGAATAACTAGGTCCTTGATGTCATCAGGGAGCTGGCTGCGGATGCTGTTGACTTTCTGAACCAACTCTGAATAGGTCTCATCCATATCAATGCCGGCATGAAACTCGACAGTAATAACTCCGATGCCGTCCCGGGTTTGGGAGTTGATGCGTTTGATGTCGTCCAGCTCATTAAGTTTTTCCTCAATGGGATCGACAATGAGCTGTTCCATATCAGCGGGATTGGCTCCTGGGTAGAGGACAAAAACAGTAGTCCCGTTTGGCGTGACCTGCGGGTCTTCGGAGCGGGGCATTGTCATGAAAGAGACAAATCCTGAAAGGACAAGAAGAAGGATCAGAATGATCGTGAATTGATAATTGTTAATGGCGATTTCAGGGAGTTTCATAGTTAATCCTTTTCAGTCTGAATGGATACCACATCCCCTTCTGTAAGATAGGAGGCGCCGTCAGTCACCACATGAGTGATATTTTCCAGGCCGGAAGCCACCGCTATTTTTCCATCAAAGAGAAATTGTATCTGGATGTAGACCTCTCTGGCTTTGTTTGTATTGGGATCGATGGCAAATATCTGTCCCTGGCTGCCATCTGCGGTAACAAGGGCTTCAACTGGGATAACGGCATAATTCTCCCTGGCCGAAGGGAAAATATCTATATCCGCAACAAAACCTGAGACCAGTCGAAGGTCTCCGGCATTAAGTTTCAGCTCGATTTCATAGGTCCCGGTGTATGGATCAGCGGATTCCACGATCTCAGTTACAGCAGCTTTAAATTTTTTGTCCGGATAAGCATCGAATCTGACAACAGCCGGGTCATTGTACTGGATCCTGATCAGATCCCTGTCGCTTATACCCGCGCGTATAATCCAGTCTTTTGCTGCTGCGGCGAAAATGAACAGGGGGGTTCCGGGTCCGGTGATCTCATTTTCTTCCATCAGACGTTTGAGTATCCGGCCGTTGGATGGGGCGCGGATCTCGGAAAATCGAAGATTGAATTCAGCGGTTTTTAACTGGGATTGGGTGACCTGAAAATACGTCTGTATATTCTGGTGCTGTTCGAGGGTGGCCGCTTTTTCTTTGTAGAGTTTTTTGATGCGGTCAAGATCACGGCCGGCTTTTTCAAAAACGCTTCTGGCCTGCCTGACCTGGGATTCGATCTCTAAAAGATTTAGCTTTGCAAGAAGTTGGCCTTTTTTCACTCTTTGCCCTTCCTCTACGGCGATCCTTTGAATAATACCGCCTATCTTAAAGGAGAGCCTAATCTCCTTTTTAGAAAAAACGCGTCCATATGTATGAAGGGGTTTAGCCAGAGTCTGCCACTCAACGGGCGCTATTTTCACCTCGGTCTTTATGTCTTTATTTTCCTTGGGCTTCTCTGATGTGCAGGAGATAAGAATAAATATCACCATTATTCCCGGTACTATTGTCCATAGCAAGATTTTTTTCATGACTTTTTCCTTTCGTATTTTAATAGATCGATGAGACCAGCAGCATGCTCGAAATTTGTCCTTTGAATGAGGTAATCATATCCGGCGAGAAGGCTGTTTATGGATGCGTTGGTATGTGTTGTTCTTGCATCCAGATATTCGATCTGGGGGGCCATGCCGTTTTCATATTTTTTTGTCACAATTTCAAAGGACTTTTTAGCGCTCTGTTCCCTCTGCTGTGACGCCTCAACAGCTTTTTCAGCAGCCAGAAGTGCATGATATTGATCACGTACCTGTAGGCGGATCTGTTTTTCCAGTTCGCTTCGCTGGAGCTCCAGTTTCTGTTTTTCAAGAGAAGCCTGCATTTTTTTTGATCTGGTCTGACTGCCGTTAAAAAGGGTCCATTCAAAGACAAGCGAAGCCATCCAGTAATCATCATCCTTGCCAATGCGGTATTCCTCCCCCTGAAAACCGAAATCCACTACAGCGGTCAGGGACGGCAGGGAGCCTGAACCAGCCAGGTTGATCTCATGTTTTCGTATGGAAAGGGCATGTTGGATCTGCTGAAATTCGTCCCTGTGTGTTAGAGCATGAGTGATGGCTTCCTTAACATTTATGATCTTGTTTATGGGGAGCTGTGCGGTTTTTTGAATTTTAATGGCTTCATCGAGTTCACGGTTAAGAAGGAAATTGAAATAGGAAGCGGCAAGAGACCTGTTTTTTTCCGCTTCCGAGATCTTCTGATCCAAATCCGCAATTTCCGCTCTGGCCCTGAAGACCACATCTTCAGTGGCCTTGCCGACATTGAAGAGATTTTCACTGACCCTTTGATTTTCTAAAAGCAGTTTACGTGTTTTAGCCAGGAGGTCGACAACGTTCAAGGTTTTAAGGTAATTGAAGTAAGCATTTTTTATATCAGAGATCAGATGTCTTTTAAATACAGACAACTTTGCCCGGTCGACCCGACTTAGATTTTTTTTGATTTTATAATTGTAAAGGATAGCCGGTTGGAAAAGAGGCTGGGTGATCCGGATCTTAGTGTCATGCTCTTTCTCTCGCAAAAAAGGGATATGTTCATTTGCAAGACTAGGAAAATAGGCAGTGATTCCATGGAAACTGAAAAGCTGGTTAAGTGATTGATATACAGGATTCATCATGTCGCCGACAGGGAACTCGATTATACGGCCTCCTCCTGCACGGCTGTATCGGGCCTGGATAGAAACATTGGGCAGGAAAAGCCCTTTGGCTTCCTTTAAAGCTTCAAGGCTTTTGTCGAGCGAGAATTTCTGTTGTTGAAGGGCAAGATTGTTGTGAAGACCCTCGGAAATATACTGATCAAGAACATCTTCCCCTCCAAAAGCAGAGAAGGGAAAAAACAGAATTAAAAAGGTTGAAATTATTTTATGCATGTGAAACTCCTAAAAGTGAAAATAGGTCAGGTTGACGGTTCAAGAGAACGGTGTATTAGATTAAAAGCATGATCAATAATGTTCTCTGCGCTTTTCAGGTTGAATTGAGGGTGCATGTTTTTAAAGTGCTCTAAATTTTTGGACAAAATTTGGATCAAGCCGTTGGACTGTCCCATTAGAATGATTGCTGTTTCTGAAGGATTGATATCAGAACGGATGGTGCCGTCTTCAATCCCTTTGATAAGGGAATCTCTCACGATTATCAATGGTCTATCTCCTGCCAGGGCGCATTCCATCGCCGTGGGTGTATTTTCATTAAATTCCTGGCTGTGGGCAAGAAAATATGTCATGGCATTGAAGTAATCCGGGTGTTTTCTGGAGAATGAATAATAAGCCAAGCCTATGGCATAGATCTTTTGGATACCATACTTCTTTTTTTTGACGGCTTTGGAGAACATATCAATCAGAATATCGAGTCCTCTGCGGGTTATAGCCAGATAAAGATCTTCCTTGCTCTTGAAATAGAGGTAGAGAGTGCCTTTACTTAGCTCTGCCGCCTCGGCGATGTCGTCCATGGTCGCCGTATCCATTTCCCTGGAGAAAAAGATTTTCTCAGCGGCATCGATGATGGCATTCCGCCGTAGCTCCTTTTCTCTGGCTTTTCGTTCCGTGATGCCCATTTTAGGCTCCTTTATATAATATTAACTAGAAACTAATATATGACTTATAGTCAGACAATGTACTAGGTTATTACATTGTTTGTGCTTATGTCAAGGAAAAAATTTAAATATTTGTGA
>DAOVDI010000042.1 GCA_030669585.1 Acidobacteriota bacterium
GGACTGCGAGGTCCGGATCCCTACTGACATAGAGGGAATACAGGGGCGCCTCCTCTATAAAAGATTCAAAACTTCTGATGATTGGACACAAATCGCCATGACTCAGGACGAAGAAGGCCTGATCGCTTCCCTTCCCCATCAGCCTGCTGCCGGAAAGCTGGCATATCAAGTCGTTTTGACTCACAAAGAAAAGGACTATCCCCTGACTGGAAAAGATCCGATCGTCATCCGTTTTAAGGGACACGTACCAGACTATGTCCTCCTCCCTCATATTCTGATCATGTTCCTGGCCATGCTCTTTTCTACACGGACGGGCATCGAGGCTTTAGATCCAAAAAGCAATCCGAGAAAACTTGTCTTGTGGACCACAGGCCTCCTCTTTGTTGGGGGTATGATCCTTGGACCATGTGTCCAGCATTTTGCCTTCGGATCTTTCTGGACCGGGATTCCTTTCGGAACCGATCTTACGGATAATAAAACCCTGATCGCAATGATCGGCTGGATCATCGCCCTGATAATGGGACGCAAGGGAAAACCGGCACGAGGATGGGTACTGGGCGCTTCAGCGCTGCTGCTGGCTGTTTATCTCATCCCCCACAGCCTGTTCGGATCGGAACTGGATTACTCCAAACTGAATCTGCCCTGATCCTGAATATATTACTTATTCGTAAATGATCCAGGCTAACTCGTTATCTCGTTACTCTCGTTTGTCTCGTCATTCCCACGAAAGTGGGAATCCAGAATACAATTTATACTGGATTCCCGTTTACACGGGAACGACGTCTGCCTTTCACCTTTCACCTTTTCTTGATTTCGACGACTTCAATAGACCTCAATAGCCTTCTATGGACTTCAACGGACATGGTAGAATTTTGCTGATGAAATGGCGCTGGCTGTCGAGGCGCCAAGATTTGGAAAAGGAAGCGGGGCTAAGGAGGATTCCTCTCCAGCCAGCAGCTTGTTTTTATTATAATGAGAAAAGCATTAAAATGTCAAAAAATAAAAACACGTCTTACTTACTCCCCCTTTTATATAATGGCAATTTATAATCCAAATCGATCATCACAACTTCAGGCTCTTCCTCATATTTGATCCCATTCTTTTTATAAAAGACTTTCGCCTGATAAACACGTATCGACAGGATGATCAAAAAAACACCTGCTAAAAAAACGGGAAAACCGGACGGATTCTTTAACAGAGCTGCTTCCATTGAGTTCAATATGCTCAAAACGACAACATAGACAAACACATATAAAATCCAGTAAAACTGCAGCTTCTCTTTTCCCGGAAGATAGGAACAGGCAAATGGGATCTTATTGTATTTTAAAAAAAAGACCTCCATTAAAAGGATCGAAATAGAAAACCCGAAAAGAACATGAATGACCGCTGTATTTTTTTCCCAGAGACCCAGGTAAAAGACCATAAGAATAAGGAAAAGAGGCAAAAGATGCAGCAGCACGACCCCTTTTTTGATCCCCAGAAAATAGTGCTTGTGTTCTTTTCTTTCCGTCTGTTGGAAGATCCAGTTTGCCTCAAGTGAAACCGGAAGATTCACATTTCCTCTAACACCAATGATCATAAAAAGAGACAGGATAATCGGTGTGGACAGCATAGTCTTATTAATTGTAAAAAAGATGCCTACTCCTGCTTCATGAGATACAAACAGAATAAGAATCAACCCCACACCAGATGCTAAATAGGATATAAGCCGTATCTTATGGAACATACTCGCCTTGATGGTCTTCCAGTAAAAATAAAAGATCGCCCGTTGAGTGAGATCTCTCAAAAAAACAGCATTAAAAGATTTGGATAGAGAGGATTTCAGTTTTACTAAAAATGGCCTTTTTCTCCGGATAACATCTCTTTCTTTAAGATTCTTTTTGTAGCCGACTCTTGCTAAGACATAAAAAACTGCGATCAAAAAAAGAAGAGCAGAAACAGCAATGTAAAAAAGGGCTTGATACTGAGGATCCTGGTTCCCAAGAAGTGTCTCATACATACCTGTGAACCACATGGGCGGAAAGAAGTAGAGCCAAATCGAATTGGAATTTTTCATCTGAGTAACAAGAACCATAAACCAGTTCGTTCCGTAAAAAGCCCCCCGAAAAAAACCGAAGCTAAGAAGGACAAATAAAGCAAGGAAAATCGAGCGGAAAAAGGTAGATATCCGGTCAAAAAAACGGCTTCGGCCGACAGCCATTATCAAACCGGCCAGGCTGTTGAAAAAAAACAGCGAGAAAAGAAGCGCGGCAAAAGTGGTGAGAACATGGACAAACACAAAATACAGACTGAAAAGAAGACTTGTGGAAAGCCACTGAGGCAGATAGAGCCAGAAAACAAATGTAGTGAACAGATTCATCCCCAGAGCAAAAAGACCCGCGAAAAGAAAAAGGCTTGCGATCTTGGCATTAAAGATAGTTCCCTCACGGACGGGAAGAGGAGAAATGTTGAGATAATCTCTGTCATCAGGAAAAAAAGCATCCCACTCCAGGACAGCTATTATCCCCATCATAACCATAAAAAACGCAATAATGTAGCATTTCTCCTCCCAAGATGTGCCATTATCTTGAATAAACTCGTATTTGCCGAGGAGCATAAAGGAGATAAGTCCCAGGATGCTGGCAAGGACTGCCATAATACTAAAGACCCTCTGTCTCATCTGATCGCCGAAAGCAATAACATCATTCTGGAAAAGCCGATTAAAAAAGTGTTTTGTGAGGATCTTGAAATTTTTCAGGCTTCCCATGGTTTCAAACAGCTTTGTACTTAACAATATCAACTATTCCTCTTGCAATGGCTTCCGTGTCTTCCCTGACAACAAGCTGGCCGAAGATTTGTTCCAAAGATGGCAGCTTCATCAAATTTCTAAGATTTTGAACCAAATCATCAGCTACGATCACACCTTCATGAATAATGACTGCACGGGAACAGATCTTTTCCACAACCTCCAGGATATGAGAAGAATAGATAATCGTCTTTCCCTCTTTGGAAAGGAACTTGACCAGATCTTTGATGATCAGACTTGTTGTCACATCCAGCCCAGAGAGAGGTTCGTCCAGAAGAAGGATATCCGGATAATGAAGCAGCGCTGAAGATATGAGTACTTTTTGCGCCATACCCTTTGAGTAAGAAGAAATAGCCGTGTCCATATCTGAGGAAAGATTAAAAAGCTTCATTAGTTCTTTGATCTTTATTGCCAAAACATTTTCGGGTATGTTTCGCAAACGCCCCACCAGGAGCAGATAGTCAACAGCGCTCAAGTGCGGATAGATGGCGGAATTTTCAGGAATATACCCTATTATTTTTTTGTAGTCATAAAGATTGCGCTTGATGTTTTTCCCCTTGTAATAGATCCCGCCGGAGGTCGGTTCCATAATACCGGCCAGCATTTTGATAGTCGTTGTTTTGCCTGCTCCGTTCGGGCCGAGATAACCGGCAACCTCACCCGGTTCAATGGAAAAACTGATCTGGTTAACAGCCGGAATTACGGCGTATTTTTTGGTGACATTCTTCAATTCAAGCATACTTCCTCCAAAAAAAACCAGCATAAATTGTGCCAATGCGTCTCATCAGGGGAGATAAAAGAATCCGGTGTAAAATATCACCAAAAAATGTAAATATATTTTATAATGGTTTTTCTACGACTTCGACAGACTTCGACAGACTTCGATAGACTTCTACGACTTCGACAGACTTCTACGACTTCAATAGACTTCTACGACTTCGACAGACTTCGATAGACTTCTTCGACTTCGACAGACTTCAACAGACTTCGACAGACTTTTTTTTAATGACATCACGCCTGAAAATAAATAAAATGGAACCATTCATTTTACTGATCTGTGTCCCGGACACAAAAGGAGGCCCTGTCTGATGGATGTTTTCGCTACCAACTTTAAAACCATCGACTGGATCATCGTTCTGGTCTACATCTGCATCCCGGTCGTGATCGGCGTGTGGGTCAAAAAATATGTTCGCCAGTTGAGCGATTTTATCGTAGCCGGCCGTTCGCTGAGGCTTTTTATTGCCATAGCCACTCTAACCGGAACAGAACTCGGCTTGATAACAGTCATGTACAACGCAGAACTCGGATTCAGAAATGGTTTTTCAGCCTTCCATATCGGCGTTATAGAAACTGTTTGCATCCTTGCCATCGGGTTGACGGGATTTATTGTCTATAAACTGCGCTCCCTGAAAGTCATGACTATTCCCGAGTTTTATGAGATGCGCTTCAACCGGCGTGTTCGGTGGGTTGGAGGCATTATACTGGCTCTGGGAGGGATCCTCAACATGGGGCTTTTTCTACAGGCCGGAGCACGATTCATGATGGGAGTGACGGGTTACAGCAACCCAGCCGGACTCAAGCTGTTTATGTCTGTCATGCTGGTCATGGTTCTTATCTACACAGTGCTGGGAGGCATGGTCTCCGTTGTCCTCAACGACTTTCTGCAGTTCATCGTCCTCTCGGTTGGAATGGTCATAGGCTCAATTTTCGTTATCAACAAGATCGGCTGGAACAACCTTTTCAAGACACCGGAAGCAGCTAATAGTACAGCCTGGTTTAACCCGGTCGCCGAAGGGTCGGATTTTGGGGCTATCTATGTTCTATTTATGGTGATCCTCACCTTTTCCGCCGGCGCTTTGTGGCAGTCGGGCACACTGCGAGCGCTATCTGCAAAAACTCCAAAGGTGGCAAAACAGCTCTATGCATGGGGCTCCATATCCTATCTTGCCAGGCGTGTGATCCCTATGCTCTGGGGAATCTGTGCATTTATTTTTGTCGCTCAGACGCCCAAGCTTCTTTCCGCATTTCAGGGTCCTAACGCATTGAACAGTCAATTCGGGATGCCGATCTTTATCGCCAAGGTTTTGCCCAGCGGACTGCTGGGGATCATAGCAGCAGGAATGTTCGCAGCATTTATGTCTACTCATGACAGCTATTTATTAAGCTGGAGTTCGGTCATCACCCAGGATATTATCGCCCCTTTGAAAAGGAAGGCTCTATCCGATAAAAAACGTTTGCTTATCACACGGATCTCTATAGTAAGTATCGGTTGTTTTCTCCTCTTGTGGGGCCTCTGGTTCGAAGCCCCCGTGTCTCTCTGGAACTATATGGCGGTGACCGGGACCATCTATCTTGCAGGCGCTTTTACCGTGGTTGTCGCAGGGTTGTACTGGAAAAGGGCAAGCTCGACAGGGGCGATGATCGCCCTGCTTGCAGGCCTTCTGGCAATTCTGGGTCTCGGGAACTGGACAAAAGGGGCTGATGTTCCCTTCTATCTTTCTGATAAATTTATCGGCATTGCCACTTTTGTTGTGGCTTTTCTAGGTATGATTATCGGTTCCCTGCTGTTTCCGGACAAACCCAAACCACAGGAGGAAAAATCATGAACTGGGAACTCATTTGGAAGATCGTATTGATATTCACTCTGGCTGCCTATTCTCTGCTTGTGATCATCGTTTCTATCGGAGGCGTCGGAAACATCATCGAAATGCTAAGGGACCTGCGGGAGCCGGTCGACATCCCTGAAGACCAGTCTGAATAAATCATGGAAAAAAATCGATATTTTCTTCTCTTAATCACTTTATTCCTGACAGTTATTGTATTTGGCTGTACTTCCCGAACAAATAATACGGCCGGGGAAGACTCCCGGTTCCCCGTCCAAGAAACCACGATCACGGATATTCACGCTGCAATGAGAGACGGAAATCTGACCGCCAGTGAGCTTGTCAATATCTATCTCGACCGTATAAAAAAATATGATCAACCCACAAAACTGAATTCGCTTATTGTTATAAACCCTGACGCGATAAAGACGGCCGGGGAACTGGATGAAGAATTCCAGAGAACAGGCAAACTGCGCCCTCTTCACGGCATTCCTATTATTGTCAAGGACAACTACGAAACTTTTGACATGCAGACTACAGCAGGATCAGAAGCGCTTCTTGGATTTATCCCTCCGGACGATGCCTGTCAGGTGCGAAAACTGCGAGAAGCAGGAGCTATTATCCTGGCCAAATCCAATATGGGGGAATGGGCTTTCAGCCCCCATTACACCCTGAGCTCCTCCGCAGGGATGACGCTCAATCCCTATGACCTCCACCATGTCCCGGCCGGGTCAAGCGGCGGCACTGCCGCAGCGATCGCAGCTAATCTGGGAACCGCGGGCCTGGGAACAGATACGGGGAATTCCATCCGCGGGCCTTCGTCCCACTGCTGTCTGGTCGGCTTCCGCCCGACAATGGGATTGACAAGCCGGGACGGTATCATCCCCCTTTATTTGCGAAACGACATAGGCGGACCCATGACACGGACCGTAGAGGATGCTGCCCGGATTCTGGATGTGATCGCGGGATATGACCCGGCTGACCCCATCACCCAAAAAAGTGACGGCCGGATCCCGGACAGCTACACTCGATTCCTTGATAAAAACGGCCTTAAAGGCGCCCGGATCGGTGTGTTCCGTTTATTTACAGATAGGCCATCGACCGATCCTCAGGTGGCAGCGCTGTTTGAAAAAGCCATTTCTGATATGAAAACCTTGGGAGCTAAGATCGTCGACCCCTTTGTGATCCCTGACTTTGGCAGGCTTACAAAAAACCTCTGGTGTGATACGTTCCGCCATGATCTCAACAGCTACCTGGCATCACTGGGAAAAAAAGCTCCATTCAAAAATCTAACAGATATCTACAATAAAGGCCTGTTCGGGATAATCAACAAGAGAAGGATCTACCGCGCCCTGGAAGTGCCGCTCAGCGATCATCCGATATGTAAAGACTTGTACACAGAGCCAAAAAACATTATCTTCCGGGAAGCTGTCCTGAAGGTCATGGAGGACCTGGAGGTCGACGTTATTATCTATCCCACATGGAGCAATCCTCCGAGAAAGCTGGGCGATCTCAAGAGCCCGGCCGGTGATAACAGCCAGCTTATCCCGCCCCACACAGGGTTCCCTGCCATCACCGTCCCTATGGGATTTACTTATAAAAAACTCCCTGCAGGACTTCAGATAGTCGGGAAATTATTCGGCGAACCTATGCTGATCCGAATCGCTTATGCTTATGAACAGGCAACCCGCCACCGTCACCCTCCAAAAAAATTTAATTGACAGAGCCCTTTGTTATTTGTACAGTATTACTGTACAATATAATCGAGGTAAAAATGGCCACAAAAACAACGTATTCTCAAGCCCGGGCTAATCTTGCCAGGCTCTGCAACCTTGTCTCTGAAAACAGAGAGGTCGTATATATCACACGGCGGAGTGCAGAAGATGTAGCCTTAATCTCTGCTTCTGAGCTCTCAAGCCTATTGGAAACCGCTCACCTCATGCGGTCACCTAAAAATGCCCAACGCCTTTTAACCGCATTAAATCATGCCATGGCCGGTAAAGAGCCGGCTCAAAACCTTAAAGAGTTCAAGATAGACATGGGTCTTGAATAAAATGATCCCTCAGGATCGAAAGGTTCGTGAGGCCGTGTTTCATTGTGAATTCAGAGAAGATATCAAATATTGGGTAAAGACGGACAGAAAAATCGCATTAAGGACCTTAAAACTTGTCGAGGCCATCATAAAAGATCCATTCCTAGGTATCGGGAAACCCGAGCGCTTGAAATATCTTGCACCCGGAGCATGGTCCAGACGGCTTACTCAGGAGCACAGGGTCGTCTATCTTGTCAGAGAAACTCGAATCGATTTTTTACAGGCTCGCTATCACTACTGAACAAATGGGGACGGTTCTATTTTTTGACACTCTTTCTTTCTTAAAAACCATGACAAAATTGAAAAAATGGAACCGTCCCTATTTTTGGATTCTTAATTATTTTCAATGTCAGAATATCCTACCCATGGCCTAACTTCCAGGGAACCTTAGGTTTTAAACTTAAATCCTTTTTCCTTGAATACTTTGATACAAGCGTCAACTACTTTAGGATCATATAGAATATCTTTATTTTTTTCGATTTCCTTAAGGGCAACTTCTATACCAAGAGCTGGCCTATATGGACGGTGATTGGTCATGGCCTCTACAACATCAGCTACTGCCAAAATTCTTGCCTCAATAATAATTTCTTTACCTGAAAGCTCTAAAGGATAACCAGAACCATTAAGTCTTTCGTGATGTTGCAACACAATTTTTGCAACAGGCCAAGGAAATTCTACATTCTTCAATATTTCATATCCAACTTTTGGATGACTTTTAATTAGCTCAAATTCAACCTCAGATAGAGCGGAAGGTTTGCTTAAAACTTCTGCAGGCAAAGCTATTTTACCAATATCATGAATAGCTCCGGCCATACGGATTCCATCAATAATCTGTTTTTTTAATTTCATCTCAGCCGCTATCATACGAGCAAGATCCGCCACTCGCTGCTGATGACCTGCTGTGTAAGGATCTCTCACTTCTACTGTTGATGCTACAACATTGATAATACTTCCCATGGCTTTCCGTAATTTCTTTAATGTCTGCTGAAGCTCATTCTCTACCCGCTTACGCTCTGTGATATCCCACAAGTACGAGCGAGTCCCTACAATTTTTCCCCCCATTTTTAGAGCTTTAGCATACACTTCAAGATATATAATCGAACCATCTTTTCTGACTCCCCTCCACTCATATTTTAATGGAACATTTTTTCCACTAACGCGCCCACTATGATATTTCATGACCATTTCAACGTCATCAGTATGAGCAAGCGATTGGATTGATTGCTTTTTCATCTCTTCTAAAGAGTATCCAAACATTTCTGCATATATTTTATTAATGTATTGGAAATTTCCTTCTTTATCATCAATTAAAATTGCAATACCTGCCTTTTCAACTAAGTCTTTATAACGTTTTTCAGAATCTTTTAAAGCCTGCTCCGCCTGTTTACGTAATTCTGTTGCTTTTTTAATATGTTGCTTTTGTGTTTTTATTATGTTTTCTATTTCAGTCTCCTTAGAAAAGAGTAAAAGACAAAGATATTATGTAATTGTGTTGTAATAGTAGTGTATTTAATAGCATTCTCTTCTCCTATATGTTAGTCGAAGAGAAAGGAATAGAATTGAAAAGCCAGCGAGAGGAGTCGAACCTCCGACCTACTGATTACGAATCAGTTGCTCTACCAACTGAGCTACGCTGGCACACCAGCTGGAATATTCAGAATAATTGAAATTAATCGAAATGCCGCGATTAGTCAAGACGTAATTGAAACAGGCTTGCTCTTGGAATCCAAATTTATTATTATGACGGCTATCACTTAATCTGGATTTTTAATACACAATGATAATCAAAAAACTGGAACTTCAAGGGTTTAAATCCTTCCCGGAAAAAACCAGAATTGTCTTTCATAAAGGCATTACTTCGATCATCGGGCCCAACGGGACAGGAAAAAGCAATATTGTAGATGCGCTGCTCTGGGTTCTTGGAGGAAAACGGCTGAAGTCCCTTCGGGGCAAACAGCGCGGAGACATCATCTTTAACGGCAGCACAGACAAGGCCCCTATGGGCATGGCGGACGTAATACTCACCCTGACCGATGAAGAAGAAAAAATGGTTGTCTCCCACCGTGTTTTTCGCTCCGGAGAGGGTGAATATCGTCTTGATGGAAAAGCGGCGCGCTTGAGGGATATCCAGGAAGCCCTCTGGCAGAAGTCGATCGGGGAAAGTGAATATTTTGTCATCGAGCAGGACGCTATCGGCCAGTTTTTATCTTCCAAACCCCTGGAGAAAAGAGGGCTTTTAGAGGAAGCCGCGGGGACATCTCTCTACAAGGATAAAAAACGCCAGGCGCAGAACAAGCTTAATAACAGCGAGCAGAACCTCACCCGCTTGTTAGACATCATTACCGAGGTTTCCCGGGCAAAAAATTCACTTAAAAGACAGGCCGCTGCAGCTATCCGGTACAGGCAGTTGAGAGAGGGCATACGTAAACTGACAAGCCTGAGCTTCCGCAAAAAGATCGATGATCTGGAAAATGGCATTAGGAACATCTCAGTCAGCCATCAAAAAAGCATAGACAAGGAAAAAGCGGTCGTTCATCAGTTAAAGGATGCAGAAAAGCTTCTCTCAGAAAAAAGACAGGACGTGTGGAACCTTGAAGACCGGATCAAAGACGGGCAGGAACATTTGTATGATCTCAGGTCACGTATAGCCGGCCTCGAAGCAGATAAGGACAGGGAAGAAAAGCGCATCGATTATCTCGAAGAAAAAAAGAAAGGCGCAAAAAACAGCGATAAAGAATTCGAGCTCGAGTTGTACGGATTGGAAAAAGACAAAATCGAAGCCGAGGAAAAACTCAAAGCTCACAGACAGGAACTCGACCTTAAACAGGAGGAGTTGAAAAAAGCAGAGCAATACAGCGATGAGGCCCGGGCTAAACTAGGAAAACGGCAGAAAAAGATCGATTCCATCCGGGACGCTTATTTCCAAAAAATATCTGAACAAACCCATATCAACAACGAAAAGGCACGTTTGGAAAAAGAACTGGAACTGATGCAGCGCCAGGAGGAAAAACTCAGCGCTCAGATCAGTGAAGAACATAAGGAGTTAAAAGAAAAAAGCAGTAAGCAGAATGAGGCGGAAAAATCCATTTCCCGGAAAAAAGACGATCTCGAAGTCCTGACGGAAAAGATCGGCCTGACGGAAAAAGTAAAAAAGGAACTGGATAAGGATACCTTTAATCTGGAGCGCCGTCTGGCAGAACTGCAGAAGACACGCGATAAAAATTCTCATCATCTTGATGTACTCGAAAAACTGGAAGCCGCAGAGCGGGGAAAGGACAAAGGCGGTGAGATGCCTGATACCATAGGTCTCCTGGCCGATTTTCTTGAAAGTGACCAAGAACATGCCGGCCTTGTGGACATCTTCTGGAAAGAGGAGGCAAAATCCCATCTTATCCATGCAGAGCGGTTCTTGAACGATCTGACCGATGCCGGAATAAAGGGCCGTTTTCTCCTCCTGCATCCGGAAGAATCCAGGGAGTCCCCTTCCGAAGTGTTCAAGCATTCCTCGGCCATCGGGCGTTTGAAATCATTCGTCCGCCCCAATGCCAAGATCAAAAAACACTTCTCCCATCTCAAAGAAGCAGTTATCACACAAGATATAAAAAGTGCGGTCGAACTCTGGCTCCAATATCCTGCTTCAGACTACATCACTCTCAGCGGCGACCTGCTTTATTCCTCAGGCTTTCTGAAACTGGGAGAAAAAAAAGAAGGGTTTTTTGCCATTAACCAGGAGATAAAATCTGTCAGGCAACATATCTCTGACGTCGAAAAAAAGATTGTCCCTGTCCAACAAAATATTGCTGACAAAACCGCTGAAAGAAACCGGCAGGATTCCGAACTGGCTGACGCTATATCCCAGGCAGATCGTTTATCCCGGGATATCGAAGATATGGAAAAGGATCTTCAGTTCGACCAAACCGATACTTTAAAGATCAAGACAACCACTACCATTCTCAGTAAAGAGCTGGATGTTCTGTCCCAGGATAAAACTGCGCTTTCTTATAAACTGAAATCCATCACTTCTCAGGTCAGTATTATCCAAACCGGGGAAACAACCTTGAAAAAGGACCTGGAGACCACAGAGAACACGATCACAGAACTCCAGAAAAACTCCGATCATGAACGAAAACTCTTTTTCGAACTCAAATCACAGGTCGACCTATTAAGCGAGAAGATCAGCAGCTATAATCAGAGACAGGAACTTTACGACCGCCGTAAGGAAATCATCAGCAACAAAAAATCATCGCTGTCGGATGTTATCAATGATGCGGAAAAAGAGAAAATCTGCTTGAAAGAGAACATTTTAAAGATATCCCAGAACATCAGCGCTGCCATTGCAGACAAAAAGGAAAAAGAGGATCTCCTGCATATCGACAAAACCAAACTCAATGAAATGCAGCAGGAGTTAAAAGCCGAAGAAGCAAAGATAGATGGTTCCAGAATCCAGTCGGAAAAACAGAAGGAAGACCGCCAGGCTTGGGAGATCAAAAAGGCGGAAATGGACAGAGATCTGGTCAATCTTGAAGAATCGTGCTGGCAGGAATTGAAAAAGACCCTTGATGAAGTCAAAAGTGACGTATCCCTCGAGGACCTTGAAAAACTGGATGTGGAATCGTCTCTTTCAGAAGCTAATGAAAAACTTCAGAGGATCTCCTCGGTCAACCTGATGGCTGAGGAGGAATATCTTATTCAGAAGAAACGGCACGATTTTCTTGTCCAGGAACAGGAAGACCTTCATAAATCCATTGACGCAACCAGAGAGGCTATCAAAAAGATCGATCAGGAAAGCCGGATCCAGTTCCTGCATGCACTGAAAGAGGTTAATAAAAATTTTAAGGATGTCTTCTCTATTCTTTTTGAAGGCGGAAACGCTGAAGTCAAATTATCCGATCCCGGCAATCCCCTTGAAAGCGGAGTGGAGATCGTCGCCCAACCTCCGGGGAAGCGGGTTCACAGTCTGAACCTTCTCTCCGGTGGGGAAAAGTCCCTGACGAGCCTCGCTTTTTTCTTTGCCCTGTTCCGCTATAAACCTGCTCCTTTCTGCATTCTGGATGAAGTGGATGCTGCCCTGGATGAATCAAATCTGAGCCGGTTTCTGAATCTTATGAAGAAGATCAAGGACCAGACCCAATTTATTATTGTGACGCACAACTTCAAGACCATGGAAGTGGCAGATTTTATATACGGGACAACCATGGCCGATCCCAGCATAACCAGTATTTATTCAGTAAAGATGGATTCCAAGACCAATAACTTGAAAAGAATAAATTAGGTTAGCCGATGCTGATCTTGTTTTTTATGGGAGCGGATTTTTTACGACTGAATATTCTTCTTATCCTCTGCCTGACCAGAACAACAAAAAATACAAAATAGATAAAAACAACTTTGAGGGATGTTACTGACTTGAGGACCGATTTGATCTTGGACCAGGATATCGGACGGCCTCCGTCAGCCTGCTCCTTCATCACCAGCTCAGCGAGCTGAAACCAGGTCAGTTTGTGTCTGAACAGTGGAACATGCCCCTGGGCAGCAGGCAGCACCATGACCTTTTTCATGTCTTTTTTTCTTGCCCAGGAAAAACCCGGCGGCAAAACACCGCGTTCCTTGGCGATACTCTCAAGGGGTGTTCCGGGGTACACATGGAGAAGGGCTGTTGCAATCTGAGTTTCCGGATTTATGGTTTTCATCTTTTCAATGATCGCCAGTGTTTCATTGGCTTCGTCCCAGGTCTCTGTATCATGGGAATAGATAAGAAAAGCATTGGGTGTAAATCCCAGCTCCCCTGCCCAACGGACAAACTGGTACGCCTTTTCCATGTCGAATTTCTTGCGGACAATTTCCCGCCTGACCCTCTCATTCCCTGCTTCTACACCAAAATGCCCCCATATTAATCCGGCTTTTACCATCTTCTCCAGTAAGGGTTTATCCACCAGATCGATCCGGAATTCATTTCCGAATTTAATATCCAACCGTCTCTCAATGATCATGTCCAGTATCTGATGGAGGCGCTTGTTGTTGTAGTTCAGAGTATCGTCATAAAACCAGATAAATTCAGCCTTATACCTATCGATAAGAAGTTCAATCTCTTTAAGAACCCTGGCCGGGGAATGCCCGCGCATCTTCCGGCCCCAGTTGACCGGTGTGGCGCAAAAATAACACTCAAAGGGACAGCCTCTGGATGTCATGATATTCTGAGCCCGAAGCTTCTTTCCATCCGCCATCCGGATGAAAAATTTGTATTTGTCCATAGGCGCCAGGTGACGCGCTGGAAAAGGCAGGGTGTCCAGGTCTTCGATCCTTTCACGAAAGCCGGTATAGAGGGGCTGTCCATCCTTCCGGAAAATAATCCCCTTGACGCTGCCCAGATCGTTCCCTGATTCAACTGCACGGACAAGGTCGATTATAGTCCGCTCTCCTTCTCCAATGACAGCCACATCT
Source organism: Acidobacteriota bacterium (assembly GCA_030669585.1). Lineage (GTDB taxonomy): Bacteria > Acidobacteriota > Aminicenantia > Aminicenantales > Aminicenantaceae > DAOVDI01. Next base: position 13,919 of record DAOVDI010000042.1, read on the forward strand.
ACATCCTTTATATGAAAGATGGTGTCTTCCCTGGCCATGGAGATATGTGGACCGCCCAGAACAGTAAAAATCTTCGGATCAATACTTTTCGCCAGTCCCGCCAGCTTGAACGAATCAAACCGGTTTTCAGTCGTTGTGGTTCCGCCTACAATATCCGGACTGAAATCCCTGATCCTTTTCTCAATCTCTGTCCAGTCCAGCCTCAGTACGTCTGCAGGAACAATATCCACCTCGACACCGGCCTCCTCCAGAACAGCCGCAAGAAACAAAATACCAAGCGGAGGCATGGAGCCACCCTCATTCCAGCGTTGGGCAATATATCCCTGGGGCGGCACGAACAATTGGACTTTCATTGGTTGAATCTTTTTCTTTTCAGTCGATGAATCACGGGTTATTATAGGTTATTGTTCCGCCAAAAACAAAGAGACACCTGAACTATTCATGAAAATTGTCGATACTTTGAAAAAAAGGGTTCAAGGATTCAAGGGGTCAAGGATTCAAGTGCTTTAAAATAAATTCTTATATCTTTTCTTTTCACTCGACCCCTAGACCCCTCGAATCCTTGAATCCTGTTTTTATTATCACAACTTTTCACCCTCCGGGCAAGCCGATCTGCTTTGTTGCGGCGCATTCGCTGTAGGAAAAAATCGTTCATCTCGTTTGTCTCGTCATTCCCACGAAAGTGGGAATCTAGTTTATTGGGTTCGTTGAGTTCATTGTGTTCGTTGGGTTATTTCAATAAAATTTAACTCCATGAAGTCAAAGAACTGGATTCCCGCCTGCGCGGGAATGACGTAAATTAAATGACTTTGGGCTAAGCTGCTTTGGGCTTTGGGCCTCTTTTGCATTGGCCTTTGGCCCTTGGCCCTTGGCCTCTTTTCTTATTACGACTTCTATGGACCTCAATAGACTTCTATAGACTTTTTTGCCTTTGGCCACGCCTCGCATATCGGCCCGTGAATAACCCATGTTCCGGATTATTCACATTTATAACTTGAAACATCAATAAAGAATTGAAAGAATAATATCCCCAAGTTCTCAGGATTCGCCGGGTTATAGGAGCGTGTAATGTCATGGCCTATTTAACAACAATCATAATCTATCTTTTTTTTCTGTTCGCTGTCGGGCTTCACGTTACAAAGAGAGTAAAAAAAAAAGAAGACTTTCTTGTCGCAGGACGCACCCTGACCGCTCCGATCCTTGTTGGGACACTGCTGGCGACCTGGATCGGCTCCGGAGATATTTTCAGCGTTTCCGACCTGAGCTACAATCACGGATTTTCCTCCCTCATCGGAAGCAGCGGAGGGTGGATAGGCATTATCATAGCCTTTTTTATCGCAGGCCGGGTCCGGAAGTTCGGCCAGTTTACAGTCCCTGACATCCTCGAAGCCCGGTACAACCATTGGGCAAGAATCCTTGCGACGATTACAACCATTATCGCTTATATAACCATTGTAAGCTATCAGTTCCGGGGCGGGGGCCTGGTGCTTAACATCATCAGCGACGGCAAGATCGATGCTAAAACAGGAATCATTATCGTAGCTGTTTTTGTTATATCATATACTCTACTTGCCGGAATGCTCTCTGTTGCTTATCTGGATATGTTCAACGGGATTCTGATGGTAGGGGCTATCCTGATAGCTGTTCCCTTTCTCATCCATCATGTGGGGGGGCTGGAAACCATCATCGCAAATGTTACACCACGAAAACACGCTATTCTTGGAAATATGACATTCATCCAGGCTATGGGATATTTTGTCCCTACCCTGCTTCTGGCGCTGGGAAACGCCAACATGTACCAGCGGTTTTTTTCTGCTAAAAATGAAAAGGAAGCTAAAAAATCCGTCATCGGATGGGTGATCGGAGTCATCCTCCTTGGTGTGGCTCTCCAGAGCCTTGCAGTTATAGGCAGCAGTTATTTCAAAGGCCTTGAATCTGAACAGGCTAGCAGGATCATTATCATGGTCGCACACAAAGGAGTTCCGGTTGTAATCGGCTGCGCATTGATGGCCGCTATTATGGCCATCATCATATCCACGGCCAACAGCTTTCTCCTGGTCCCGGCTACAAATGTCGTGAGGGATATCTATCAGCGATTCATCAATCCTGACCTTCCGGATAAAAAGATGATCTTTTTTTCCCGTCTCGTGGTCATTGCTCTGGGCTTTTTCGCATATATGCTCATCTCCTTTTTTCCCAGGATCCTGGATGCAGCCTATGCGGCATATACTATCTACGGTGCAGGGATCACACCTGCTCTGATGGCTGTTTTTTTCTGGAAAAGAGCTACGATCACAGGAGGTGTGTCTTCCATCCTGGGGGGAATGACCATAACCATCATTTGGGAAGTCATCAACAAGGTTCAGGGCCATCTGCCCCTGGGAATACCTGCTGTCTATCCTGCGTTACTATGCTCCGTTGCCCTGCTTATTTTTGTCAGCCTGGCCGGCTCCAAGCCATCACCAAAAAAATGGCAACCTTTTTTTAAATAGAACCGTCCCCATTATAAAGGAGAAAACATGAAAACAGGAATAATCAAAGACCTTCGCTATTTAGAACACAATATGGGAGATTCCCACCCGGAAACTCCTAAACGGCTGGAAGTAATCTATGAGATGATCGACTCCCGGATCACATATCCCCTGTTCCGGATCGAACCCCGTCCCGCAACCGAGAAAGAAATCCTGATGGTCCATACACCCCACTATTTTGATCAAGTGAAAAATACTGCGGATAAAGAAAGAGTCATGCTCGATTCCGATACATCCACATCGGCCCGCTCCTTTGATACGGCTTTGCTTGCCTCAGGCGGAGTTCTCAACGCCATCGATCATATCATTGATGGGGACATCCAAAACGGGTTTGCCCTCATCCGGCCGCCTGGACATCATGCGGAGGCCTCCCGCGCCATGGGCTTCTGTCTGTTCAACAATATCGCTATCGGTGCAGAGTATCTGATTAAAATCCGAAAAAACAAACGTGTCCTGATCGTGGACTGGGACCTCCATCACGGAAACGGGACCCAGCATTCATTTGAAGAAAGATCAGATGTCCTCTATTTTTCCACGCACCAGTTTCCCCATTATCCAGGCACAGGCCACTGGAGTGAGACAGGGAAAAACGCCGGAAAGGGGTATACAGTAAATATCCCTCTTTATCCCGGAAAAGGGGACAAAGATTACCGGTTCATATTTAAAGAGATTCTAAGGCCGGTTGCGGTTGAATACAAACCGGATTTTATCCTTGTTTCAGCCGGTTTTGATATATACCAGGATGATCCTCTGGGGGGTATGAACGTCAGCGGTCCGGGATTCGGCGCCCTGACCCGGGAATTAACGGACCTGGCTGAAAAGCTCTGCGAAAACCGGCTCCTTATACTGCTTGAGGGCGGATATCATCTAGAGGGCCAAAGCCTTGGAGTGAGACATGTCCTTGACCAGTTGAGCGGAAACGCGGCAGATCCGGACATTGAAGCCGCTGCCTCTCCGGAGCTTTCCGAAGAGCTCGAACCCGTTTTTCAGGCTACATCCGTCCCTTTTAAATGACACATTTTAAGTCAAAAAAGTCTTTCTTCCCATGAAAAAGTTGGCATATCACTTGCATATATTCATCTATGATCCTGGATTATTCACGGGTGATATATAAGAAGTTATGTTAGGCTATCGGCAGTTTTTATGAATAAAGCAGGTGATATAATCCTGAACAAAAGGGAAGAAGAAAAATGACAAAAAGGGCTTTTATACTGTTTATTGTCTTTTTCCTGTGTTCCTATGCCTATGCTGAAGATGTTAAATATACCAATTCCTCTTTTGCCCGTTTGAGTTATATCTCGGGGAAAGTTTATATCCAGAGAACGGCTGACCTGTCTTACGAAGAAGGCACGATAAACATGCCCATCGCAGAAGGAGACCGGCTGTGGACTACGGACGGCCGGATAGAACTCTATATTGCAAGAGGAAAATACATCCGTCTTGATCACGACACAAAGATCGATATTATGAAATTACCGGACAAGAACAGGGACCTGATCCAGATCCGCCTCTGGACAGGAAATTGTTATCTGCGTATCAACTTTCTGGAAAACGAAAAAGAGGTCCAGCTCCATTCCAAAGATGTGTCTCTCTATTTCCTGGACAGGGGGCTTTACAGGATCGACGTCCGTAATAATCAGGAAACAGAAACCTTTGTATTCAAGGGCCTGCTGGAAGCCGCCCTGGAGAACGGCTCTGAACTGGTCAAGGATCAACAAAGGCTTGAGGTTATTGATGGTTTTTCAACATCAAGGCCCTCCGGGTTCATGTCCACAACTGAAGACAGTTTTGACAGATGGAACATCCAGAGGGATGAAGCTCTGAAAAGACATCTGCAGCAGCAATTCCTACCCCAACAACGTATTCAACCCTTCCCTTCAAAATCAAACCAATATGAAAGAAGGATTCTTAAAAACAGGATTTATTCCTCATCGCCGAATATCCGTTCGACCAATTGGAGGAAAGGAAGAAGCGCCAAATACTCCGGCTCCACAATGGGACGCCTGTATAATTCAATATCGGGAGGAAAAAGTTCTTACATACGAAGCCGCTCATCACAGAGTTCATACAGAAACATTCCATCCAGAAAGCCGCCTGTTATGCGTGCGCCTTCCTCGCGGTCTTCAAAAAGCCCAAGCCGCACTAAGAAAAAAT
>DAOVDI010000076.1 GCA_030669585.1 Acidobacteriota bacterium
ATGATATTAAAGAATTAATGAAAAAATAGAGATTGTAGTTATTGGGGTCCTATTAAGATACCGACCTCAAGCAGATAGGCGCGGCTTTCTTCGTCGTAAAAGATGGAATGAAAAGTCGCGTTGTCCCGCAGCAGGAGATCGAAGCGTTTCTTTCTCTTTTCGGTCGGCCCCTTCTCCAGTCTCCATAATGTGATGTGAATATTCCCGTAAAGCGGATCGTTGCTGTTTCCCACCGCCGCAGTCAGCGCAAGTGCCATCACAAAAAATGCCAGTGTCGTTCTTTTCATTTTGTCCTTCTCATGAAATCATTTGGTTCTCATCTCTTATACAATCGGACCGGATGTTTATTCCCTCTTGTTTGAATGCCAAAAAACGGCCTTAAACGCCATTTTAAACCCCCAAAATCGGGGTTTAAGGGATATTTAAGCAATAGATATTGGCAATCCTCACTTAATTAAATAAAAATAATTAGTTTTAGAGTCTTAATTAGTGAACATGAAGTTTTGAAACAGACAGCAGAAGGTACTCTTTCTATCGTGAGGGAACAAAGAGCAATCTTAGGACAAGTTATCGATGATCTTTTTTCTGGAAAGCCTTTGGAAGAAGGAACAAAAGATCAGATACGGGGTTTGATAACCAAGAATCAACAGGACATAGACAATTCCAGCAAAAATGCCTCTATATCCCGTAATCGTGTAGACGACGTAATGTATCCATCAAATTGTTTTCAATTCCAGCGGCAAAAGGGGCCGGGAATCCATACTCGTAATAGCTTTCAGCTTTGAGTTTCATCTTCAATGATTGGCGGATGGGAAGAATCAACTTCTGCCTTGCGTATTTTTCCTCTGTAGCTGGAACGAAAATCAAAAGAAACAATATTCCTTGAAATAGCTTACTTGACATCCTGATTATCAATGATATAATGGGATTATGATTGCACGTCCTCTAGCTTTAGACCGAATCTCCACTGTTTTTAGGGTTCATCCGGTCGCGGCCCTCCTGGGTCCGCGTCAATGCGGAAAGACTACACTTGCCAGAATGATAGCGGAACGCGAACCATGCACCTATTTTGACCTTGAAAATCCTGTTGATGTCCGCCGGTTGTCTGCCCCTATGAGGGTCTTAGAAGAGCTTTCCGGATTGGTAGTCATAGACGAAATTCAGCGACGACCTGACCTTTTCGAATTGCTCAGAGTTCTGGTGGATCGCCCCCAAAATCCGGCCCGCTTTTTGATACTGGGCTCCGCTTCTCCAGGTTTGGTCAGGGGGGGGTCTGAATCTCTTGCCGGGCGCATCGGGTTCATAGATCTTTCAGGATTCGACCTCCGGGAAGTCGGCATAGAACAGCGTTCCCGCCTCTGGATACGCGGTGGATTCCCCAGATCCTTTTTAGCAGAGGATGAACCTGCCAGCATGGCTTGGCGTGAGGGTTTTGTTCGTACATTCCTTGAACGGGATATTCCTCAGCTGGGCATCACAATTCCCGCTGAAACCTTGAGACGTTTCTGGACTATGATTTCTCATTACCATGGGCAGGTCTGGAATGCAGCTCATTTTGCCCGTTCTCTCGGCACATCGGAGAGAACAGCTCGCCGCTATCTTGATATTCTTGCTGGAGCTTACATGGTCAGAATCCTTCCTCCATGGTTCGAGAACATCCGTAAACGGCAGGTAAAAGCTCCAAAAATCTACATCAGAGACAGTGGTATCATGCATACACTGCTTCAAATACCCTTCTTGGCAGACCTGCAGGGACATCCGAAACTCGGTTCATCTTGGGAGGGCTTTTCCTTGGAGTATGTTATTGGAGTGCTGGAATCTCGCGATGCTTACTTCTGGGCAACACATGCGGGCGCTGAACTGGACTTGCTGGTAATGATCGCTGGTAAACGGTATGGTTTCGAATTCAAATATGCTGATGCACCGGGCTCAAGTCGTTCCATGCACATTGCCATTGCGGATTTAGGCCTTGAGCACCTGTGGGTGGTTTATCCCGGCCGTCAAGAATATGCCATCGACGCAAAGATCTCTGTCATTCCTCTCGATGTTATCCCTCGACTTGCTGCTTCGGTGATATAGCTGAGTATTAGAGTGTTCAACCCCATTAATTCTTAATTCATTAACATTAAGTTGAGATATACGCAATGAAAAATGTTACATAGTCAGCCTCTCTCTTGTCCAAAACCTCAGGAAATTCTGTATTTTGTCCTATCGCTGTAGGAAATGTGATATGTCGTCCAAATCTTATTGAAATAAAACCTTTTGAACCCTTCCTTAAATATGCTCACTTGATTTCTAGAAAAGCATCGCTGAGGTTCGGTATCATATCTTGGTAAGGTCATGCAAGAGACGACGGCAATTCTTGGGAGAATCAAGAAAAAATCGGGCCTTAGTTGTGCCATAACCGATCTTGATGGAATAGGCTCCCTCAGGCAGGGCTCTGAAAAGATCTTCATCAGTCCAATCATCCCCAAGAGCTAGCACAAAATCATAGGTATCCATCATCAAAAGATTTTGAGCTGCTTGACCCTTATGGACTCCACGCGGCCGAATTTCGATAACCTTGTTCCCGTGCATGAGCTGCATATCAGTGTTAGCCAAAAACTCGTTGAGATTATCGAATAATTCGCAGGAGCGAATTTCCCCTAGTTCAGGACTGGCTTTGCGATAATGCCAGGCTAGCCCGAATTCCTTTTCCTCAACAAACGACCCTGGTACCCGGGCCTCGTATGTTTTCAGGATGGGCATCACTTGTGATTTCCACTCCGTTGAAACAGTCTTTTGGGCTTTCCAGCTAGAACGCGTGTCCACCCGGATCCAAGCGCCATGCTCGGCAACCAAAGTGCAGGGGATATCTCCCAACCATTGTTCCATAGTCAAACGGTCTCGTCCGCTGATGATCGCTAAGTGATTCTTGCGCTTTTTAGCCAGAAGTAGCAGTAATTTCTTTAACTCTACATCGGGTTTTGCATCTTCAGGCTTCTTGGCAAAAGAGATCAAGGTTCCATCATAATCAAACATTAAAAGGCGTTTTTTACCTGAGTGGTAAGCGGAAAGGAGCTTTTTCTTCCACTTATCGGTTAACTTCCAGTGTTCCCGTTGAGACTTCAGGTTTTTTATCTCTTCAATCCCGGTAATAAAACTTCGCGTCCAGTGATGGATATCATAATCGATAATGCGTTGCCGCATGGTCCGCATCCGCCGGGACTGTTCCTCCTCCGACATCTCCAGCGCCTGAATAAGAGCATCAACAATGTCTTCTCTGCTGTAGACATTTACCACTAATGCTTCGCCCAGTTCAGCCTCAGCTCCAGCCGTACCGCTCAGTATCAGAACTCCTGAATCATCCGTCCTGGCAGCTACATATTCTTTCGCCACTAAATTCATACCGTCTCGAACCGGTGTAACCAGAGCGATGTCGGCAATAGCATAGAGAGGTAAAAGTCGTTCAAAGGGAAGGGAGCGATAAAGGTAATAAATCGGCATCCAGTCGGGATTTCCGAAGCGGCCGTTGATTTTGCCCACAAAGCTTTCAACTTCCTGCTTAAGGAAGGCATAATCCTTGACCCTAGTCCTGGATGGGACACAGAGCATGATGTAAACCAGCTTCTCACGCCACTCCGGATACTGAGAAAGAAAACTCTCAAAGGCTTTCAGACGATGGGGAATCCCTTTGGAATAATCCAGGCGATCTACAGAAAGAATGACTTTTCGATCTTTCTTCTTCACAGCTTTCTGAAACTTCTTGATGTCTTTTTTGGTTGATTCCTGTCGGAGTAATGTCATGATGTTTTGAGCGTCAACTCCCATAGGAAAATTATCCACCATGACAATGCGATCCTCGATAGAGATGGCACCGAATTCATTTTCATAGCCCAAAAGGCGCAGCACACTGCTCAAGAAGTGCCGGGCATATTCGTAGGTATGAAAACCTATTAGATCGGAACCCAAGACTCCTTCCATTACCTCATTGCGCCATGGGAGTATGCGGAAAATCTCTGAAGAAGGAAAGGGAATATGCAGAAAGAACCCGATGTCGGTTTGAGGAAAATAGGTTCGCAACAGATGCGGCAACAGCATCAAGTGATAATCATGTACCCAGAATGTATCTGTTTCAGCCGAATCCTGAATAATCTCCTTAAAGAATTTCTGATTGACGTGTTGATATGCCTCCCATTCCGACTTTTCAAAGGTGCAATAGGAAGTGAAATAGTGAAATAGCGGCCAGAGGGTTCGATTAGCAAAACCATAGTAGTATTTGTCGATCTCCCTGCGAGTTAAAAATATAGGCAAGCAGCTATGCTTCTCTCTCAAGGTTGAATCGATAAATTTTTGCTCATTACGACTTTCAGGAATGTAACCTGGCCATCCAGAGAATACGACTTCTTTCTCAGTCTGGAGAGCCCGCAGGGCGGTAGCAAGTCCACCCGGGCTTGGCTGAATTGCAACCTTTCCCTTTCTTTTGGTGATGGTCACAGGAAGCCGATTAGACACAATGATAAGTCGGCCTGATTTCCGTTTTGCTGAAGGCATAATATAGTTTTTCTTATAGTCTAACGCGTGGCAGGAAAAAATTCAAATCGCAGTTGAGTCAACAGGAGGTTAAAAATTGCCTGTTTAGCTCACACGAATCCTCTACTTGCTAATCAAAACATCGATCAAAAGGTTAAGATAATCGTCGATATGGCGTGTGATCAGGAATTTTTGTTTAATGAGTTCTTTTCCTTCTTTGCCCATTTTGATAGCAAGTTTTTTGTCCTTGATCAAAGTGACTACCTTTTCCGCACATCCGGTAATATCCTGCGGATTCACCAAAAAACCGGTTTGGCCGTCGATAACTTGCTCTGGTATACCCCCTACACGTGAGGCTACCACGGGCGTCTCCTTCCATTGGGCCTCTGAAACTGTTAGCCCAAATCCTTCCCTGATCGATTTTTGGAGAATAACCGAGGACACCCTCTGAAGGACATTCACCAGGATCTGGTTGTCTCCGAGTATGAATAGAACATCTCCGCTTTTCAGATATTTTCCTGCGATTTTTTTCATCTTGTTGTATATGATGATGCCTTCTGGATCATCCGGTGCCATGTTATAACAGTAGACCAGCCGGCAATCCACCTTTTCTTTCACTTCATTAAAAACTTTTAGAACTCCCTCAGGATCTTTCCATGGATCGAACCGAGATACCTGGGTAATAAGGGGCTTATCCATGGGAATATCGAACTTCTTTAAAATTTTGGCGATGAGATTATCTGAAAGATCCATGTTTTTCGGGGACAATGGATCGATAGACGGATGAATTATCCTCTGTTCCAGAGGAAGATCGTCTTTCCTGAACTGCTTGCTGGAAATGACCATAAGATCGTAGCGGAGGATAAATGTTTTAACAAAATTCCAGAGTGCTGGATTTGGATGGGTGATATCGATATGACATCGCCAAATCCAGGGCTGAATCTTTTTATTAAATTTGATGAGAGGAAGAGGCTGCGGATCGTGAACAATCACGCAGTCATGGTCCAGGTGGGTAAATCGAGAAAAGCGGGAGTTCGAATCTAAATAAAGTCTTTTCTTGTTGTCGCTAAAATTAATAGAATTGCCTTGCAAACCATTATGAAATTTTTTTGTGACAGCAAAAAAATCAGATTGACCGATTAGCACCCGCCACCCCGCATCCACTCCAATATCATTAAGTAACACAATAAGATTGTTGAGTATCTCTGCAACTCCGCCACCGTGAGCAGTGGAATTTATGTGCACAATGTGCTTATTAATTAAGCGGTGGGCTTTCTGGTAGATTTGTCCCACTACTTTCTCGCCGACTATAGGAAGGTAATCATCCATACTTTTCATCTACGTAATCTCCTGTGCAATTTAAATATAGGAATTTCCTTTTGGCGCTTGCCACAGATCCTTCGCAATTTTCCGTAATTATCATCCGCTGACATCCTAAAATGAGCGTATCACAAGGAAAATGGTTAAGTCAATGGACGGCAAATACAGGCGTTCCTGTTGAACAATCTGAGGAGGGGGATGCCCAGTCTCTGGAAGGCACAAACAGAGTTTCATCTTCAATGATTGGCGGGTGGGAAGAATCAACTTCTATCTCTTCTTTTCCCTGTCTTGCCTTTTAGTCATGACGGAGGGCTACGACTGGATCAACACGGGCGGCGCGCATTGCAGGATAGATCCCTGAAACCAGGCTGACAAACACAGCAAATCCGACAGCCCCCAGACACAGCCACCAAGGGAAACTGAAATAATCGATGGCCGGCACTCCCTGCTGGGCCAGAAAATAATTGACCACACGATTGATAAGAAGGCTTACCACCCACCCAAGGCCCAGGCCAAAAACTCCACCCAGGAAGCCGATAATGCTGGACTCGAAAAAGAAGATCTTCTGAACATCTCTATCTCTAGCCCCCACTGCTTTCATTACGCCGATCTCACTGTAACGCTCCATAACGGACATGATCATCGTGTTGATGATGCCCAGAGAGGCGACCACAAGAGCGATCATCCCAATTGCGGCCAGGATCATATCCATGAAAAAAAATCCGGTCCTAATCTCCTCCAGCTGGTCGATTATTGCAAAGGTGCGGAATCCCATATCTTCAACCTTTGACCTGACCGAATCAACATATTTTGGGGAACTGACTTTTATGTTAACGAGAGAATATCCTCCCTTCCGGGAGGACTGCTGGAAAAGATCCCAGAGGTTTGTCATGGTTATCTTCTTCATCTTATCCGCAGCCGTCGGGGAGATTATTACATCGCTCCGGAGGAGGCTTGGTCCGCCCATACCCATCCGCTCTGATACACCAACAATAGTCAATTCATAATTTTTCATTGTTAAGGGTAACTTTTCTCCTCCCAATAGACCCACCAGATCAAGTGGATTAAATTCCGAAAAATCAAGAACCAGCGTGGAAAGACGGACTTTTTGCCCCAGGACCCTTTCAAAATCCCTTATATCCAGCCTTCGGAGGAAAGAATCACTAATGATCATGGAACCGGCATCATCCGCTTCGTACACACTGCCGGCGCGGAGCTGCACGAGTTTTGTATCAGCGAATTGAGCGGGGAGAACCTGGATGAAGCTGAACTCTTTCTTATCCCTAAAGCCAATTTCCGCGGGAAAGCGGATGTCCGGAAAAGCGGCTTCTACACCTTTTAATTTTGTGAAGGATCCAATCGCTTCATTGTCGAGTATTAAATCTTCCGCATTTATTTTCGGTGAAAACGGCTCGGGAAAGACCATCAGATAATTGAACAGTTCCATGGCATTGAATGCATTGATCACATTTTTTTGCATTCCTGTTCCGAAGGCGAGCATGGAAACCAGGGCTCCAATTCCGATGATCACTCCAAATGTTGTGAGAAATGTCCGCAGTTTAGTCTTCCACAGGTTTGCAGTAGATAATTCAATGTAATCCTTGAGCTTCATTAAATCATCTCTCTCGCTGTTATCATACCGTCCCGAAGCCGTATGATCCCTTGTGCAAATTCTTTGAGAAGGGGTTCTTCATGGGAGACCATGACCACGGTCAGTCCCCTGCTTTGATTTAAGTTTCCCAACAGCTCAGCGATATCATGGGATATTTTGCTGTCAAGGTTTCCTGTGGGCTCATCAGCTAGCAGGATCTTTGGCTGGTTGACCAAGGCTCTGGCAATAGCAACTCTTTGCTGTTCTCCCCCGGAGAGCTCAGATGGTCTGTGTCTCTGCCGGTGGGAAAGGCCAACGTTTTCCAGAGCTTCTGCTGCCCTCGCTTTACGTTCCGCCTTGGGGACGCCTGCAAAAAGCAAAGGAAGGCTGACATTCTCCTGCGCCGTAAAAGAAGGGATCAAGTTGAAAGATTGAAAAATCATCCCCACGCTGTATCTTCTGTATAAAGCGAGTTCCTCTTTATTCATCCGGGAAATGATCTTTCCCTCTGCTTCGATCGTCCCGGAGGTAGGCGTGTCCAATCCGCCGAGAAGATTCATCAGGGTGGATTTTCCGGAACCGGACTCCCCCGTGATCCCGATAAACCCCCCTTTTTTTACGGAAAGGTCCGCATCCTTTAATGCGGTTACTTCGATCTTTCCCGTTATATAGGTCTTGGTCAGTTTATCTGTCTTAAGAGCAAGCTGAGAATTCATTACGAAAAACATCATTTTATCATACGGAATTTGCTGTAAAAAGTTAAGTTGAAAGATAGACTATACCCCACAAAGAGGAACACCGCCTGGTTTACAAAGTCGAAAGGGATGCGATTCTAATCGAGCAGCTCCGCTACCATTATGGATTATCCTTTTCTTTACGACATCTATCTTAAAGTCCCTCTTATAATCTATGATCTGAAGGCGCCGGCACAGGGTCTTTGGCGTACCGAACCGATCACCCTGCTTGATATCGCACCCACAATCCTCGGCCGCATGGGTTATAAGCGGCGGTAGATCCTGGCGGGCAGTCCGAAAAAAACCCGGTTTACGGCACGCAGCCAAGCGGGTCTCGGACGCCCCGGCGGCTTGTCCGAATTCCCCGCTGCTTTTTGAGCGGCCAGAACCCGCTGAACGATGGGACAGCCCAGGCTTTCCAGGCAGTAAGGGCTCAATTTCCCCTGGCTGAGGTAACGCCTGATTTCCTGAATCTGGGGGGAATTCCACGCATCTTCCCAATCTGACATGGGGGCTACAATGGGATTTCCATAGCAGCAGGGCAGGATGCCCCGGCGAAGAATATAATAGCTTTCCCAAGGCTCGCGGCATAACGGCTGCTGCGAAAATCCAAGGTCCTCTTCCGGAGGGATTGATTCGTGTTCCTGGGAAACGATCTCGGTTTTGTCGATTGGTTTGTCTGGCATGTTTATGACCTTTGCAGTTCCAAATGCGGCTTTCCGGCCTTTTGCTGCGGGTCGGCGGTCTCTCCGAATTCAAACTGATTGGCGACCGGAACCCCGTATTTTTCCGAATATATATCACACAGACGGAATATCTCTCCCTGTTCCTCCCGGTTCAATAATTCATCACGGTAGCGAAAAGTATACCCCCCGCGGGTCACTTCGATCTTCGAGTCCACCAGATAAAGCAGAGGGCGCAGTACGAGGGCGTCGGCCTCGATCCGCTTACACAACTGGAAGTAGCCCTCCAAATCATCCCGGTTCACCTTCATGGGCATGAAAACCATGTATATTTTAGGAAGATTGTCGCGCTTTTTTCTTTCCTGATTTAAAAGCACGAGATTGGGGACGATAGAATCCCAGCGGTCATTACGGATTTTTGCGTAGGTTTCCTTGCATGCAGCGTCCAGAGAGATGTAAAGGTAGAGCGGTTTTCCCACCATAGCCCGGACAGATTTCGCCGTAAGGGCCTGTCCATTGGACGACAGCTCTATTATTTTTTTGCTGCGCGAACAGAAAGACAGGATTTCTTCCAGCCTCGGATGCAACAGGGGTTCACCGAAAGAACAGTTGACCAGTGTCCGGGCGGAACGGAAAAATGGGCCGTATTCCCGCAGGGTGGTTTCATCCACATCGGCGTCTTTATAGTCTCCCTCCAATTTTTTCATGGTGTGCCACAAACAGTATACGCAGGGAGGATTGATGTTGCAGCGGCCGTAAAGATCGATACCCAAGGTCAGCGGGAATGATTCCAGCCTGCATTTTCCTGATTTCATTTCCTGATAATTCAGCAGGCTGTTGCGGTGATATTCCTGGGCGAGACCGTGAAGTTCATCATCATGATGACATTCCAGTCGCGCGGCCCTGATTCCGAATTCACGGGGATCATCTGGATGATAGCGGGCCGCAAATAGTTTATTCAGTGAAAACTCGATCACATAGGCGGGTTGGGGAGGACCCTCCGGTTCCGTTTTGAGAGGGGTATCATCGGATGACCGCAGAGGGATGCTGTAAAAGTTCCATTTATGCTGGAGATGGACCCGGGCCAGCGATTTCCCGTCCAGGGTGATCTCCATCTCCTGGCTGAAATCAGCATATTCAGAGAACATGAATCCTGAGATATATTTGCTTTTAAGCAGAAGTGAATGCGGAATAAGAACCCGTGCCTGGCCAGACATCCATCGGAAAGGGAAAAATTCCCCGTACTCCCAATGATACCATCCTTCGGTGTAAAGCAGCGCCTCTTCTTGTTGAGCGATGAGAGCCGCGTTGTGAACCATAATGCCCAAGGCACGAGCATCTCCAGTAAGAGAGCATGCGAACGGTTTCTTCACCTCAAGTTCCAAGCGAATTCGCTTGTCGGCGGAAAGTGGAAACACATAATCCCGTTCTCCGGGAAATATGGTTGTTTCAGCTACGGTCCGCCCATCTACGGACAGGGTCAACGTAGGGTTTTCGGTATTGAAGTAGGGATGACCGACAGTCAGTTTCAAAAACTTTCCCGCCGCACGAGGCGGAGGGTCGAGCAGACAGACTGCTTTGTGCTTCATCCACAGCATTCCGGCACCGGCTGGCGTGCCGGGGGCGGCGTCCTTCGGATACCAGCCGCTGAAAAAAACCGCTTCATCATCCGGCCCGATGATATCGATCTCTCTTACCATGATTCCCAGGGCGCGCGGGTCTCCGGACACCGTCTCCGTTTTATCCAGCTTCAACTCGATACGCATATCTCCGGCGGGGGCATCAAAGGAGAAACCGTAGAACGAAAAAGCCGATTCGATCTCCATCTCTCCGACATGGAGACCCTCCACAAAACAACTCAGTCGGGGAAACACGTGGTCGGGAAAGGAGTGTCCGGCCAGCATGCGTATATGTTTACGGCCCGCTTTCAGGCCATGACAGCAGATAACGGCCTTCTCCCCCATCCAGCGGTAAGGGCCCAGTTGATCCTCTTCCGGCGAGAACCAGCCTTCCTTGTATGCGATGTTCGGTTTGGACATGATTTTCGAACCTCATTGTAAACGCGGCTTCAGAACTTTGTCAATGAATTCAGACCCGGGGACATGTCGTACCCTCTTTGTGCAGCGAATCGACTTTGCGGAAACAATTCAATGCCTTGTTGAGTTCGCCGCTGTCATATAAATACATCCCTAACCTGTACCATATATCACTGGAGGGAATATTCTCGTCCTTGAGGATTTCATACAGCGGGCCGATATCCGGTAAAGACCAGCCCCAGGCAAGCGCCTTGGCTGCTTCTTTTGACAACTCAGGAACAGGCTTTTCAAGCATGGCAAGTTTATGGTCCGGATTAAGGATAACTTCCTTCAGTTTGGTTTTGCTGTTGAAAGTCAGCTTTGTTGTCTCTATGTCTCGCCGTGTAAAAGCAACCATGGAAGATCCATCCTCAAAAACAGCTTTTATTGGCACCGGCATACTCATGGTTCCCAACTGCTTGACTTTGACCGATGAAATATAAACGCCCTTAACCTGTTTGCTCTCCCGCGACTCCACCTGATAACAGAGATAAACGTTTGAACGAACCCACTGGTCAAAGAACCAACTCAGGTCCATGCCTGA
>DAOVDI010000063.1 GCA_030669585.1 Acidobacteriota bacterium
GAAGTCGTAGAAGACTAAGGATTCGAGTGTTTTTATTGTGTCTTGTTGAAGTAAGTGCCTGGACTATTTACGATTCGAGGTTGATGCATCTGCAAGAGGCTGTTCGTGAAGCCGTATTCATATACTGCGAACGGACGGCAACGCAGCAGATGGGATAAGATCGGCTCGTAAATTGTTTAGGCTAGCCTGGACTTTTATGTCGATTTAACCATAATAAAGAGTGTTCCCGGAATGCAAGGAGCTCGAATGACAAAACCTATTTCACGAAGAGAATTTTTCAAGAGATCATCCCGCTTGGCGGCTGCAGCTGGATTTGGCGGGTACAACGTTTTTCACACAGGATGCAGAACAAAAAAAGGAGCTTATCTTATTATTAAAGGAGGCACTCTTATAGACGGGAACGGCGGTCCTCCAGTCAAAGATACTGTTATCCTCATCAAGAACCAAACCATTAAGAGCGTGGGCAAGGTTGGGCAGATCAAAACACCTCTTTTCGCCAAAACAATAAATGCCAAAGCTAAATACATCATCCCTGGATTGATCGATATGCATGTTCATTTTGTCGACCCTCTCTTCTGTGAACAATTTTTATTTTATGGTGTAACAACCGTTCGAGATGTGGGAAACAATACTAACGACATTGTCAACCTAAGAGATAAGATCAATAAGGGAGAAATCTCCGGGCCGACCATCTTCACATCAGGTTATCTGATCAATAATCAACGAATTCCTTTCGGCGCCAGCCGGTATACAGCTGTTGTCAAGACCCCCGCTCAGGCCAGGCGTGTCGTACAGATCCTGGCACAGAAAAAGGTGGACTGGATCAAGATCTACATCACCCTTCCTCCTAAACTGACACGAATCATCATTCAGGAAGCCAAAAAATATAACCTTCCTGTTGCAGGTCATCTCAGACGTGTGAACGCTGAAAAGGCCGCAAAATGGGGGATCAAAACCCTGGAACATACAACCGGTATTTCAGAAGCCCTTCTTGGAGACGAACAATTTGAGGATGCGCCTCCTTTATGGACCATTTCCAATAAAACGTGGCTCCATGTAGACAGAGAAAAATATAATGCATTGATCGATCTTCTGGTGAAAAAGGATGTTTATATCACAGGCAACCTCACGCTTTACCACAGTATGGCTTCTACCCCCGAAGAACTTCAAAAAGATCTCCCGGAAAAACTCATTCCACAGTTCTATCTGGACGGTTGGAAAAACTATTTAAACGGCCGCTTTCTTGAACTCACGCAAGACAGAGAAAGCTGGAAGATAACCGAAAAGAAAGTGGCGGAATTTCTAATCCTGTTCAAAGAGCGGGGAGGGAAGGTGATTGCCGGAACAGATTCTCCATGGCCCTATCTTTTTCCAGGCCATTCTTTGCATGAAGAGCTTCAACTCCTGGTTACAGCCGGGTTTTCTCCCATGGAGGCACTTCTTGCCGCTACGCGTTATTCCGCAGAGGCGCTGGGGCAGACCCACAATCTGGGAACACTTGAAACAGGGAAAGCCGCCAATTTGATCATACTCAATGGAAATCCCTTGAAAGACATCAACCAAACCCTGAACATCAATACTGTAGTAAAGAATGGAAAGATCATCCCAAGAAAATTATATTAAGGGCGTTTTTTCTCTGTGTTTTTCTTTTGATTCCAAATCAATAATGCCGGGCTTTGCGACCCGTCAGAGGCATCGGTCTTATTGCTTTCCTTGTTATCCTCATCTACACAAGCAACAGCATAGTAGTATTTATCCCGATCCTCAGGAGTGGAAAAATCCTCGTCAAAAATAGAAAAAACCGAAGAACTTACATCTCCGATAGAAATATAGGACCCACCTTCTTTTAACCGGCGGAATATTATATATTTCGTGATATTAAAAAGCCCATCATTATCGGGATTAGCCTGCCAGCTTACTTTGTTTTTATAGACCTTGAAAAACAGTGCCTCATGGCTGTATTTGGTGAGAGTAACACTTTCGGGCGCAAAGGGGATTGGAGGTTTATCCAGTTGAAGTGTGACAGTGATAGTCTGCGGGTTGTTATCTGCGGACGGATCGCTGATCTTGATCTGACCTGTGAACTTACCGAAATTCATTGAAGATGTATCTATAGACACATTGATAGTATCCCACTCTCCGGAAGATTTTCCATACTTCGGTGAGATCTTGATCCAGTTTCTGTTGGCAGAAACTTGATAATCAAGGGTCAAGTCACCTGAGTTTCTGATCTGGAAATTCTGAGATTCAGGATCACCCCACTTGACATAAGCAAAATAATAGAGGGAAGATTTGTTCAATTGAATATGCGGGACCTTGCGTTTTTCAATGGTTAAGTTCACATTAATGTTAACAGGACTGTTCGAAGCTTCATCGGATTTGATAGTGATAGTGCCGTTGTAGGTTCCCGGACCCCGGTTTCCCGGATCAACATCAACAACAATGGATTCCCAGTCATCCGTTGCTGTCGCCTGCTGAGGGCTGACACCTAACCAGTCTCTATTGGTCGTGATTTGGTAATAAAAAGTTCCTTTCCCAGAATTTCTGATGCCGAATGATTGCTGCCCAGGTTTATCGCCTTCAACGGTCTTAAAATCCAAATAATAGCGATCGACCTCAATAAACGGAAAATCAGGTTCAGCCAGCTTAACTTTGGTGTAAAAAATATCAGCATTACCTCCGACACCCGCCCCCTCCCAAAGAAAGTGAGCATACCCTTGATGATCAAGAATAACCTGCGTGTGCTTGTTTCCATCTCCGAAATTGTCTCCGGAAGACAGTCGAATAGGCATGGACCAGGAATTGTTACCGAATTTCACTGTGTAATATACATACCACTGGTTATTGGATTTCTGGGTAAAAACAGCGACAAGTACTCCGTTACGGTATCTGATATCCCCGAACTGCAGCGGTGCATTTCCGTTAGAGATTACTTTGACCGATTCCCAATTTCCGCTGACACGGGAGACTGCATAGAAATTCCCGCTCCAATTGGTGAATACGATATGGACATTGCCCGAACTGTCAAGATCTATCGCGGGATAATATCCTGTACTTGCAAGCTCAATAGGAGAGCTCCATGAACCTCCCAGTTTTTCTGCAAAAGTCAGCCTTCTGTTTCCCAGGCCGCCGTCCATATAAACTGCATAGATATTCTCGTTCCTGACACGGACAGCGGGGTGTATGGACTCAGAGCTGGCACGACGCGAAACATTATCATAACTATGGGGCCAGCTCCCTCCGACCTTTTTTCGCATGGTGACAACATCTGAAACATTAGGGGAATCCAGATATTTATGGTACCAAATAATATGGATATCATCGTTGTTGTCGATGGACATCCAGTTCCATGCTGAATTGTGCGCGCTTCTGTAGATCCGCTCTGCTGTCGCCCAACTGGTTCCTGTGTAATAACTGTACCAGATATCCCGGCCTCTGCTTCCGTAACCGTCTGCATATGAAATATGGAATGTCCCATTGGAATCGACATCCAGCTTGTTGCTCCAAGCTTGTTCATGCACAATATTTGAATTGCGAGGGGATGACCATCCATTATCATATATCCGGTACCACATAGGTGCCGGGTTCCCCCACTCTGACCAGACAACCATGATCTTGCCATTCGAATTAACGGCAATGGCCGGCCATTCCGAATTCGCAGATGAGTTCGTAAGGTTGATCTCCTGAGCCAACAATGAACAGGCCAGGAAAATCAAGAAGAAAAAAAAGAATACGGCTTTATTATAATTCATGATCCGCTCATTCACTCAGCTTTTTATATCAGAAAGAATCCATGATAACAATCACCTTTAGGGGTGAAATGTTTTTCTGTGTGCGTTATCAACCTGGATTATTCACGGGTCGAGGATAGGCCAAGGAAAAACAGTCTATAGAAGTCCTTAGAGGTCTATTGAAGTCGAGAGGAGTCGTCGAAGTAAAGAAGAGTTTGTTGAGTTTATTGGGTTCGTTGTGTTCTTTGGGTTATTTTAAAAATTTAACTCAACAAACTCAATGAGCTCAAAGAACTGGATTCCCGTTTGCACGGGAATGACGTAAATTAAATGACTTTGGGCTAAGTTGCTTTGGGCTTTAGGCCTCTTTTGCATTGGCCGTTGGCCCTTGGCCTCTTCTTGACCCCTTGAACCCTTGAATCCTCGAACCCTTCGCATTAAAGTTATGACGGAAATTGTTCGGATAAAAAGTCTGACTGGATGATATATAAGAAGTTATGTTAGGTTATCGGCAGTTTTTATGAATAAAGCAGGTTAAACCCTGTCACCAAATATTGATCTATACGCTCAATAGGACCATATGCTTGCATGTCTTTCATGAATAAAATATGCTGTATTTTTACGCTCGTATGGCGCAAAAAACAAAATTCCTCACATGAGAACAACAAAACGTAAAGCCCTTGGCCAGCACTTCCTTTCAAACCGCCATATACTGGCAAAAATCATCAAAGTCATCGATCCTCAACCCCGGGACACCATCCTGGAAATAGGAGCCGGAAAAGGAAAACTGACGTTCCCCTTGGCTTTAAGATCTGGACAAGTTATCGCCATTGAAAAAGATAAAACACTTATCCCTTTTTTGGAAAGAAAAGACATACCCAATCTGAGAATCCTGAATGAAGATGTGCTGAAACTGGATTTTTTAGGCCTTGGATTACCGGACAAAGCAAAAATCGCCGGCAATCTGCCCTATTCAATTTCTACTCCCTTCCTTTTTAAGGTTTTTCAGAATAAACCACTGTTTTCCCTATGTGTGTTTCTCATCCAAAAAGAGGTCGCAGAAAGGCTTTGCTCGTCTCCTGGAACAAAAAAGTTTGCCCCATTGACTATCCTTTTCAGCAATCATTTTAAAACCAGGCTTCATTTCAAGGTGCCTCCTCAAGCATTTTCCCCTCCTCCCAAGGTCGATTCCGCATTGGTTTCGCTCAACAGGCGGATACATCCAATAATCCATTTTCAGGACGAAACCCTCTTCCATCAATTCATCAAAGGAGCTTTCAGACATCGGCGAAAGACCTTGGCGAATAATCTTAAATCCATGGGCTTTCATGCCGGTGCTATCAAAATCGCTTTTTCCAATGCGGGGATTGAATCGAACACAAGACCGGAGCAGGTAAGTTTGGAACTGTTTGCAGCGTTGTTTTCTTACTTACAGGACTCGCCCTTCCCTGAACCCGTGAATAATCTAGGTTGACAGGGAAAGTGGGGCGGCACGGCAAAAACGGTGTCAGGCAATATTTTTTGTGCTATAATTGCCATAATGAATAAGAGTAAAAAAACGGCTCAGTCAGGACCCCGGGCCAGACAATTTAAAAAAAAGAGAGAGTTTGGCTCTGAAATCGCTGGAGTCATTTTTCTGTTTATCGGCCTTATTTTTCTCCTGAGCCTTGTCAGCTATAATGCTCAAGACCCATCTTGGGCACATGCCGCTTCCTCAGGACAAAAGATCAATAATTTTGTCGGTAAAGCCGGGGCATCCATATCTGAAGCTTCCCTCCAGGTTTTAGGCCTTATTTCCTTTATACTCACATTCGCTTTTTTCTATCTTGGGATCCAGCTTATCCGGACCAGAAAAAACTCTCATCTGGTTCTCAGGATCATCCACATCTTTTTCCTGCTTCTGCTCCTGTCTTCGCTTTTTGCTATTGTTTTTGGCAAAATATCCTGGCGAGGCGCTGATATTCCTGCGGGAGGACTGACAGGAGACCTCTGTGTATCGTTTCTCACGCAGGTTTTTAATCATACCGGTACGGTCCTGATCCTTATTGTTTTGCTGAGTCTTTTCATTCTGTTCACTACACATCTTTCGGTTAAAAAGATCGCCCTGGCCCTATCCTGGCCGTTTGAATTTTCTTTTCAGAAAGTCAGGATCCAAATCTCGCATTATCAGAAAGCAAAAAACCGGGAAAAGAAACGCAGAAAAGTCATGGAAAAACATCTCGGCCCAAAAAAAGAAGATCTGAAACTGCAAAAAGAAAAAAAATCAAAGAGTAAAGGAAAAGGCCGACAAACCGCTGTAGTCATTACTCCCAAAAAACCCCCTGCACAAAAGAATCTGCCATTCAAGGATCCCCAAAAAAGAGACGGCTATCAATTCCCTCCTTTCAGCCTGCTGGATAAAAGTAAAGCGGCAGAACAGATAGATAAAAACGAATTGTTCGACAAAAAACAGCTTATAGAAGAAAAACTGCAGCAGTTTGGCGTGACCGGAGAAGTCCGGCAGTATCACCCCGGTCCGATCATCACGACATACGAATTTTTCCCCGATGCCGGGATCAAGGTCAACCAGGTAGCTAATCTGGCTGAGGAAGTATCCCTGGCGCTTGCCGCTATCTCTGTACGTATACACAGGATAGCGGGAAAATCTTCCCTGGGGATCGAAGTGCCTAACAACCAGAAGGAGTTAATTAAAATACGT
Source organism: Acidobacteriota bacterium (assembly GCA_030669585.1). Lineage (GTDB taxonomy): Bacteria > Acidobacteriota > Aminicenantia > Aminicenantales > Aminicenantaceae > DAOVDI01. The sequence goes on from DAOVDI010000063.1 coordinate 6,430, forward strand.
GATGTTATTGAATCCAGAGAATTTCACGATTCAGGATCGAAGCTGACTTATGCCCTTGGAAAAACCGTTCACGGCGAGGTCTTCATCACAGACCTGACTAAAATGCCGCATCTTCTTGTTGCAGGGGCAACCGGGACCGGAAAGAGTGTCGCCCTCAATGCCCTGATAGCAAGTATCCTCTATAAGGCAAAACCCGAGGAAGTCAAGCTGATCCTCATTGACCCCAAACGAATCGAGCTTTCTATATATGAAGGAATCCCACATCTCCTCTGCCCGGTCCTGAAAGAGGCAAGTAAGGCCGAGGCTGTTCTTTTGGACGCTATCAAAAAAATGGAAAAGCGGTACAAAAAGCTCGGCATGTTTAATGTCAGAAATATTCAGCAGTACAACCAGATGGTCAAAAATATCCGGGAAGACCGCAGGAGAAAAATGACAGAGGAAGAACTGGAGCAATTAAAACCTATCCCTTATATTGTTATCATCATTGATGAGATAGCTGAATTGATGATGACCGGAAAAAAGGAAATAAACTTTTGCATATCCCGGTTGGCTCAGCTCGCACGAGCAGTAGGCATTCATCTGGTTATGGCAACACAAAGACCTTCCATTGACATTATCACCGGTACTATTAAAAGCAATTTTTCCAGCCGCATCGCATTCCGTGTCCCTACAAAAATTGATTCCCGTGTTATTATCGATACCATCGGGGCAGATAAACTTCTTGGTGACGGAGATATGCTTTTCATCCCACCCAATTATCCCAAGGTGACACGTCTTCACGGTTCGTTTATCACACCTTCCGAAGTCAATAGGCTTATCAGATTCGTTAAAGATCAGGGAGCTCCTTTGTACGATGACAGGCTGATCGAGGTCATCAACAAACCTTTGATCGCTCTGAAAGAAGAAGAAATCGATAAAGACCCGATGTTTGAGAAAGCGGTCGAGCTGGTGCTCCTGACCGGTCAAGCCTCCACTTCCTATCTGCAGAGAAAATTGAGGCTGGGGTACGCCCGTGCAGCCAGAATCGTGGATCAGATGGAGCAGGAAGGAATTCTAGGACCGGTAGATGGGAGCAAGCCAAGAGAGATTCTGGTCGACCCTCAAGCTTATCTGCGCAAAATCCGGGACAACGAAGAAATTTAGCCCGAATAATCCAGTAAAGAGGCGACATAGTCTGCAATCGGAAGACAACACGTCAAACCCGGGGAGTCGATCCCAATCAAATTGATGAAACCAGGATGCCCCTTTTCCTTTTCGTTGGAGATGACAAAATCTCTCTCCGGTTCACCCACTTCCTGTAATGCCGACCTAATACCGCTTTTGTCAGGCCAGATATCCGCATAACCAATATCCAGATAGGACCGGATAGAATCAAAAAATTCTCTGTGATAAGTATCATCCATCTTATAATCGATCCTGTCCACATGATAGATATTGGGGCCGAAGCAAAGCTCCCCATTGAGATTTGTTAAAGTATGAATACCGAGATAACCACTTTCCGCATCTGGAAGAGGATAGATCAACCGCTCAATGTTTCTGTATCGGGATGTCCTGTAATAATCCCCTTTGTTCCAGTGAAGCGTATACCGGAAGGCGGCAGGATCCATTCCCGTCATAGCGCAAACACGGTCGCTCCATAGTCCGGCCGAATTAACTACGATCGGAGCCGATATCCGGTAATCCGTATTTCTGAATGACAGGATATATCCATCTGTTTCCTGTTGAATGGATTCCACTTTACTGTTATACGAGATTACAGCGCCGTTTTTTTCAGCCAGCAGGGCTAAAGTTTTCATCACCCGATGAGAGTCCAATATACCTGTTGAAGGCACCCAGAGAGCTGCACTAGCTTTAAAAAGAGGCTCCATCCTATGTACTTTGCTGGAAGAAAGGATCTCAAGATCTTTCACTCCGTTGGTCAGCCCATTCTGTAAAAGAATTTCCAGAGAGGATTTCTGATCCGGTTTCTCGGCAACCACCAGTTTTCCGCACCTCTTATGCGGAATGTCATGTCTTTTTAAAAAGGTGTAGAGATTCTTATTTCCCTTAACACAGAATCTGGCTTTCAGGCTATTCTTTTTATAATAGATCCCGCTGTGGATAACCTCGCTGTTTCGGCTTGAAGCATGTTGACCAAAAGTCTTTTCTTTCTCGACAATAATAACATCTCCGAATAAGCGGGACAGCTTTTCTGCAAGAGCTAAGCCGACAATCCCTGCGCCTATGACAACGATATCGACTCTATCCATACTTTCTCCTTATTATGCATAAATAATAGCATAGAATTTGGAGCGACATCAAAGACCATAAAATGGAACCTCTTGTTTTTCGCCCTATGAGTTTATATAATGAGCAAAAATGATAGGGTCAATAACTGACATCGAACTTGATGAAATTATCACGAAATACAGACCCATTATTACATTCAAAGTTAAAAAATCCATTGGAGGCCAGACTCCGGATTGGGAAGATATCGCTAATGAGATCATTACAAATGTCATTGATAAGGTAAAAAGCGGTGAATTTCGCGGGGAATCATCTATCGGTACCTATATTTTTACAATTACAAAACGCAGGATAATTGATCATATACGGGGAAAAAGCAAAATTCTCAGACACGCCCCGGAAGTAGATCCGTTCCCCCAGCCGCATGTATATTTTGAAAACAAAGAAAAAGCAGAGACTCTGGCGAATGCCATCGAAAGTTTAAAACCTAAATACAAAGAAATCCTTTATCTTTATTATTACAAAGACCTAAGCCGAGAAGAAGTTGCCCAAAAACTGGGAATTCCCCCAAACCGCGTCAGTGAACGCGTCAATTATGCACAAAAGCTTTTAAAAAAGATTTTAAAGCCGTGATTTTTTCAATTTTTCCTATTTTATCCGACTAAAATGATGAAGGTTTTAAAAAGGCGGAAATTATGAAAAAATGCAACAACGAAAGTAAAATCGATGATTACTTGCTTAACCGAATGAGCGAGGACGAACGGGAAAGTTTTGAAATTCATTATTTTACCTGCCCTGTTTGCTTTAAAAAAATTGTTGAACGAAATGAATTGATCTCTGTTATCAAAGATAAAGGCAGTATTATCTTTAAAGATATACAGGAGCCTAGACAAGAAAGGAAACCTTCTATTTTCGAGAGCATTACTGCCCTCATCTCTCCTAAACAATGGGCTGTTGCCGCTGTTTCAGCAGCGCTTATTCTTGTTATAGCTATAGGGTTCGCCCCAAACTTAAAAAAACAGAGCCCTCAATTTTTTATAAATGACGATCTTGTCAGAGGAGAATCCATCACGTTGATTTCCCCTGTCATCAATATTAATTCAGTTCCAGATCAATTCACCTGGAAAAGTTCCGGTAAGGATGTCGAATACAAAATCTATATCTATAACTCCCATCCACTCTGGACCACCACTACCAAAAACACATCTATCACCCTGCCCGAGGCAGTACAGGCCAAAATGGTTCCCGGAGAAAAGTATTCCTGGCAGGTAAAATCATTCTCTCCAGAAGGGACGTTGATCGCGGTTTCTAGAAAGGTTCAGTTTCAGATCACCAACTGACACCTGAATTATTCACTAAAATTTAGTCTTCGACTTTTTCATCGTTTGTATACATCCTGCCCATGCTTTCATCTTCGAAAGCTAAACAACACATGAGGCGGCCGCAAAGACCCGATATCTTAGTGGGGTTGATCGCTATCTGTTGTTTTTTTGCTTTTTGGATGGTTACAGGTTCGAAATTATTCATGAAGCTGAAACAGCAAAGCGCTCTACCACAGACACCTATGCCGCCGAACATTTTTGCTTCATCCCTTACACCGATCTGACGCATCTCTATCCGCATTTTGAATTCTTTTGCCATGTCCTTAACAAGGATTCTGAAATCGACACGGCCATCTGCTGTATAATAAAATATCCCTTTTTTTTCATTAAAAAAATACCGGACCATGACAAGTTTCATTGAAAGATTCCTGGCTTTTATCCTCTGGAGACAAAAATCAAAAGCAATTTTTTCCTTGTCTTTCAGCCATTTGAATTTTTCCATGTCTTCCTGAGTAGCCTTTCGGACCACCTTGGGCCGGCTGCATGACGGCTTTACATCGCAGCACATCTTGCTACCAATACTTATAACTTGAGCCAATTCCCCCCCATGTAAGGATTCAATGATACAAAAATCATCCATCTGCAGATCTACCTCTCCTTTGTCAACATGATAAGCTTTTCCCACTCTTTCAGAATATACACAAATCAATTCACTCATGTTCCCTTCTCTTAAGACAATTCTTTCATCCTGGAATAATTTCTGAAAATAATGAACTGACAAGAAGATTCGCATTGACTCTTTTTTGAAGGCTGTAATGTATTGATTCCAACAGTTTCAGATATGCCATTGATTTTTCAACACTCAGCACTCCCGCAGTCTCTCCCATCTTATCAGCATAATCTGGGTTCAATAACAATTCCCAGCCTCTGCTGCTTTTAATTAAAAGAAGATCTCTCATCAGCGTAATTAGAATTTCCAGGATCTGCTCCAATTCTTTTCTGAATTCCTTTCCTGAAGAAAAAAATTTTTTGAACATTCCGGCAGCATTTTTTCCTCCTGTCAAAGCTTGAAATAATTCCCAGGCGCGCTGCCTTTTGGACTGGACATCTTCCCATTTCAGATTCATCGCCTGTTCTAAATTCCCCTTGACAAGCAAGGAGATCAATCCGGCTTTATATTCATCATAACCATTATTGATCAATTCTTTTTGAATGTCTTTTCGCGAAATTTGAGAAAATGTCAAAATCTGGCACCGGGATCTGACAGTGGACAGGATCAAATAGGGATTCCGGCTTGTCAGAAAAATATGAGAAAACAGAGGAGGTTCCTCCAAGATTTTAAGAAAAGAGTTGGACGCAGGTTCTGTCATTTTTTCGGCTTCAAGGACGATAAAGACCCGTCCTTTCCCGACCATCGGCCTCAAGTAAGCTACCTGTTTCAGCATCCGTATTTCATCAATCCCGATCATATCCTTTTCTGGGGCAAGAACGAGAACATCGGGAAATTTATTTTCATTTATGGCTCGGCAGTTAGCGCACTCTTCACAGGAATCGTCTGACTTTGAAAGGCAGTTCATGGCTTTTGCCAAGACAAGAGCGGTCTCTCTTTTGCCAACACCGCCCGGACCTAAAAAAAGCAGAGAGTTGGGTACTCTTTCTCTCTTGAGCCCTTTTTTCAAGATATTTTTAACACGTGAATTCCCTATGATATTATTAAACGACACTTTTTTTCTGCCTTATATAAACCGAATTATTTTATGTCTTGAATATAGTATTATAACAAATATACTCCTCTGCGGATACGGCCCTGTGAAGCTTTAGGAATCCTGTTGATTTTTCAGTTCAAAATAGGATCATCTACGACAAGGAGTTTCTTCGTCATAACTTCTTTATCTTCAACAACCAGTGTTACCATGTAACTCCCCGCATCTACAGCCCGCATTGATGACCGTCTCCGGGACTGCTGGTTGTCCTGCCCTTTTGGAGGCTTCTTGCGAAGATTCCATACAGCCCTGTGAAGTCCCTTTGTTGACTTGCCTTTTAGTTCCTGCAGAACATTGCCTTCAAGGTCCTTAAGAACGATCTTGACTTTTTTCTTCTTGTCCTTGAGATTATAATAAAATACGGCCTGCGTGGCGGGATTATTAGAGCGGGCAAATACTCCGTAGGACTGACCTCTTCTCTCTATCATCGCCCATTTGATCACTCTCTGAATGTCAAACAAATGGCCTTCTTTCTCAAAGATCTCTGTTTTGAATTCTTTGAACGGATAGATGTCAATAATGTAAAAACCTCGTCCATAGGTCGCTACTGCCAGATCTCTCTCCCTCTTTTGGATGTCCAGATCCATCATGATCACATGGGGCTCACTGGAGGATAGTTTCATCCAGTTCTTCCCCTGGTCGATAGTTAAAAATATACCATAGTCCGTGGCAACATAAAGCACCTTGTCATTATGAGGATCTTCTTCGATATCCCGCACCGGGTTCAGCATTCCTTGGCTGATATCTTTCCAAGTTTTGCCCATGTCATGTGTCACATATATATAAGAATTATCTTCATTGTGGGTCCGGTAGCCTGAGTAGGTCACATAACAAACATTTACGTCGTGACTGGAGGGCTCCACCCTGGTTACCCACCTGTCAAAAGGAAGAACGGCTCCACTGGGATGCTTTTTCTTCAGCTTTCCATTGGTGTCATAGAAAAGGCCCGTGATATTCTTCCAGGTGACCCCGTTGTCCGGGCTCATTTGAAGATTTCCGTCATCTGTGCCGGCCCAGAGCAAACCGGGCTTGACAGGTGACTCGGCAAATGTGTAGACAGTGGCGTATTGGAGATTAGTGAGCTTTGACTGCTCGATCCTCTTTTTATCAGCCTTGGACAGATCAGGGCTGATTGTCTCCCATGTCCCCGGATCACCCCGACGAAGCGATCTATGAATATGCTGCGAGCAGACATATACAATACCCGGGTTGTGAGGAGACAGCACAATAGGCGCATCCCACTGATAGCGCTGTCTCGGCTTACCGGCTGCCCGCTCGTCTGCTGTATTCCTCTTTGCCAAACCGATCATTTCTCCGGTCTTGAAGTTCATACGCCTTGAGTTCCCGAACTGACTTTCAAAGTAAATGTATTCGGGATTCCACCAGTCTCTGACCACATAAAACCCATCGCCTGAAGGCAAGTAGGTCCAATCTGCAGGAAAAACACCGTAGGAATTTCGGTTCTGGGAAGGACCTATCCAGGAGCCATTATCCTGAGTGCCACCCATGACATTGAATGGCACTTCATTGTCCACAGAGATGTCATAGAACTGCTGGGCGCTGATAGTATCTTTTTGTGACCAGTGTTTTCCACCATCCCATGTTTCGCTCAAACCACCATCATTACAATTAAGGATATGGTCTGAATCCAGTGGATCTATCCAGATGCCACGAGTGTCCACGTGGCATTGATTCCTTCCGTTCCAGGGAGCTGATTTGAACGTTTTGCCTCCGTCCTTGGAGACCATCACTCTGACTTCAACAGCGTACAGCTTGTTTTCATCATTCGGATCGACTTCGATGCGTCCTGAATATCCAGCTTCGATCGCATTGATCTGGGCGCTGCCTCCGGCCAGCTTATATTCAGTCATCCGTTTCCACGTCTCTCCCTGATCGTCAGAGCGGTAGATGACACCCGACCTTTTAACAGGCTCCATAATAGAAAATGCATCGGAGTAGAGAACCTGAAGAACATATCTGTTAATCAACTGGTAGCGGCCGGCGGTGCTCTTGTCTTTCTTCTTTTCTTTTTT
>DAOVDI010000097.1 GCA_030669585.1 Acidobacteriota bacterium
GATAATGCCTCAAGGCCCGGAAGTCTTTCATTCGCGATATATTCCAAAGACGCTCCTCCTCCGGTGGAAATGTGGGTGATCCTGTCTTCAACGCCAGCCTTGGCGATGGCTGCTGCAGAATCGCCTCCCCCAACTATGGAACTGGCAGTGGAGGATGCCACGGCTTCTGCTATGGATGTTGTGCCTATGGAAAATTCTTCGACTTCAAAGACTCCCATAGGACCATTCCAGAGGATAGTTTCAGCGCTGGAAATGATGCTGATATATTTCTCAATGGTTCGAGGTCCGATGTCAAGGGCCATCATTTCACGAGGAATGGGAAAGTCATTGACAATACGGGCGTTTTCCGGCTGATCTATAGCTGGAGCGATGATATGATCTTCCGGAAGCTCAAAATCAACATTATTCCTAGAGGCAGATTGGAGCAAGCTGAGCGCCATTTCCTTTTTGTCTGTTTCGACCAGGGACTTGCCGACTTCTTTGCCCTTGGCAGAAAAAAAAGTATACGCCATCGCCCCTCCAATAAGGATGGTGTCAGCCTTGGTCAGAAGATTCCGGATTATGGGAATTTTATCCGAGACTTTGGCCCCGCCCAGAATGGCGATATAGGGTTCTTGAGGGGATCTTATCACTTTGTTAAGGTATTCAACTTCCTTTTTGACAAGGAAACCGGCAGCGGATTTCGTAATAAATCCGGTTATGGCGACAACCGAAGCATGAGATCTGTGGCAAGTCCCAAAGGCATCATTGACATAGATATCAACTCCATTCGCCAGTTCCCGGGCGAATTCGGGATCGTTAGTTTTTTCTGCAGGGTCGAACCGAAGATTTTCTAAAACCAGCACCTCATTCTCCTTGAGGCCCTGTTTTAAAAGCTCGACTTCATGTCCTGTGACAGAAGGCGCAAGTTTAACGTCGTCTGAGATCAATTTTTGGAGATGCTTGGCAACCGGTTTCATGCTGAGTTCAGGGACAACTTTTCCTTTTGGGCGTCCCAGATGAGAAGCCAGAATGATTCTGGCGTTTTTATCGAGGAGGTATTGGAGTGTAGGAAGTGCAGCCTGAATTCGGGCATAATTGCGGATCTGCTGGTTGTGATCCAGAGGAACATTAAAATCCACACGTAAAAAAACGGTTTTTCCCTGAAAATCAAGGTCTTTAATAAATAACATTCTGAATTATTGTGTGATGAACTTAACCAGGTCCACCAGCCTGCAGGAATACCCCCATTCATTGTCATACCAGGCCAGAACTTTGACCATGTTGTTGTTTATAACTTTAGTAAAAAGGCTGTCAATGATGGAGGAGTGAGGATTTTTCATAAAATCGATCGAAACAAGAGGGGCCTCATTGTACTGCATAATACCTTTCAGTTTTCCCTGGGCGGCGGTCCTGAAAGCATTGTTCACTTCTTCTGCGGTTGTATTTTTTTGTAGGGTGGCTACAAGGTCGACAAGAGAAACATTCGGGGTTGGGATCCGGATGGCGATACCATCGATTTTTCCGTTAAGTTCCGGAATGACGATCCCAACAGCCTTTGCAGCGCCGGTTGTGGTGGGAATCTGGGATAGGGCGGCCGCACGGGCCCGTCTCAGATCTGAGTGAGGAGAATCAAGGATCCTCTGGTCATTTGTGTAGGAATGGATCGTAGTCATGAACGCCTTTTCTATGCCGAATTCTTCGTGAAGAATTTTTGCAGCAGGCGCCAGGCAATTTGTGGTGCAGGAAGCATTGGAGATGATGTGGTGATCTGCTGGGTCATAGATTTCTTCGTTGACACCGAGTACCAGTGTGGCATCAGGGTCCGGCGCAGGAGCGGAGATGATGACTTTTTCTGCTCCGCCGCTATCAATATGTTTGGATGCGTCCTGCCGTTTACGGAAAAAGCCGGTGGATTCGATGACGATCTTTACTCCTAGATCTTTCCAGGGAAGAGCTGCCGGATCTCTTTCAGCAAATACCTTAATTGTTTTATTATTGATTGTAATGGAATTATCAGATGTACTCACATCGGCATCCATAATCCCAAAAATGGAATCGTATTTTAAGAGATGAGCAAGAGTCTTGCTGTCTGTGATGTCATTAACTGCGATGATTTCAATGTCAGGATCATTAAAAGAAGCCCGGAGCACGCAGCGGCCTATACGTCCAAAACCATTGATTCCAATTTTAATACTCATGTTCTTTCTCCAGTTTCAAATTAGCCTGAACTATTCAAGTTAGTCAATCTTTTAGCATATATTTTGCAGTTTAGCAAGAACTGGAAATTATGCCGAAATATCCTGCTTTTGATGGATTAAGATTGAAAAAGACAGCCAAAAACAGTACATTCTTTTTGGATGAAAAAAACAACTATTCTAACTCATTCCGAAGAGGAAACATTTCAAATTGCCGGAAAATTGGCAAAAAACCTTAAGGGTGATGAAATTTTGCTTCTGACCGGGGAATTGGGGGCAGGAAAGACCGTTTTTACAAAAGGTCTGTGCTTTGGCCTCGGATTGAAGACTAATAATCATGTGTGCAGCCCTTCCTATACGTTGGTCAATGTTTATGATGCCAAGTTCCGAATTTTTCATATCGACCTCTACCGTCTGGTCAGCAGGGCGGATATTGAAGATCTGGGATGGGAAGATTATATCGGAGAGGGTATTATAATCGTGGAATGGGGGGAGAAAATGGAAATAAAATTTGACTGCATACGGGTCAGGATCGAGGTTTTGGCAGGAAACAAAAGAAAAATTTTCATTGAGGACCCCTTTAATGGGCCTCATTACAAAGGAGCTTAAAACATGGAAGCAATCAAAGAAGTTTATCAATTCGTCGTTGAAAATAAGTATCTAAGATTTTTAGTGATTACCTTAATTTCATTTCTGGTGGCGTATATTGTAAAGGTGATTTTCAAAAAGGTGCTGAAACCTTTGGCTCTTAAAACAAAGACAAAGGTGGATGATCTTATCATTAAAAGCCTTGCATCCATCATCTTTTATATTGTTCTTGTATTGGGGGTAAGGATCGGTATCCAGCATTTTGATTTTGACAAGGCCATTCTGGAAAATATAATAGATACGCTTCTGATCCTAATAATTTGTTTGCTTTTTGTCCGTATTATAAGAGATTTTTCGCAACACTGGTTGAGTGAGTGGAAATTCAAGACAAAATCCTCGGTGGATGAGCGTGTCATTCCATTATTGCAAAAAATTCTGAAAGCGATAGTTATTATTCTGGGCCTCTTCTTTGTTTTCAGCGCCTGGAATATCAACCTTGCTCCTCTTCTGGCCACGGCAGGAATTGCAGGACTGGCCATTGGGCTGGCTATAAAGGATTCTCTTAACAATATTATCGGAGGAATTCAGCTTGTGTTGGACAGGACATTCAAGGTGGGGGATAAAGTTGAAATTGAAGGAGTGCAGCCTGGAGTCATCCTGGATATCGGGCTTAGAAGCACAAAATTGAAAACCTATGACAACGAGGTGATATTCATTCCCAACGGTATTCTGGCCAATTCCAAGATCAAAAATTTCACAGAGCCGGATCTGTCTATCAGGGTGAATGTCCAGTTTGGTGTGGAATACGGTTCTGACCTGAAGAAAGTGAACAATATAATTTTAGACGCAATTCAAAATATTGAAGGTGTTCTAGAGGTGCCGGCTCCCGCTGTCCAATTCCTGAACATGTCGGACTTTTCACTGGATTTTGTTGCCAGAGTCTGGGTGAGGGAATACTCCGGGGCCTATTCCATGAAATTGAAAGTTACGGATGAGATCTATAACGCCCTTAACAAGGAAGGTATAGGGATCCCGTTCCCGACTCAGACGATATACACAAAAGGAATTGATAAATGACCAGGGAGGAACAGGACGATGATAGATAAAGTTAAAGAAAAAATCCGTGAGGTCAAAGATTTTCCAAAACCTGGGATCGGTTTTAAGGATATCACTCCACTTATTGAGGATGCGGGATCATTTCATTATGTCATTGACCTTTTTGCAGAATGGGCGGAGAAACTAAAACCTGATATCATCGCCGGTATCGAGTCCCGCGGATTTATTTTTGCGGCTCCTGTTGCTTATCAATTAAAATTGGGATTGGCTTTGATCAGAAAAAAGGGGAAGCTTCCTTATAAAACAGTCGGGGTCAGAGCTCCGAATGAATATGCCGTTGAAAATTTCGAGATGCACATTGATTCGGTTGATGAAGGGCAGAGGGTGGTTGTTATCGATGACCTGATCGCCACCGGTTCCTCATCCATAAGCGCTATCGATCTGGTGAAAAAGCTGGGAGGGATTGTTATCGGATTCGGAGTTCTTGTTGATCTGGAGTTCCTAAAAGGTGTAAAGGCGATCCGCCAGGCCCATCCAGACACAGAGATATTGTCTTTAATAAAGTTTAATGAGTGAAGACTGTGAGGGGGGATCATGAAAGTTTTTTTTGAGAGAGTTTTCAAGCTGGAAGAAAATAACACAACTGTCCGTATAGAACTTTTAGGGGGTATGACCACTTTTATGACCATGTCCTACATCATTTTTGTCCAGCCGGCGATACTATCATCAACAGGAATAGACAGAGGGGCCGTGATGTTTGCCACATGTATTGCCAGTGCACTGGCAACCCTGCTGATGGGTCTTATTGCAAAATATCCTATCGCGCTTGCTCCAGGGATGGGACTGAATCTTTTCTTCGCTGTAACAGTGTGCGGTGTGATGGGATATTCCTGGCAGGTTGCACTGGGGGCTGTCTTTATATCCGGGGTCATATTCTTGATCTTGAGCGCACTGGGCCTATGGGAAAAACTGGTCAATTCTGTTCCGGCTTCCCTGAAACATGCTATTGCTGTAGGAATAGGTTTATTTATCGCACTCCTGGGCCTTGAGTATGGAGGCATTGTTGTGGACAGGCCAGGAGTTTTTATCGGACTTGGCGACTTGACAAGTAAACCCGTTCTTGTTGTCCTTGCGGGAGTTGTTGTGACCGCGGTCCTTTTAGCTCGAAGAGTCCGCAGCGCAATCCTTTTAGGAATCCTTGCAACTGCGGTTTTGGGAGTTGCTGTTGGTATTGTCAAATATCATGGAGTTTTAGCCGTTCCTCCAAGTATCACTCCCACACTGTTCAAACTGGATATTTTGGGGGCCTTAAAAACCGGTATTTTGACTGTGGTTTTCACATTCTTTGTTATCGATCTTTTTGACACCATGGGAACCTTGATCGGCGTAAGCGCTTCTGCAGGACTATTAAAGGAAGGAAAACTACCAAGAGCAAACCGGGCCATGCTGTCTGATGCGGTCGGAACAATTGGTGGCGCCCTTTTGGGAACCTCTACTGTGACCAGTTATATTGAAAGCTCTACAGGAATAGCACATGGAGCAAGGACCGGGCTTGCGAATATTTCCACTGCATTTTTTTTCTTGATCGCACTTTTCTTCAGCCCGCTGGCAGAAATGATCGGTGGGGAGATCGTCTATAACGGAATGTCTCTAAAACCGGTCATTGCTCCTCCACTCATTATCGTAGGATACTTCATGATGAAAAGTGTTTCTTTGATCGATTGGGACGATGTCACGGAAGCCATCCCTGCTTTCCTGACGATCGTTATTATACCGCTGACTTTGAGCATCACTGATGGGATCGCCTTTGGATTTATTTCTTTGGCCGTCCTGAAGCTCGTTTCAGGAAAAGGAAAACAAATCCACTGGATGATATACTTTTTTGCGGTGCTTTTTATCATTCGTTATATCATCTGACCTGGATTATTCATAAAAATTGTCGATACGTTTAAGCATTAACATAATTACATAGATATTTACTTTTATGTATCGACACTTTTTACCCTCCGGGCAAGCCGATCTGCTTTGTTGCAGCGCATTCGCAGTATATGAATACGGCTTCATGCGCCGCGCCGTGCATATCGACTTGTGAATAACCCAGGCAAATCTGGATTATTCATAAAAATTGTCGATACGTTTAAGCATCAACATAATTACATAGATATTTACTTTTATGTATCGACACTTTTTACCCTACGGGCAAGCCGATCTGCTTTGTTGCAGCACATTCGCAGTAGTAAAAAAATCGTTAATCTCGTTCATCTCGTCATTCCCGTGTAAACGGGAATCCAGTTTATTGGGCTCGTTGAGCTCATTGAGTTCATTGAGTCAAATATTATTAAAATAGCCCAAAGAACACAATAAACTTATTTGAATTCCTCGACTTCAATAGACCTCTAAGGACTTCGATAGACTTCTATGGACTTCAATAGACCGTCCCCTTTTCTTCTAAGCCATAAAGCTATGCAACGAATTGGAAACGAGGGCCGTAATAAAGTATGATACGACTTATACTGATATGATTCTGGTAATTCAAGCGTTAGATATAATAAAATATAAATGTAAGGAAAATTTCCGGTGAAGAGGTGAATTATGGTTTTTTCCAAGAGATTTCTGACAATTGCTTTAATAGTTATTGCGGCCGCTGTTGTGGTTTATTTCGTGTTTTTTAACACAGGCGCTGATCAATCCCAGGGCGATTCTTCAGGAGACAACTCAGAGACTGCTGAAAAACCCAAAGAAACTCCTCTTCCTGTTAAGGTAGCAACTTCCAAAATAGATGATCTGATCATAAAGCTGAAATCACCGGGTGAAGCAGTGACAAGCAGGAAGATCACTGTTAAAGCCGAGATATCCGGCGTTGTAACTCACCTGAATATTGATGAAAGTCAGCATGTAAAAAAGGGGGAGCTGCTTATGACTGTCGATGAAGAGCGGTATAAACTGGATGTTGAAAAACTTGAGGCGGAACGTTTACGGGTTCTCTCGGAACTTCTTTTAGAAAAAAGGTTTGATGAAACAGGAGTTTCTCAGCTGTCCGGAAAAACATCGGGTTTGGCGTCAGTGGAAGCCGAATATGAAAAAGACAGACAACTTTATAACGCGGGTAAGATAACGCAAGCGGAATTTGAGAAGACCAGCCGAAAATATGAATATGCATTAATAGAATCAGGAGGAAAAAAAGATGAGATCATGGCTGCTACAAAAAGACTTACACAGACTGAGGTCGATCTGAAAAAAGCACGCATTGAACTTGATAAAACAAAAATACGAGCCCCTTTTGATGGGATCATAACAAATATTAAAATCTCACCTCAAGAACATATATCCAACAGCCAGGAACTGTTCACTCTTGTTAATATCAGCCGGATCCAGGTTTATGCCAAGGTCCTGGAGAGCGAGATAGGAAAGATGAAAGTCGGCCGGGAAGTAGACCTGGAATTCAGCGCCTATCCGGGGCGTGTTTTTAAAGGAAAAGTCAAGGCCATAAGTCCGATCATCAATCCTAATGACAAAACCTGTAATGTTATTATAGATGTGAGCAATCCGGATGAAGAAATCAAGCCCGGGATGCATGCTGAAGTGGAAATAGTTGCAGAGATCTATAAAGACAGGATGCTGATCCCTCAGGACGCTGTGCTGAGCAGGTCAGGCAGAAAGCTGGCATTTGTTGTTATAAACGATGTGGCTAAATGGAGGTATATCGAGATTGGATTGGAGAACGAGAAGTATGCTGAAGTACTTGATGGGATCAAAGAGGGAGAATTGGTTCTGATCGATGGACATCTTACTCTGGCTCACGATGCGCGTGTCAAAATAATACAATAAAGCAGGCTGTTTATTTAAGTTTAAATATAACAGTAACCGTAAAGATAACACCTCTGGGGCGTCCATTGATGACCATGGGTTCATAGACCCACTGCCGGACAGCATCGACGGCTGCTTGATCGAGAAGAGGGATAGAACGAATGATTTTCACCGTACTGACACGGCCGTAAATATCTGTTATGGCCTCAACGATGACAAATCCTTCCACTCTGGCCTGGCGGGCGATCTCGGGATAGAGGGGTTCCACACGTTTTATAAGTTTTGGGCGTTTAATATCCCCTACTGCACGGACAGGGACTTCCACCTCACCGACCACGCCGCCGAGGACTCCACCGACCACGCCGCCGAGGACTCCACCGACCACGCCGCCTTCAACTCCGCCCTCGACTCCGCCCTCGATACCGATGTCGGTGAGTTCTTCTTCTGAGATCTCTTCTGGGATCTCAACAGGCGCGACAAGTTGACCTGGCTGAATATTG
>DAOVDI010000121.1 GCA_030669585.1 Acidobacteriota bacterium
TAACCAGATATCCCCCCTTTTCCAGGAATTGGGAAAGTTGATCGATAAATCCAGGATCGACAACAAAGACCTCTCCCTGCTTTACATCCAGGTCGACAGGGCAAACAAGCGTATCTCTGATCTGGAAAAACAGATTAAAGACTTAGAATAAACCAAGGGCTTGCGTATCCATTTTGATCATGATATGTTCATTCAAAAATATCAGCATGTAGAAAATAAGATGTATGACCTAATAAACAATTTTCATCAGAACATTCTTTCCCTCGGGATCTTTTGATTAATGCAAGTTAACAGAACTGGAAGCGTGTTATGACCTCTTCCTTGGACAAGATGCTGTCACCGTTTCGTGCGCCCTCTTCCACATATGCATATGCACGCTGGACAGCATCTTTCATCCCCTTATCAAGGATCAAACTTTCGATACGCGCAATCACCATAAAGTCATCACTCATACGGCTGGCACGACCTATACGAATTTTATTGCAAAAGGACTCAATGCTATCCTGACTTTGTTCAACCTCAGTCCCTAACAAAGAATTTTTCTTTAGACCCACTTTGTCTTCAATGATAACAGCTGAAATACCAAGCCTCTCTATTGAGCGAACATTCAATTCAAAATGCTCAGGCTTTCCTCCAGTGTCGCCATCAAAAATGAGTGGTTTTGTAGTCACATCAAAAATGTCATTCACATTTGAAAGTCGACTAGTTATATCTAATACTTCGATATCCGGCTTACCCTTTGCGGTGGAATCCGTCAGAGAACTGGACCAAAATCCATCAAACTGCCTCACCTTCCCTTCTACATCCACTTTTGCATACTCTGCAATAAGAGCGGGAATTGGATTATGCACCTCAATGAAACGGGAAATCGGCTTTGCCGCCAATAAGCGTTTAAGAGTCCGGCGCCTTATATCTGGTGTTGTCCCCAGATGTTGTAATTGAGAGACAATTTCTTGCGAAGAAACCCCCTTTGTATAGGGAATTTCAATCAACTTCCCTCCATATTCTTCAAGGGCATTCAGAGCCTTCTGCCTATAGGGGGCCAATGGGCCTTCAAGCCAGTCATCCCCATGAACCATAAAGTCAGGGCGATAACGTCTAAGGTTCGGCGCATAATCCCATTCTTCCTGGGGAACGACTCGAGTTACACCCACTATATTTTGGATTATTTTCTTTCGATGCTCATAAATGAGATAAGGCAATCGTTTGTGATTCGCAACCGCTGCATCTGTTAGCAGCCCTATAATCACATCACCATATTGGCGTGCATGCTCAATGATATTAATATATCCGTGATGCAAGACATCAACAGTCATTCCAATATAAACAGTTGCCATGGAAAATTCTCTTAAAAAGAAATTTAAGACAGGAATTTTCTTTTTGTACTTGCCGCGCTTTACTCACATTTCTGTTCAATTTCCGCCCTCTGACATCCCTTACAACTAATATCATAGAGAAACCTTGTGGTCAAACACAAAGAAATCGGCCCGAATAATCGGGTAATTCAATCATAGCAGAATGGATAGCAAAATATAGCTAATCTTAAGAGTGACTAATCTTTCAAAAAGAAGTGATTCAGAACCTTTTCACCTGCTTTTCTTGGAACAAGCGAATCGTCTTCAGCTTGATAACCCGAATAGCCGAACTCTGACAGATATTGATAAATCTTTGCCGCGTCTGTTCCGAGTGTATCCGGATCACTCCAGATTTCGAGCATAAGCCCGGGTGAATGATCCCTCAACATCTGCCCGGCACCTTTAAGAGCATCAAGCTCATGCCCCTCGACATCCATTTTCATGAACGTGATTTTCCTGTCACATTTTTTCGTAAGTTCATCAATTGTGACCGTTCTGATCTCAAACGAGCGCCATGCTTTTGTATCTTCATCCGCACCGTCTGTAATCCTGGCCCGGTAAAAGTCAATCCCACCCTGGTAATAGGGTACTTTCATCGTAACAACACCGGCTTTGCTGCTCACAGCATGCCGTAATGTCCTGACATGATAAAAGCCGAGCTTGTTCATATTATTCTTCAAGGCATCGTAAGTACGTGGAATTGGTTCAACAGAAATTACCTCGCCAGTATCTGTTACCCATTCAGCAAAAAACCGTGAGTACACTCCAAAATTGGCACCGATATCCAGAACACAATCTCCCGGACTTACGAGAGATTGAATAATTTTCAGTTCCGGTTCATGATCGATTGTCAGAGATTTAATCAATTTGTAATAATGGGCGCGGGAAATTTGCACCTGGATCTTCTCCGGCATCAATCCCACAACTCTGCTTAACAGTCTTCTTAGAATCATTCGCTTAAGGTGATGTGATGCACCTCCCGTGGGTGTCTATTTTGTGATAGATTAACCATGAGATTCAACAATTTTAATTTATGAGGTGCACAAATGAATTATATGGGAATTGGCCATCACAATCAATACTCACACATCATCATAGAAGGAATTTCTTTTTTTGTCAACAAACATATCCAGCCAACAAAGAAGTCCGTAAGAATTAGAGAATTTCATAGAATTGGCCTGTAAAAAGCCTATATTGAATAGACTTCTAGTGTCTTTAATTTTAAAATATATATTCATGCCTCAGAAGAAGATCCTCGTTCATATCTGCTGTGCTCCGGATGCACTCTATGTTCTGAGCCTCCTAAAAGAGGAGTATGATGCAGCCGGATATTTTTACAATCCTAATATTTACCCTGAGGAAGAGTACAGGCTTCGGCTGGCGGAAACAAAAAAAGTGGCCAATATCGTCAAATTCAACCTGATCGAGGGACCTTATAATCAGGAGGAGTGGACTCGTTTTACAATAAAATACAAAGACGAACCTGAGAAGGGAAGGCGGTGTGACATCTGTTACGCGCTCAGGTTAAAAAGTACGGCTCAAAAAGCATCTGAACTCCATTTTGACTGTTTTACAACAGTTATGAGCCTCAGCCCTCTGAAAAAGGCGGATACGCTCAACCGCATCGGGAAGATGTTCGCCGAAAGATACAATGTTCCTTTCCTGGAGGCAAATTTCAAAAAAAAGGCCGGTTTTCATAAAAGTGTTCTTTTGAGCCGGGAATACGGCCTTTACAGGCAGAATTACTGCGGCTGTTCCTATTCACTGAGGGACAGGGAAAAATGACTTCTTCCCAACATTCGGCCATAGACATCACGGTTTTTGGTGTTGTCCAGGGAGTCGGATTCCGTCCTTTCATTTACCGCCTGGCCAAAAACCTGCATTACACGGGATGGGTAAAAAATACCGGTTTCGGTGTAAAAATCCATCTGGAACAAAAACAGGAAGTAGATTTTTTGGATTTTCTCGACAAACTGGATACAGACAGGCCTCCTCTTTCGCAGATCGACGAGGTCTCAATATCACCCTCAGCATTCACCGGTTTAAAGGGCTTCACAATAAAAAAAACCACAGAAGGAGAAAGTTTTGTATTTATTTCCCCTGATATCTCGATCTGTGATAACTGCATACGCGAAATGAAAACGCCCTCGGACAGGCGGTATCAGTATCCGTTTATCAACTGCACAGACTGCGGCCCCCGTTATACTATTGTAAAATCCCTGCCCTATGACAGAGATCAAACAACTATGCACACTTTTCAGATGTGTAAAAACTGCCTAAAGGAATATCTCGACCCACTTGACAGGCGCTACCACGCCCAACCCATCGCCTGCCCTGTATGCGGGCCTCAGGTCGAACTGATCACAACCAGGGCGAGAAAGCCGGTTAAAGATCCTATTTCCAGTGCGATCCAATTTGTTCGTAAGGGAAAGATCCTGGCTGTCAAAGGGCTGGGAGGCTTCCACCTAGTCTGCACCCCTTTCCATCCGAAAGCCATCCAGCATCTCAGGAAAATTAAATCACGCATGACAAAACCCCTGGCGCTCATGGCTAAAAGCATAGAGCATATCCGAAAATTCGCCTATGTGAATGAGCCAGAACAAAAAATGCTGGAATCGGCTCGGCGCCCCATTGTCCTCCTGAAAAAAAAGAATGACATCGACGGTATCGCCCCATTTCTGGATGAACTGGGCTTTATGCTTCCTTATACACCACTTCACTACCTCCTTCTTGAAGAACTGGACATAATCGTAGCGACCAGCTCCAATAAAAAAGACTCTCCCATCATGAAAGATGAGGAAGAAGGAGTTTTTGAACTGTGCGATTATATCCTGACTCATGACCGGCCCATTCACATGAGAGCAGATGACTCGGTCATGAAAATCATAAACAGAGAGCCTTTATTCATCCGTAGAGCCCGCGGGTATGTTCCCTATCCCCAGAAGACACACAACAGTCTGCACAGCACAAAACATCTCCTGGCCCTGGGAGGCGAACTTAAAGACACATTGTCATTGTATAAAAACGGCTATGTCATAACCAGCCAGTTTCTGGGAGACCTGGACGAGTACCAAAACTACAGATATTTTGAAGAAACACTCCAGCATCTTAAAGGGCTGTTCGAAGTTGATCCAGAGTATGTGATAACCGACCTACATCCCGACTTTCACACCACGCGCTACGCCCGGAACACCGGCCTTCCTCTTATACAAGTTCAACACCATTTCGCCCATGTGCTGGCCCCGCTGCTCGAACATAATTTTCCCCCGGGAAAAAAGGCATTGGGAGTTGCTTTGGATGGGTTCGGATACGGCGATGACGGGCATGCCTGGGGAGGAGAATTTCTTCTGTTCGACTATTCCGATTATTTACGGTTTGCACATTTTCAATATGTTCCCATGCCAGGAGGAGACCTTGCCTCCAAACAACCATGGAGGATGGCCCTTTCCTACCTTCGAGATGCATTCGAAGATCATTTGCCCGATGTTAGGGCTTTTAGCGGAATCCCAGGAAACATGATTAAGGGAGTAACAGAGATGATGGACAAAAACATCAACAGCCCTCTCTCTTCGAGCTGCGGAAGACTGTTTGATGCTGTTTCCTTCCTTTCAGGTATTGCTCCCCGTGAAGTGGAATTTGAAGCCGAGGCTCCAATGCGATTTGAATCTGCAGCAGAACCGGAATGTTCAGATATCTATGATTTTTCCATCAATAACACCAACCTGCCCTATCAGATCTCATTCCGGGAAACCATACGTTCCCTCCTTGAAGATGTAAACAACGGTATCCCTGTCAGCGCCATTTCTGCTAAATTCCATAACACACTGGCTAAGGTCATCCTGACCACAGCAATATCTGCCCGGACCATATACAAAATCGACACCGTTGTTCTGGGCGGAGGTGTCTTTCTCAACAGCTTTCTCCTCAAAACAACAATACGCCTTCTGGAAAACAACAGGTTTAAAGTACT
>DAOVDI010000055.1 GCA_030669585.1 Acidobacteriota bacterium
TTTTCGTGCTATTGACCTGAGTGAAACATACAACAAGGATATAAATGTCCCGCTCGTAGTCCCAGGTGTCAATGAAAATGAGATCCTGAAAAGGAAGCCGGCACTCGTCGCCAACCCACATCCCGTTGCAATAATGTCATCTCATTTTTTCCATGTCCTATCCAGGTCGAAGGAACTCAAGAAAGCTATCGCCTTTGTACTTCAACCGGTCTCTGCTTATGAAGAACCGGGTATTGAAGAATTAGCCAGTCAAAGCATGGAGATGCTAGGCAGCGCATCGGTTAAAAAAAAGGTCTTCAAAACTCAGGTTGCTTTCAATCTGTTTTCCCAGACAGAGACTCTGGATAAAAATGGATTTTCGGGTGCTGAAAAACAGATTGTTTCTGAGGTCAAACGCATCCTGAATAAAGACCGCTTACCTTTCACTCTTTCCCTTGTACAGGCCCCTGTGTTCCATACTTACGCTGTGATGATGTATTTTGAGCTTAAAGAAAGATCATCCATCAAAGAACTGCTCCAGATTTTTGCGCAATCATCTTACTTTAAACCATTTTCATCCAGGATCTCCAGTCATGCTTCCTCTATTTCCGTTGCAGGGGAGGATAAGATCTACATCGGTCAGATGAAAAAAGACACTGCAATAACAAACGGTTTCTGGATCTGGATGATCGCGGATAATCTGAGGCGCGGTTCTGTGCTTAATGCCCTTGAAGTTGCGGAGAGGATGGTTCTCCCTGAAAGTAAAGTCAAATGAAAGAAATATTCCGGCTTCTGAAACTGACATTACAGGAAAAAAAGCGGCTTCTGCTGGGGTTTCTATTCTCAATATTTGTCGCTTTTTTCACCTATGTGTTTGTGACTCTCATTCAGCCCATTGTTGATGTGATGTTTCTTAATAAACCACAGTCAGAGGCTGGCAAAGACATTCTTACACAGCTCTTTTTCAAACATGTCTATGAGGGACGAGAACAGTTAGTATGGCTTATCCCCCTTATGCTGGTAATCGTGATGTTTTGCCGGGGGCTTTTCACATTTCTATCTTCTTACTTCATGAAATACATCGGTCTTAAGATCGTAAAGGATATGAGGAACGATCTCTTCGAGCGCCTTGTCTACCAGTCTTCGGATTTTTTTGACAGGGAGTCTACAGGAGACCTTATGTCACGCATCACAAATGATGTGGACAGGGTCCAGGAGGCAGTTTCAGGGAACATGGCGGATTTTGTCCGGGAAACCTTTATACTCGCAGCGCTTCTTGCCTTTATTTTTATAAAAAGCTGGCAGTTGGCTCTGACATCATTTGTGGTAATTCCTATGGCCATTATTCCTCTTTTCATTTTCAGCAAGTATCTGCGGAAGAAAGGAAAGCAGAATCAGGAGCGGATATCTGTACTCTATCGCTATCTCTTTGAAACCATCACCGGGCAGAGGATCGTCAAGGCTTTTACCATGGAAAAGTTTGAACTGAAGAAATTTTTTCAGGCAACACAGAACTACTTCAAGACAAACTTGAAACTGGTCATGATTGGAAGCCTTGCCTCTCCATTCATGGAATTCATGGGGGGTATCCTGGGAGCGTTTATTCTGGTCGTGGGAGCGCGTAAAATCTCTGAAGGCAGCCTGAGTCCTGGTGATTTTAGTTCTTTTCTCATGGCGATCTTCATGATGTTCATGCCCATAAGAAGAATCAGCCGGGCAAATAATGCGATCCAGCATGGTGTGGCATCCTATGAGCGGATAAAAAACATTCTCTTCAGCAGTCCATTAGTTGTTGATGTTCCTGGTGCATATCCCATGCCATTGATCCGAGGCCATGTGAAATTTCAGAACGTTTCTTTCGCTTACAATAACAATAAGCCGGTACTGGAACGTATAAGCTTCGAGGTCGAGCCGAATGAGATGATCGCATTGGTTGGCCTGAGCGGCGGAGGTAAAACCACGCTGATCAATCTTATTTCTCGCTTCTATGACCCGACTTCAGGAAAAATCACTATTGACGGGATTGACATTCGCGAAGTAACGTTAAAATCCCTTCGTTCACAGGTCGGACTTGTGACCCAGGACCTTATTCTGTTCAATGATACGGTTATGAACAACATTGCCTATGGACTTGAAGAGGTTCCCCTGAAAAAGATAATCAGAGCAGCCAAGGCGGCCAAGGCCCATGAATTCATCAAGGAACTTCCTTATGGTTATGAATCCCAGATCGGCGAAGGCGGCGGATTACTGTCCAGTGGTCAGAGGCAGCGGCTGGCCATTGCCCGTGCTCTGCTGAAGGATCCTCCGATCCTTATTCTGGATGAAGCCACATCAGCCTTGGACTCCGAATCTGAAAAATTGATACAGGTGGCTCTGGCCAATGTAATGAAGGATCGGACGACATTTGTCATTGCCCACCGTCTCTCCACTATCCGCAATGCCTCCAAGATCATGGTTATTGACCAAGGAAAGATCGCTGAGATCGGCACTCACATGGAATTGTGCCGGAATAACGGGATCTATAAAAAATTGTATGATCTACAGTTTCCGGAAAGAAAGGAGGAATCCACTTGATTAGCAGCATGACCGGGTTTGCCGAGAAAAAATTCGACCACAAATCATTTTCAATAAAGATTTCAATCCGGGGAGTCAATCACCGTTATCTGGACTGGAACTATCGAGGCGCCAATATCGGGGGGCTGGAGGACAGATTGAGAGTCGTATGCCAGCGGCGTATCCAGAGAGGACGGCTGGATGTCTTTATTGACATCCAGCTGATGGATCAGTCCAAATGGGATGTTTGGATCAATGATGACCTTCTATCGCTCGTCCTTTCATCTTTGAAAAAATCCTTTGCGAAGATCAAACGGGAATTTAAAATCTCTATAGACAATGTATTTAATATTCCTCATATCATCGAACTGAAAAGAAAAGAGTTTTCCAGGGAAGAAGAATTATTCATCGCAGATTGTTTTAAAGAGATTCTTGATGAGTTCATCAAAGCCAGGGAGCGCGAAGGACGGGAAATAAAAAAAGAGCTCAAAATTCACATGCAGAATATTAAAGCCGGGGTGCAGCAGGTTGGGAAGATGGCGAAAAAACAGCCTCGGCTTATCAAGGAAAAATTAAAGGAACGGTTCAAGGATTTGGAAACAGAGACCTACGTGAATGAGGAAAAATTACTAGTTGAGGCTTCTTTTTTGGCGCAGCGTTATGATCTTACCGAGGAGGTCGAACGGCTTATGAGCCACCTGGCATATATTCAGGAGATCTTGTCTCCAAAGACCGAAGGGCCGGTAGGGAAAAAACTGGATTTTATTGCCCAGGAGCTTTACCGGGAAACCAATACCATCAATTCCAAAGCGCAGGATATCCGGATCATCAAAGGATGCCTGGCGCTGAAAAATGAGGTGGAAAGCATTCGCCAGCAAGTTCAAAATCTGGAATAGATACTACCTGCATAATTCAATGTGTGTTATAAATATAGAGGGAGATAGATATTGTTATTTATTTTGAGCGGGCCGTCAGGATGCGGAAAATCAACTTTGGCTCGAAAAACACTTGCACAGCTCAAAGGGCTTGACTTTTCCGTTTCTCATACGACTCGCCGGCGCAGGAAAAACGAAGAGGACAATAAAGATTACCATTTTGTTACAAAGGATGAGTTTGAAGCTCTTATAAAAGCAGGTAAAATGGTCGAATGGGCGGAAGTCCATGGCTGTTTTTATGGGACATCTTATAAAGAACTGGAGAAAAAAGGGGCTGGTTTTGACCTGCTTCTGGACATTGATGTGCAGGGTGCAATGCAGATCCAGGGGCGAGTGAAAAAAGCGGTATTTGTTTTTATCCTCCCTCCCTCTTTTTCGGAATTGAAACGCCGGCTGATCGACAGAGGAGAAAACAGTCCTGAAGAAATAAGGAACAGGCTTGAAATCGCTAAAAAGGAGATCAGGCAATATCCGCAATTTGACTATGTCATCATAAATGAAAATCTGGAATCAGCCGTTAAAGAATTGAAATCTGTAGTAACCAGTACACGCTGCATGCTCAGTATGCGGCAGAAAAGAATCCGGCCGATTATTCAGAGTTTTTCAGAGGAGGAGGCAGGTTGAAAGCAACTCCAAAGATCGCGGTTGGCATCTGCTCTTCCATCAGTGTATATAGATCGTGCGAGATTATTCGGATTTTTCAGAAAAACGGATGTGATGTCCACGCCGTTATGACAAAAAACGCATCACTTTTGATCTCACCTCTTCTCCTTACTGCACTGACAGGACATGTAGTGAGGATAGATTCATTTGAAGAAGAACCGTCAGACAAGATAGACCATATCGTTCTGGCAAAGACCATTGAACTTCTGGTCATTGCGCCTGCTACTGCAAATATGCTGGGGAAACTGGCCTCAGGTATAGCTGATGATTTCCTCTCTACCTTGTTTCTGGCAGTTGAATGCCCTGTGCTCATCGCGCCTGCTATGAACGAAGCCATGTATTTAAACAAGCAGACCCAGGAGAATATAAAAAGACTTAAATCCCATGGTGTTCGATTCGTTGACCCGGAAAAAGGATATCTGGCATGCAAGGATGAGGGTTGGGGAAGGCTCGCCTCTTCAGGCAGGATCGCTTCCCAGGGGATGTATATGTTGGACCAGAGTATTTCCCTAAAAGGCCGGGCGGTCCTTATAACTGCCGGGCCAACCAGGGAATTCATGGATCCGGTCCGATATCTGACCAACCGTTCATCGGGAAAGATGGGGTTTGAACTTGCCAGGGAGGCCTTGCGGCGCGGGGCGGATGTGACACTCATTTCCGGGCCGACCGATCTCTTCCCGCCACGGAAGGCAGGATTTATTGCAGTAACGACCGCAGAAGAGATGGAATATGCTGTATTGAAGAATGCAAAAAAAGCGGA
Source organism: Acidobacteriota bacterium (assembly GCA_030669585.1). GTDB lineage: Bacteria > Acidobacteriota > Aminicenantia > Aminicenantales > Aminicenantaceae > DAOVDI01. The sequence goes on from DAOVDI010000055.1 coordinate 4,891, forward strand.
TATTGTAATCATGGCTGCGGCTGTGTCGGATTATTCCTTTGCCAAAAAATCTACTGCTAAGATAAAAAAATCAGATTCAGAAAAAACAGTCGAGCTTGTTCAGACCAATGATATTCTGAAAAATCTCGGCCGCCGAAAAGGAGATAAGATCCTTGTGGGATTTGCTGCAGAGACAGAGAATGTCCGTAACAATGCGTTGAAAAAGATCGAAGATAAAAATATTGACCTTATCATCGCCAATGATGTTTCCGAAGAGGGAATCGGATTTAATTCGGATGACAACAAAGTCAGCATTATCTACCCTGACGGAAGGACCATCCAGACCGAGAAAAAAAGTAAGACCGAGATCAGCCAGGAAATTTTAAATGCAATAGAGGGGATCATTGGACAAAGAAGCTGAGGAACTCCTTAATGATTTAAAAAACAGAATAGATTATTTCGATCTGATAGGGGCTGGTTCCATACTTTGTGCTAAAGAAAACGTCCCGGTACAACGCATCTCTACAGCTGCAGAAGGATCTTCTGCTGAATCGGTTATCAATAAACGCATCCTGTCCTGCCAGCGGTGTGATCTTTTCAAAACACGTACGAATGCTGTGCCTGGCGAAGGGAATTTTAATGCCGACCTGATGTTTGTTGGCGAAGGTCCGGGTCATGATGAAGATATCAAGGGTAAGCCATTTATCGGACGAGCAGGACAGCTGTTAACAAAGATCATTGCTGCCATGGGATTTGATAGAAAAGATGTCTATATTACAAATGTAGTGAAATGCAGGCCGCCCAATAACAGAAATCCCCAGTTGGAAGAGATGGAAGCCTGCAAGGAATATCTTTTTGAGCAGATCGAGTGTATCCAGCCAAGGGTCATTGTCACACTGGGCAAGGTTGCTACGGATTTTTTTATTCCTGGTTCTGTGGGTATAAGCGCCATGCGCGGAAAATTCCATCTATTCCGGAATATCCCGCTGATGCCGACATTCCATCCTTCCTATCTTGTCAGGCAGCAAGGTAATAGAGAGCTGCGAAGAAAGGTCTGGGAGGACATGAAAAAAGTAATGGCCCTTCTGAGTAAGTAGAGACGGTGTTTGCTGAAATTATACTCTTCCTGCCTTTCGACCAGTCTTTTTTTTATATTGTCCCTCCGGAACAGTTTGCCAGAGTCAAAGTGGGGTCTAGGGTTCTTGTTCCCTTTCGCAGGAAAAAGATGACGGGAATCGTAATCGGCCTGAGAAAAACAAACCCCGGATTTTCCTTTGAATTAAAAACCATCAACCAGCTCCTGGATGAGAAGCCCGTGTTTTCCGACTCCTTTTTATCTTTTGCTCGTAAAATGAGCCTTTATTTTCACTGTTCCTGGGGAGAACTTTTACACGTTGCTCTACCACCGTCCTTTGTTGTTAAGAGTACAAAGGTCATTTCTCTCACTCCTCTTGGAAAAAAGAAGATGGAGGATTCTGCCCTGCCGCAGGGGGAGAGGGATATCCTGGGTTTTGTAAAGGACCGGTCTTACAGCGAAGCATATATAAAAAGAAATCTGAATCCAGTAAATCTTCCGGCTCGTTTAATTCGAATGGAAAACAAGGGGCTTCTCCGGGTTCAAGACGGGATAAAAAAAACTGTTCAAAGACGCAAAGAGGACTGCAAACGGTCAGCTACCCAGCTTGAGATGGATTTTTCCCTGGATAGGTCTCTGCATTCAGTCGCCGGGCGGATCTCACTTTCTATTTTAAAAGGGAAAGCATCTTTCTATATGATACACGGGCCTGATTGGAAAAGAGAACCTATCTATCTGGAATTGATCCGTGCTGCCCTGGACGGGGAAAAAAAAGTTCTTTTTCTTCTTCCCGAGATTTCTCTGACAGAAGTCCTGGTAATCAGGCTTGAAAAAAAACTAGGTATTGACATCGCTGTGCTGCACAGCAGGCTGACTGAGCGAAAAAGAGAGATAGAATGGGGCCGTGTTTTAAGCGGGAAGACGAAAGTGGTTTTAGGCCCTCGCTCGTCGCTTCTTGTTCCTTTAAAAGATATTGGTTTGATCATTGTTGATGATGAGCAGGATGATTCCTATTTGCAGCAGGAAAACCCGGTCTTTGATGCCCGTATCGGCGCATGGATCCGGGCTGAACACAGTTCCGCAGCAGTCGTTTACGGTTCTGAGTCCCCTTCTGTAGAAACCTATTACAGAGCGAGGGGAAAAGATGTTGTTTTTAACTTGGGTAAAAGAAAAAGTTTTGTAAATATCAAGATCGTTGATGTGAGCGGGGAAAAGAGTTTTATCTCCGAAAAAACAGTTAAAGCTGTCAGTTTTAGACTGGAAAGAGGAAAGCAGGTTCTGGTCTTTCTCAATCGTCTGGGATATGCATCCTATCTTGTCTGTTCACACTGCAGATATATTCCACGTTGTCCCAGGTGTGGCATATCTCTTGCCTTTCACAAAGGAGAAAATAAACTTATCTGTCATTACTGTCAGTTCTCCAAATTGCCTTCCAGATCATGTCCGGAGTGCGGAACAGGAATTCTCAGAAAACACGGAATGGGTATCGAGGTGTTAGAGGAAGAATTCCAAAGATTATTTCCTGAGCATCGGGTGAACAGTTTTGGCGCCGCAGTCACAAAAAATAAAAAAGAGAAGAAACGCATCCTTGAAAAGTTCAGAAAAGGGGAAATCGATATTCTTGTCGGAACACAACTTCTGGCACATTGTTTTGACCTGCCCCAGGTGGTCCTGGCTGTAGTGATCGCTCCTGAATCTCTGTTGGCTCTATCTGATTTTCAGGCCGCTCAAAAAACATTTCAATATCTGAACCGGCTTAAGGGTTTAGTAAAAAACGAGTCTGGTTCTGAATTTCTCATCCAGACGTCCCTTCCCGGCCACTATGCAGTGCGTTGTTTTTCTGAAGAGGATTATATGGCTTTTTATGCGGAAGAACTTGAATACAGGAAGTTAATGGAGTATCCTCCTTTCACGCATATGGCGGAAGTGCTTCTTGCTGCCGAAAATCCAAGGTCATTATCCAGAGTGTCCAGGCATGTGTTCTCTGTCCTTGCAGGAAGGGAAAAGATCGAGGTATTAGGTCCGTCAAAGGTTACCTGGGCAAAGATCAGGGGACGGCACAGGGTTCAGATCATAGTCAAATCCAGATCAAAACACAGACTGGATGCTGCGTTAAAAGAGGCGCTGCAAAATATTAAAGTCAGAAAAAAAGTTTTTCTGTATGGATGATACAGGACGGATAAAGTCTTATTCTTCTCCCTTGATAAGGCGAACGCTAACTTCTGTATGAATATAGAATGGTGTGCTGGTTTCGGGCTGGCCGCGCAGCTCGACAAACTGATCATAGCCTATCTCGTCATTGGTCGGGCCGATATAATTGATGGTGGCGATCCCATTGCTGTTAGTTAAGACATAAGTCTTGCGTTTTCCGTCCTCGAATTCACCCGGTCCTGAAAGGACATAGAAGTAAACTCTCCGGTCTGCCAATGGAGAGCCATCATCCTTTTTGAACACAGCTTTGAGTTGAGATTGGGGACGTGTTGATGTGCAGTAAATAACATTAGGCTGGGCATAAAGTTCAAATATGACTTCCGTGACATCCTGGATGATATAGATAGGAACAAATTCTGTGATGTAATCGGTTCCCTGCCAGTCTATCAAGGCATATATATAGATTTGGGCGTCTGCAGTCATTTCATTGACGAATGGACCATGATATGTCAGGGTGATCAAACCGTTCTGATCTGTAACTCTGGACACGGCTGTCATATTTCCATCGAACAGGCCGACATTAACTCTCTGGCCCAGTGTATCCCGGACCTGGAAATGGATGGTTTGACCGGATACCGCGGATCCGTCATACTTTTTTAATGTGACACTGATTGTTGATGTCTCCCGTGATGTTCCGGCGAAAATAACATTCGGACTGGCCGAAATACTCAAGAGAAGGGAATATGTCGAAGGGCCGAAGGGAGATGGTTCGTTAATTCCAGTCCGTTTGCATGAATTGAAAAAAACCAAAGAAAGAACCAGGAGACTGATTAAAATGAAAGGTTTGTTTATCTTCATTGGTCTTATCCTTATTCTGCGAAATTGGCGAAATAAATGGTTAGATAACCGGTCGCTGTTACGGTATTATCTCGCAGATCATGACCGTAAAAATCCACTCTTGCTGTGATAGTCAGAACCCCTTCGCTGCGTCCCTCCCTTAGAGAAAGAAGAGGCGGTTCGCCTTTAGCTACTGCACGGACAATGATAAATGAAATTTTTGTTGAAACATCTATGGCCAAGCGTGTTGAAAGATAGCCTTCGAAAGAATAGGGGATATCCACTCCTTCGCTGTTTTTCCCGTCAGAGCGGAAGTAGCTCACTGTATATCGTGTTAGCTGGATGTTGTTGTATTCAGAAGCCGGGTTTATAGGTTGGGGATCCAGCAGTGTTGCTTTCAAGGTTGCAGCAGCCGTGTCGGAAACTATCATCTGAACGCCGGAATCCGGATCAACGGTTAGAACATCTGATTCCAGAAAACTGACCGTGTTTCCTTCCATATCCGTGCCAGTGAGATTTTCGATAATGAGCATGGTATTGGATTCTGTTATGTTCTCAAGGGGATTGCAGGAGAAAAGCACAAGGATTGCCGTAGAAAGAACCAGTCCATAAAATACTTTTTGAATCTTCTCCATTGTTTTATCCTCTTATTTAATTATTTTGGGAGTAATAAAGATCAGAAGTTCACGATTTTCTCTTTTTCTTGCGCTTGACTTGAACAGATTTCCCAGAATGGGAATTTTATGCAGAAATGGAAGCTTATCACGTGTGATCGAATCTTCAGTACGGTAAATACCGCCGATCACGGTTGTGCCTCCATCCGGAATTGTGACGGTGGTTTTTGTGCTCTGCGTGATCAGAGGGGGGATTCCGTTTACCAGGTTGCCGAAATCTGCTGAGTTGTTCTGAATATCCAATGTCAGAGTGATAGTGCCGTCATGGGCGATCTGAGGAGTGACTCTAAGTTCCAGAGCGGCGTTTTGATAACGGGTGGTCACAGTGAAATTGGCAGTCGTTTGTAATGGGATCTGGCGTCCTTGGATGATTTCTGCCTCGGTGTTGTTCTGAGTGACGATCGAAGGAGTGGAAATGATCCGGCCTTCACCGGAAGTCTCCAGGGCGGAAAGTGCCATATCTATGCGGAAACTGTCAAGAACATTGGCGAATGAAAATCCCAGAGCGGTGGAAAAGGAGGGAGCTGGCAGGTTGATTGCATATCCTCCCAGGGGGCCTGCGATGCCCTTGGTAGCAATACCCTGAGGTATGAGGGCTCCATCACTCAGAATTTTGTTGGGAAATTGAAGAGAGGTCTGGTTTCCATAAAAAGGATCTGCAACACCTTTCCATCCCCACTGGATGCCAAGGTTGCGGATAAAATTAGATGTGGCTTCAATGACCTTGGCTTCGATTGACACCTGAGGTGTAGGCTTGTCGAAAACATGGATCAACTGCTCAATAAGATTTACCCTTTCTTTAACATCCGAAATTATGATGGTATTTGTTCGTTCATCCACGATCATCTCTCCCCGGTCGGAAATTTTTCCTTTGAGGAGTAATTCAATAGATCTGGCGCGAGCATAGGAAAGTTCAAAGGTCCTGTGGACCTTAGGGCCTGCCAGTTCCCGGCTCTCAGCCAGTCGGCGTTGTTCTTCCTGTTCTTTGGTCAGGATGTTGATCGGGACGATACGAAGAACATTGCCTTCAATTGTCCGGCCCATTTGATTTTCTTTAAGAATGAGATCAAGGACCTGGTCCCAGGGTATGGCAACTAGATCCACAGTGACTGTTCCCCTAACGTTTGGATTAAATACGACATTCAGGTCTGCAATGCTGGTGAGGGTGAGAATGGCATCCCTGAGGTCCAGATCCCTAACTTTGAAATTGATCAGTTCTCCGGAATAGACCTCTTCGGTTGTACTCAGGACTTGAGATTGAGGAGTGATAACTTTCTTTTCTTCCAAATTTGCTGCGGTTTTCTGGGCTGGTTCTGGTGTTGGGGCGGGTTTTTTTTCTATCTGGCTTGTCACCGGAGAGGAGAGGGAAACGGATTCTTTAAAAAAGGAAAATGTCAATTTTTTATCGGTTGAATCCAGACTGAATAATTTCGGTTCGGTCAGATCGAATACGATCCTTGCTATTGTGTTAGGATTTCCCCTTTCAAATTGGGCTGATCTGACATTGATTATGCCCATGCTGTCGATAGTTTTTTCCTGAGGGGGGGCTTGAAGCACTGTGTTATACAGATCAGCGACCAGACGGAGAGGACTGCCGAGAACAAATATCTGAGGGTTGACCAGGCCTGTCACTTCGGCAATGATATCAACCCTGTTGCCGGCCTGAGCGACATCGATCTTTTTAAGCTGCGTATATCCTGCCTCCTGTCTTTTTGCGGCATCGGGAGCGCTCATATATCTATCGAGTGTATTCTGAATGGGAAAAAGTTCTATAATAGTTTTTTGGGGAAGGCGGAAAAAACGGTAGGGGACCTTTTCCTTGACATCGATGAGAATCAGAGCCTGTTCTTTTCCCTCGGATTGAAACCGGACATTTGTGATAATTGAAGAATTATCGAGGATGATCTTGGGTTCATAGTCTGCATTGATCCCACGAAGATGAACAGCCAATGCCGGCGGTCCATTCTTTGAGTATTGGGAGCCGGAAATAAAAAGACCATCCTTTGACTCTAAAATGACCTGCGTCGAAAGACGGCTTGATTCAATAAGAATTTTCTGCACATCAACCAGGGGTTTTTTCTGGCCCGTGATTCCATTGAAGAGGAAAAGGATGCATAATATAGAAAGGGCCTTGATAATGAATTGCCTTCTCATTTTAACGCTCCTCATCGAATAATCGTTTGATGATTTCTTTGGATTTAAACAATGGCACCCCTATTTGCTTTGTCTTACGGAAGATAACCAGTGTGGGTTCGATGGAAAGGACATAGCCGTCAAGGAGTTTATCGCCCTTTTTGATATATAGAGCAAATCCCTGAGGGTCGGATATGATGGCTGTCCGATTGCCCCTTACTTTTATTATACCGGACAGGACGATGTCGTCGATAGCGATCTGTGTGATTCCCCCTACTTTATCTACTTCGGTGGAATCAATGCCGCTGAGCAGGTCCTTGAAAGGATCTCTTCGTCCGGAGGACTCATAGGTGATGACCTTTACTTGGGCCGCTTGTTTTTTTTGTTCAGCTTTTTCTGTTTCTGCTTTTTCCTTAAGCTGCTGTGTGATTCCGGAAAGTAGTGGGAGACAAATAAATAAAGTTCCAAGGAATAGGATTATTTTTTTCACGGCTGCCTCCGCCTTGATTTTGGTTTGGATTCAGCCGAAGCTTCCCGCTGGATATAAGTCTGAGTAATAAATTTTGCTGATATGGTCGTGTTTGCTGTCTGAGGCTTCAGGTTCTTTATGCTAAAGTTTTCCACTGTGAACAGCCTGGAAAAATTGCTCAGCTTGGCGAAGAACTTGGCGAGGTTATGATAATTGCCATGGACTTCGATTTCGATCGGCCAATCAGAATAGAACTCCTTAAGGACTTCTCCTTTGGGCGTATATTTTTTGATATCAAGGTTTGAATCATAGGCAAGCTGCTGGGTGCGTGTCAGGATGTCGCTGGTTTCCTTTTTGCTGGGGATGATGGTCTCAAGATTTCTTAAAGTGATATCCATCTGTTGAACCCGAGCCTCGATCTTGTCCATCTGTTTTTTTTTGGCGCGGAGCTGAATGACCTCTCTTTCCGTCCGTTCCCTGTTATCTTTGAGAGAATGAAGTTCGCTGCTTTTCGGCTTGTAGTAAAGGAGATAAAAGAAACCGATGATCAACACAGCGATGAGGATAAAATAATACCAGGGCCAGTCCTTCATCTATTCTCTCCTTTTGTCAGATCTTTTGTGCCGGCTGCTGTGCTTGGCTTCACATATCTGGTTGTTAAAGAAAAATCATAGTACAGATTGCTTCCGGATTTTTTCTGAGTGCTGTTTTTAAGTTCTACGTTCTCAAAAATCGGACTGTTTTCCAGGTTAGAAAGAAAATCTGCGATCAGGTTGTTATTGATCGCCCTGCCCTTGATGCTAATCCTGTTTCCTTTGTAGGAGGCTTCGATCAACCAGACCCATTCTGGGATATTGCGGTTCAGGGCGTCCAGAATCCAGACCGCTGCCCCCTGCCTCGATTTTAACTGGGTAATCAGTGTGATCTTTTTCTCCAGGAGAACTCTTTGCTGTTCCAGTTGATCCAGAGTTTTTACAACATTCTGAAGCTGTGATTTCTCGCTCTGTGCGGCTTGGAGAAGAATTTTTTCTTTGTCAATGGATTGCCGCTGTGTGTAGAAAAGGGCGGCTACAGTAATTATGACCAGCAGGAAAATTAGATTATAATTGAGTTCAAAAGGCTTTTTTGCTTTTTTTTCAACAAATTCCTGAGTCAGGACGTGCGTCTCCTGAGCCTCAGTCGCCTTGAGCGCTTTTTTTTGTTCTGATTTGAGAAGATTGATCCGTATCATGTTTAAGTTACCGCTGACCTTACCGCTAAACCCGTGGCAACCCCGAAAAGGGCCGCCATGTCTTCAAAATAGAGGTTGTCAAACTTGCTTTCATTATATTCAATCATTCTAAAAGGATTAAATATTTCTGTTTTGATCCCCACTTTCTGTTCGATATGTCCGGAGAGGTTGCTCAGTTTGGACAGTCCGCCGCTTATATAGACGGTTTCGATCTTTCTGTCCATTTTTTCCCCGGCCTCAAAGAAAAGGAAGGTTTTTTTTATTTCTTCCAGGATGTTTTGAAGGTTCATATCAAGGACATATTGAAATTTTTCCTGTGATATTTGCTCTACCGGGATTCCTTTGATCAACTTTTCCGATTCGTCAAAACCGATGTTTAATTCTTTGCTGATATTTTCCGCAAATAGGGCTCCCCCAATATTGAGATCCCGGAATAGTTGAGGATGGCCATTTTCTATGATTACAAGGTTTGTGAGGTTGGAACCGATATTAATAATGGCCACTGTTTTTTTTTTGAAGTTTTCAGGATAATTTATCTCAAAAGAGTTAAGCAGAGCAAAAACGTCCACATCGATGGCCGTTAAATTCCTGCGTGCCTGTTTCACAGCGTTACTGTAATTGGCGATCTTATCCTTCTTGGCGGCGACCAGAAGGATATCCAGGTTTTGTTCTTTCTCAGGATCTGATTGTTTTAAAATGGCATAATCGACATTGGTTTCTTCATATGGATAGGGAATATTATGTTTAGCCTCCCAAATGATCGATTCCGCCAGTTCTTCTGTTTCCATATTTGGGAGCGATATTTTTTTTATGATCACGGAATTGCCGGAGATGGAGATCACTACGTTTTTGTTTTTTATCTTGTTCTCATCAAAAACGATCTTGATAGTTTCGGCAACAGCAGTTGTATCGATGATCGTTCCTTCGACGATGGCATCATATGAAAGGGGTTCATACCCGATGCTTTTAAGTTCAAAGATATTCTGTCCATGTTTGTTCCTGGCTTTGATCTCTACGGCTTTGATGGAGTGAGAACCGATATCCAGTCCAACAGCATTTTTTATGTGTTTTTTTCCGAACATCATTCTTTATCCTGTGACTTGTTCTTGCCGGAAAATTTGTGTTTTTCCAGCATTTGTTTTTCAACTTCCTTGGGTACCAGCCCTTCCAGGCATCCCCCTAATGATGACACTTCTTTAACCAGATTCGAGCTGATAAATGTATATTTCAAGTTAGGCATCATAAAAAAAGTTTCGATTTCCGGGTTTAGTTTTCTGTTCATCAATGCCATTTGAAATTCATACTCGAAGTCAGAGATGGCTCGCAGCCCCCTGATCACGATGTCAGCTTTGTTGTGTTTCATGAAATTGATCAACAACCCACGGAATGATGTGATTCTGACATTATCGTTATCTTTGAAGAGATCCTGGATCATAATCACTCTTTCTTCGGTCGAAAAAAGAGGTCTTTTTTTAGGATTTTCCAAAACAGCAACGATGATTGAGTCGAAAATATTCAGGCCTCTTTCAATAATGTCTACGTGTCCATTTGTAATAGGATCAAAAGAGCCGGGATACACTGCAATTTTTTCCATTTTACGTTAAATACATTATGCTGATTGTGGAAATGTTAACAAATATACCATTTTCTTTCAATAACATATTCCTATTTCGTAGTCATTTCAAGGAACATCTGTTTTTGCCTGCATCCATGTTGACAAAATGTTCATCGGCCGTCAATCGTTTTTTGAGGTGATTTAAGGGGGTGATTTTTCCTCACCCCTTTTAACCCCTAAAGAGTATACCATCTTTTTCAATATAAATACCATAACTTAAAACGCATAAATAAGTCTTGTTTTCTCAATAAAAAAAAATACGGCCC
>DAOVDI010000125.1 GCA_030669585.1 Acidobacteriota bacterium
CACCGCAGTGGCTTCGTCGTGTTTCGTTCGCAGTATATAAATACAGCTTCACGAACCACTCCTCGCAGCTACGGCAACCTCGACTCGTGAATAAAGCAGTCTCTAAATTATTCATGAAAATTGTCGATACATTGAAAAAAAGGGTTCGAGGATTAAAGGGTTCAAGGATTCAAGTGCTTTTCTTTCTAAGGACTTAATAAGTGCTTTGAGCATCCTCTTAACCTCTCCTATCCCTTCGTCTTCTTCGCCTCTCCGTCATTCCCGTGGAAACGGGAATCCAGCTCTTTGAGTTCATGGAGTTTCTTGAGTTTGTTGAGTTAAATTCTATTTAAATAACTCAAAGAACCCAACGAACTCAAAGAACTCAATAAACTCTTATAAACTTCAATAGACTCCTATCGACTTCAATAGACCTCTAAAGACTTCTATAGACTATTTTTCCTTGGCCTCTCCTCGACTCGTGAGTTATCTTAAAAAAAAAGGAGTGACCAAAATCACTCCTTTCTTTTAACAATTAATTTTTAAACTGCGTAAAATAATAAAACGTTAATTCCTCGGCATCAGGACTTAGGATGATCAGGATCAGGAACACAAGCGTCAACAGGGCATACGGAAGCGCATTGGGGCTCATCAAAATGTCCTTCACACTCAACGCATTTTTCATGATCGATCACATAGATATCATCCCCGGCAGTGATGGCGGAAGAAGGACATTCAGGTTCGCAGGCGCCGCAATTGATACATTCTTCATTGATTAAATAAGCCATAATTCCCTCCAGTAAGATAAAAAATAGAATATATTATATCCATTCCAATCAATAATACAATAGAGTGATTATTTTTTTTCTTCGAGTTTCTGAACCTTCTGGGAAGCTTCATACCCGAAATAAGTCTGGGAATATTCATCCTGGATTTTTTTAAAGAGTTCCAGCGCTTTTTCGACCTCTCCTTTTCTTTCCAGAACTTCTGCTTTATGAAAGTAGATCACATCCATGGAATAATCCCCAGGAGTTTTTTCTAACTCATCATAGATCGCTAACGCTTCCTCATATTTTTTCTGGTAAAAAAACACCTGCGCCAGCATATCCCTTGACTGATAATAAATGGTATCCCTTTTCCTTGCCGGGATCTTTCCCAGTTCTGCTTCTGCTTTTTTAAAATCCTGCTTCTCGATCCAATAGGACGCCAGTTGGATATGAGCCATCCGGGAAAATTTACCACTGCCGGCCAATTTTTCCAATTCCGGAAGTTTCTCAGGATGGTCTTTCAATTCCTCACTCAGGCTGAGGATCTGCGACAGTATACGATTTTCTCTTGTGCTGCTGCCGGACTTGATCAGCCGGACCCCGATTACAGCGATAATCAGAACAAGAACCGCTGCTACTGCCAACATAATCTCTTTTTTGCGATGTTTTGAAAAATCAATAACCGTTGTAACTGTATCAACAAGTAGATCTTCTTTTATTTGTTTCTTAACTTTTCTCTTCATCCCGCACTCCTTTCATCTCGTTTGTCTCGTCGGCAAGAAAAGTCTGTCGAAGTCCATAGAAGTCTATAGAAGTCGAAGAAAGCCTAAAGCCCAAAGTCCTTTAATTCCTGTCATTTTCGCCCTCTTCGTCATTCCCACGAAAGTGGGAATCCAGAATACAATTTATACTGGATTCCCGTTTCCACGGGAATGACGTAAATTAAATGACTTTTGGCTAAGCTGCTTCTATCTTTTCTTTTCACTCGAATCCTTGAACCCTTGAATCCTTGAACCCTCTCTTTTATTCTTTCACTCGAATCCTTGAACCCTTTCTTTCACACTTTTCTCGCTGGCGTTAGCCGCCTTTTAATACTTTGTCCATTTTTTCAAGGAGTCCCTGGGCCTTGATGAATCCGACCACACGCGCATCCTTGACTTCATTCCCATCAGGCTTTAAAAGAACCAGTATCGGAACACCCTTGATCTTATATTTTCTCCTCAACTTTTCATAAATCTGATTATCAGTTGTTGTCAGGTCCACTTTCAGCATAACAAATTTTCTTGACATGTTCACGACTTTCTTATCAGTGAATGTGAATTTGTCCAGTTCCCTGCAGGGAATACACCAATCAGCATGAAAATCCAAAAGAACAGGTTTTGACTGCTCCTTCGCTTTCTGGTTATTTTCTTCCGAATAAGCCTCCCACTGGATCATTTCGTTCCGCGCGAAAGAACCTGATCCCAGACTCACCTCATGCATACGGTCATCCACATACGACTGAATTCCACTCACAGTAAAAACCAGAGCCGCGACAAAAAATACAATTCCAATAATGTTCCTGATCAGAGGGAACACCTTATTGTCCAACCTGGTCGGCTCGACCCAGGCCATATAGATCCCGCCAATAAAAAGGTTCAAGGCAAGAGCCAGATGATAGACAAGACTGTTTGGAAACAGCGGTTTTAAGAAGTATATCGCCATGGCAACCAGGATGAAGCCAAAGATCGTCCTGACCCAGACCATCCAGGATCCGGAGCTGGGAAGTTTGTTTATGCTTCCGGAAAAAACAGCCAGAAAAACAAAAGGGATCCCCAAGCCCAGAGCCAGCACAAAAAACATCAGAAAGCCCAGGAATACATCCCCTTTTTCCCCAACATAGGTCAGCAAACCCAGGATAAAGGGACCAATGCACGGAGCTGCTACCAGGCCGACTGTTAAGCCCATAAAGATGGTGCCCAGATAACCCTTTTTGGAACCACCTGCCAGATTTGTTAAAAAAGACGGAAGACGGAATTCGTAAAGGTTAAACATACTCAGCGCCAGCACTATCATCACCAAAGCGATAGCAATAAGCACGATCGGATTCTGCAGAGCCGCACCGAACAGACTTCCTGTCATGGCAGCGATCACTCCAAGGGCAGAGTATGTTACCGCCATTCCGAGGACATATAATATGGCATGGGCAATTATTCCGCCTTTGCGGCCTTCCGCCTGACCGCCGAAGTAACCGACCGTAATGGGAATAATGGGATAGACACAGGGTGTCAGATTTAATGCCAAACCGCCTAGAAAAATAAGGAGGAATGTTGAAAACAATCCCTTCTCACCCACGATTTGTATAAACTCGCCTTCCTCCGGCTGAATGATCGTATTGCTCAGAGTAGTCTCTCCAGAGGCATCCGCTACCTTAAACGACTTATTGAATTTCAGCTCAGCCGGCGCCAGACAGGAGTTATCATCACACGCTTGATATCCGATCGTTCCGCTGATCATCACCTCGCTTCCTTCAAACGATGCCGGAAGTTTCACTAAAGTTTTAACAACGAAAGTTCCTTCATAGATGGACAGAGGAATATCTGAAAACCCCATGAGCTTGATTTCGGGTTCAGGGAACTCAGTCCCACTGAATACCAGTCCTTCCTTTCCATTAAAACTTATCGTAACAGGGATCAGATAATCCTCGGCCGGCTGCCGCGAGTTGATGTGAAAAGGCTCCTCGATCTTGATCTCGATGGAGACGGGATTGTTTTTACCCGGTTCAAGCTTATCTTCAGAGCTGAACAGCTTTACAGATATCACATCATCGGCATTTTGAGCAAAACCATATGTTAACCCGATGATTAGAAGTAAAAATATTATCTTATTTCTTTTCACTCGAACCCTCGAACCCTTGAACCCTCTCTTTCTATCTTTCTACGCGTGCTCCGCCCCCACCAACAATTTTTTTCACATCATTCAGGGTGGCCATAGTAGTATCACCCGGCGTAGTCATCGCAAGAGCACCATGGGCTGCCCCATACTCAACAGCTTTTTGGGGATCTTTCAAGACCATAATACCGTATATAAATCCCGAGGCAAAGCTGTCGCCGCCGCCGACTCTATCAAGAATTTCCAGGTTCGGACGATGCACGGCTTCATAAAAATTGCCATCCACCCAGCAGACAGCACCCCAATCGTTTACAGTCGCCGTTTTAACACCCCGAAGGGTTGTGGCTATCGCCTTAAAATTGGGATAGTTTGACACGGCTTTCTCGATCATTTTCTTGAAATACGACACATCCAATTTAGAGAGTTTTTTATCAACACCCTCGACCTCAAAACCGAGACATGCAGTAAAATCCTCTTCATTGCCGATCATAACATCCACGTACTTTGCGATCTCCTTGTTGACTTCCTGCGCTTTCTCCTTCCCGCCAAAGGCCTTCCAAAGAGACGGCCTGTAATTCAGATCATACGAGATAACGGTCCCGTACTTTTTAGCTGCTGTCATGGCTTCAATGATGACCTCAGGTGTTGTTGAGGACAGGGCTGCAAAGATACCACCTGTATGAAACCACCGGACTCCTTTTTCTCCAAAAATCCTATCCCAGTCGATGTCTCCTTTTTTTAATTGAGACACGGCCGTGTTCCCACGATCAGAACATCCCAACGCGCCTCGAATACCATAGCCGCGCTCGATAAAATACATTCCATTTCGGACGGATCTGCCGATCCCGTCATAATTCACCCACTTTATCATGGAAACATCCACGCCTCCCTGAAGGATAAAATCTTCAACAAGACGTCCAACCGGATTGTCGGCAAGAGCCGTAACTACTGCTGTACGCATTCCAAAGCACCGCCGCAGCCCACGGGCAACATTGTACTCTCCACCGCCTTCCCAGACACGAAATGAACGTGTCGTATGGATTCTCCCCTCACCCGGGTCAAAGCGGAGCATAATCTCTCCCAGAGATAAAAGATCCCATGTACATGAGGATTCAGACTTTAAATCTAAGCTCATCACGAAAA
>DAOVDI010000099.1 GCA_030669585.1 Acidobacteriota bacterium
CATTCGCAGTAGGAAAAAATCGTTTATCTCGTTTATCTCGTTACTCTCGTTCATCTCGTTTATCTGGATTCCCGTTTCCACGGGAATGACGTAAATTAAATGACTTTGGGTTAAGCTGCTTTGGGCTTTCTTCGACTTCAATAGACTTCAATAGACTTCTACGACTTCAATAGACTTCAATAGACCTCAATAGACTTCGACAGACTTCTATGGACTCCTATAGACTGTTTTTTTTGGCCTTTCCTCGGCCCGTGAATAATCCAGGCAAGTTACTCGATAATATTTTAGTTCTTTATTTTTTTTTAACTATCCCATAAAATATAAGAAAAATGTAAAAAGAGGTAATATGGACGGAAAAGCAAAAATATCAGGAATCGGACATTATATCCCACCAAAAGTCATTACAAACTTTGACCTCGAAAAACAGATGAACACATCAGACGAGTGGATAAGAACACGCTCGGGCATTGAAGAAAGACATTATGCTGAAGCCGGAATAGGAACATCTGACCTGGCATACGAGGCTGCCCTCCGGGCTATCGATGACGCGGGAATCAACAAATCCGAGATCGATATGATAATTGCCGCCACGCTTTCACCGGATCATTATTTCCCCGGTATTGGTGTTCTCGTTCAGGCAAAACTCGACCTCTATGATATCGGCGCCCTTGATATCCGCAACCAGTGCAGCGGTTTTATCTATGCACTGTCCGTTGCGGATCAGTACATCTCAAGCAGAACTTACAAAAAGGTTCTCCTTGTGGCGGCCGAAATTCAATCCTCCAACCTGGATTATTCGGATGACGGTCGGGATCTGGCCGTGCTTTTTGGCGACGGCGCTGGAGCAGTCATCATTGAACCCAATGAAAATGGGAACGGAACCGGGATCCTCTCCACTCATCTGTTCTCAGACGGGCGGTTCGCACAGAATCTCTGGATGGAAAAACCCAGCCCAATGGACAAACCGATCATTACTGAAGAAACCCTGGCTTCTGGTGGGTTTATGCCGAAAATGAGCGGTAAGCATGTGTTTAAAACTGCCTCCGAGAAAATGCCCGAAGCCGTCAGGACCGCACTTGCTTTTAATAACTTCACCATTGAGGATGTAGACCATCTCATCCCGCATCAGGCTAATGACAGGATCAGCCTGATGGTAGCCAGGAATCTGGGAATTCCGGTGGAAAAAGTCATCCGGAATATCTCAAAATACGGAAATACTACAGCCGCATCCATCCCCATTGCTATGGATGAGGCGATCAAAGAGAAACGCATAAACAAAGGCGACTTGGTAATGCTGACAGCATTCGGATCAGGCTACACCTGGGCTTCCGCCCTTATCCGAATGTGAGGGGACAGCCACTTTGTTTATGTTGCTTTTCACAATGAAATTGTGATAGGCTTTCACTTCAATTTTTAAGCCTGCATCGAAACATGAAAAATGATTTTTTCAAGGAGGGCGCTATGAAGAAATTTTTAACCCCACTCATCATCCTGGCTGTTATTGTTTTCTCTTCCGGGATAGTACTTTCCCAGCAAAACGGGGAAGATGCAAAGTTTCAAAAAGCTCTGGATGATTATCTGGATGCTTTATGGAAATTTTATCCCACATCAGCAACTATAGCCGGCTATCATAATTACGACGGCAAGCTTGAGGATTTAAGCAGTAAAAACCTCGAAAAACGGCAGGACGAACTGGACAAATTCAACCAGGAATTGATAACAAAAGTTGACAAGACAATTCTCAGTGAAGACTTTCAGATCGACCATGAAATGGTCATTGACGGTCTGGATCTGGAGCTTATGCGTCATGAGAGGATTATTCCGTGGGAATACAATCCACTGTTCTATAATGACATTTTCAACAATTGTATCAGAAGTCTGATCAATGATGGTTCCATTGCAGAAGAGACAAAAGCAAAAAACATCTCTGATAGATTAAAAGCGCTTCCCAAGCTTCTGAAACAGGCACGCGAGAATCTTAAAACACCCGCCCAGATATTCACGGAAACCGCCATAAATCAGTTTCCTTCCATCCTCAGTTTTTATAAGAACGATCTTGCCCAATGGGTCGCACAGGCTCCCGCCTCCCAGAAGAAAAACCTTGATAAATATTTTGCTAAAGCCGTACCTGAGCTTGAAGCCTATGAGAGTTTCCTGAAAGGCGAGCTCCTTGCCCGATCCACAGGAACTTTCATGCTTGGAGAAGCTCACCCCAGGCTCATGCGGAACACTTTACAGAACACTATCCCCATTCAAGACCTTGTTGCCAGAGCCCAAGCCGACTATACAAACATACGCCGCGAGATGTTCCTCTGCTGCATTCATCTTTACAAAATCATGGATCCTAAGATCAACCTTGATAACCCTCCCAAAATTACCGAAGAACAGTTGAGGAACGTCGTTATCAAACATGTTCTGGACAAGATCAAAAACGAGCACGCTTCCAAAGAAGAATTCTTGGGGAATATTAATAACTTGGTCATCGAGATCAAAAATTTCATTACAGAAAAGGATTTCTGTTCCCTTCCGGCTGAAGATCTGACCATTGAAGCTATGCCTGTTGAATACCAGGGAAAAAAATGGTTTCGGCTGGCCGTTCCCGGATTCTATGAAACAAACAGTACTTATGCTTTCCAAATCGCCCCATTTAATCATACTTCGCCTGAAGAGCAGATCACTTCCATATTGGAGGAGTACAATAATTTTCTCATCCCATTCTGGGTCATACGAAATATCTACCCAGGCACTTTTGTCCCGACGGTTTTCACGCGAAAAAACCCGTCTTTAATCAAGAAGATATATGCGAACAAACCTCTTATTAAAGGATGGCCGCTTTATTTTGAAGAAATGTTCGTAAAGGCTGGATTCAGAAATTATGCCACCCGTGTGAGGTTGTGCCAGTTGAAATATCAGTTAAGAGCCGTCCAGAATTTCATCCTTGAATACAATATTCATGAAACCGGAATGACAAAAGAGAAAGCGATCAGCTACATGACCCTGGCCGGTTTCCAGACAAAAGCCGAAGCAGAACGCAAGTTCCTGGAAATCGCTCTCAACCCGGGCCTGGCCGCCTATGCTTATATCGGTTTCCAAGAATTACAGGATATAGAAAAAGAATACAGACAGAAGAAAGGAACTTCTTTCAACCGGAAGGAATTCTTGGATGAGCTTCTTAAGTACGGAGCCATTCCAATCCGCAGTCTGAAAAAGAAGATCCTCCAGTAGGATCAGGCGACGGTTTTTACAGCATAACATCATCAGGCCCGTTTTTTCAGCGGGCCTGGTTTTTTTAATTCAATAATATGGGATTATTTTCATCCAAAATCGTCGACTCTCATGCTCATATTAACATGGAGGATTTTGACGGGGACAGGGAAGAGGTCATCGAACGCGCATTTAAGGAAGATATTTCCGCCATTCTCTGCCCTGCGGATCTTACCGAGCCGAAGCGCTTAGAGATCGCCCTGGATCTTGTAGCCATATATGACAACATCATCCTTGCAGCCGGTGTTCATCCCCATCAAGCCAAAGATTATCAAAAGGCTTTTCCTGAGCAGCTCAAGAATATGGCCTCTGATAGGATCATCAACGCCATCGGAGAGATCGGACTCGACTTTTACTACAATTTCTCTTCCTCTGAAGCACAGATCCCTGTATTTCGTGACCATCTCCTGATCGCACAGGAACTCGACCTCCCGGTCATTATTCACAGCCGAAACTCTTCAAAAGAGGTTATGGAAAGTGTTGATCAGGTACAATTTACACGTGGCGGTGTTCTTCACTGTTTTACTGAAGATTGGGATATGGCCAAAAAAATGCTGGATAATAATTTCTATATCTCCTTTTCAGGAATCCTGACATTTCCCGGGGCTTTTAACCTGAGGGAAACAGCAAAAAAGATCCCTATCGAACGACTTCTTGTGGAAACAGATGCTCCCTATCTGACTCCGGTCCCATTCCGGGGGAAGGTCAAAAGGAATGAACCCGTCTATGTTAAGGAAACTGCCAAATTGTTGGCCTCCCTGAAAAATATCCCCTACGAAGAACTTGCACTTCAGACTACAAAAAACTTTGAAGACTGCTTTCTGTTTGAAATAGCAAAGATGAGATGATAATATAGTGAAGTTATTATAAAATGAGTGTTAAAAATAACATTGATGTCAAAAAAACGGCTAAGCAGAATCCTTCGCTTTCGAATATTTACAGGACTATTCAGAAGAAACTCAATCAGGTCGAAAATTCCATGCAGGATTTTTCTGGATCACCCAACCCTCTTATTTCCGAGATTAACTCCTACATTTTTAAAAAAAAGGGGAAACGGATACGCCCTGCCCTGGTTTTATTGAGTTCTAGGCTCTTTGATTATAAGGGGCATGAAGACATCCTGATGTGCTCTCTCGTCGAGGCCCTTCATGTGGCCAGCTTGATCCATGACGACATTATTGACAATTCCAATCTGAGGCGAGGGGAAAAAACCGTCCACGCAAAATGGGGCCCTAACATCACCGTGCTCCTCGGGGATTATCTTTATATCAAGACCATCGGACGTTCTCTGTTAAGTTCCAACCCGCAGGTTATACGCATCCTGTCAGACACATCGGCAGAGATGATCGACGGGGAACTCTTTGAATATTATATGACGGGAAATCTGGATATCGAGGAGGATCAATATCTGGAGATCATCAATAAAAAAACAGCTGCTCTTTTTTCCACTTCCTGTCTATTGGGAGGAATTCTGGGCGACGCTTCTGAAAAGGAAAAAACAGACCTTGCCGCTTTTGGCACGTATCTGGGAATGTCCTTTCAGATCATAGATGACATCCTTGATTACAAGGGGGATGAAAAAACCATTGGAAAACCTGTATTATCCGACATGGCTGAAGGTCGCATCACCCTTCCTTTGATCTACACTTTAAACAACAGCAGCCCGCTAGACCGCAGGAACATTAACAAGTTCATCGCAAATCCGGATAAAGAAAAGGGCTTGAAGCAGAAAATTCTATCCGTTATCCAGTCCAACAGAGCCCTTGAATACTCCTATCAGAAAGCGGAAGATTATTCTTTAAAAGCCAAAAACATCATTCAGAATTTTGCAGAATCCGATCACAGGAAAGCTCTTTCCCTTATATCGGATTATATTCTGGTCAGAAATAAATAGACCTTTTAAGCATGATCGAAATCGAAGTTAAGATCCCTGTCCCCAATATCAAAGACATCCGAAACAAGCTTCTGGATCTCGGTGCAGTTCTGGAGCAGGAGAGGTCTTTTGAAGAGAATATCCTGTATGATTATCCATCCGCCCAGCTTCGGGGAAAAAAGCAGGCTGTACGACTCAGGACTATTGGGAAAAAACACTTTTTGACTTTTAAAGGCACTCCGAAAAAATCACGAAAATTTAAAATCCGGGAGGAATTCGAAACCGAGATCAAAAATGCCACACACATAAAAAAGATCCTGAAGTCACTGGGACTTCAATCTTTTTTTACTTACAAAAAATTCAGAACCCGGTTCAGGATAAAAAAACTGGTGATCTGTCTGGATGAAACAGAGGCCGGAAACTTTCTGGAGCTGGAAGGAAAACAAAGCGATATTGTCCATTTCTCAAAATCCTTGGGGTTTTCAAAAAAAGAATTTATTAAAAATGATTATATCCAGCTAATACTGGAAAACATTGATAGGAAGAAGTTATGATTTTTTCTTGGATTTCTCAGGTTTTTTCTTGCCAGCTTTTGTTTCAGTCGCCATTTCAAATTCTTCTCTTGCTATTTCCTGCACCAGTTTTTCTCCAATGAATATTCCATCTTCTTTTTCAGGACTTGTGTCTTGATCAGGCTTAATAAACTTATAATCGATAATACCGCTTTTAACTTCTTCCTGAGCGACACGGATGAGATTTTTTGACTTGGATTTTATCTTGGGCTTGGCCCCCCTTAAAAGCTCCTTGGCCCGCAAGGACGCCAGGATGACATATCTGAACTTGCTGTCTATTCCGCCGTATTCCTTTACCAAGTCTTTCTCCTGTTAAAATCTTTATAAATAAACAAGGTAACAGAAACCATCCCGGATTTCAACCGATATTATCCAATGGTTCTTATTATCTGATCAGTTCATAGGAAAACCGGCCGCTGTCAATGTACATCCTGCTGTAGGATGAGATCAATCCCGGAGGCCATATATCCGGCCCGCTGACTTCACACAGGGTGTAGCGCAGACCATTGATCACAATTCCACTCTCCATGGAAACGGGAACCGCCAGGCCAATGAACATATGATTGGGAATTTTGATGAGTAAAAGAGGATATCTTCGGAAATTCGTCCATAGAGCCGCAAATGCTACGCTTTTCGAATCACAATCTCCAAGATTGCTCACAAATATTTTTGGAGGGGACCAAAAGCCCAGAGTCAACCTGTCCCCTTCCTTAAAAGGGGGAATTCCGTACTTGATCCTCTGTATAAATGAGAGCAGGACTGTAAAAAATCCCGCAAGAGTTTTTTTAGGATTAAGGTTCTTTAATTTTTCAACCACATGTCTGACCCTATGCCGATTATTTTTCACACAAAGGCCATAATTCACTCCGATCTTTTCCCCATAATACCGGAGTCCCTTGCCTTCAATGAAGGATTTTATCAGCCGGGATCTTTCCTTCCGGAGCCTCTTGAAATAGATGTTCTGTTCATCAGCGATCATACTGGTCATTCTCGAAAATTCTTCCTTGACTTTGTCATAAATTTCACGTGGCGCTGATATCTTGATGTTGAAACTCATAGAGTTTATACTATTGAGGATAAAGTACTGTCTATAGGGGCTTTTTTTGATCAGATCATGGGTAAATGCCGATAAAAAGGAAATCATTTCTTCCCGCAGAGGCTTCAGCCCTTCTTCAACATAAAGGTCCAGGTCTTCCAGAACATAACCGATCTCCTTCTCTGATGTAAGAAGGTCCTCTTTTGAAACAGTAAAAGTCATAAGGTAGCTGACCTCCTTGAATCCCTTCCATCCATAAGTCAAATGAAAATTCCCGCCTTCTTCCTTTTTTTGAAACAACAGCAAATTCCGATTTTTATAAGCCTGCTGACTTTTGCTCCGCTTTAAATCCGGGATCTCCGATGACTGAGCTCCAGGAAAAGACGCAATTAAGATCAATCCAGCAAACATGATCAACAGGATAACAGAGACAAAAAAAGGGGTTCTCATAACCTTATCTAAGGGGGATGGAACCGATGTCCGGGAACGGGATAAGGGCTTTTATCAGTCCGGAAACACCGGTGCTCAACAGGAGGCAGATTCCTACAATAAATAGGGCCATAAATACGGCCACAGCCATATTATTCTGTTTGATCTCCTCATATTGGTCAATACGAGGAGTAAGCAGATTGAACAACCAGAAACAGAAAAGCATGCTTACCACTGCCAGAATTCCGGCCATGAGGACGTGTCCGATACTCAATCCCAGTGTTTTGATAAAAGAAAAGAAACTCCGATCTTCGCCAAGAATAAAGAGCTGGACCACAGCCATCACAGGATAGATGGCCTGTTTGACAATGATCGCCTCTCCCAGCAGGATCCCGCCCAGGACAAGGCCCACGGAAACATTTTTGCGCTTCAGCTGCTCTTCTTCGTCAAATTTGGGAGTCAACGCCAATAAAAGCCTGTAACAGAAAAAGATCAACACAAAACTTATAAATATAGTCAGAAAAAATTCAATAAAACCAAAGGAAATTTGCTGAATATTCATTTCATTCCCTCCATAAGTCGAATATAAACAAGGATCTGATCCTGTGGATGATTATTTTTATCAAGGCCTTTTTTCTACTTTCAGTAGGGTATCATAATATCTGTCTCTAATGAAAAAAAACATGACCCGTGAAGGACTCGAACCTTCAACCTACAGATTAAGAGTCTGTTGCTCTACCAGTTGAGCTAACGGGCCATAATGATTTTCTTAGTTTAAGAAAGAAGGC
>DAOVDI010000073.1 GCA_030669585.1 Acidobacteriota bacterium
TTTGACAAGAAAGGTCATATCATCACAACAGCATTGATCTCTCCGAGTGATGAGGAGATATTTATTATTACTTCAGAGGGGGAGAGGTTAAAAGCGGAATTTCTGGGCATGGATTCCGAGACCCATCTTGCTGTTATTCATGTAAAAGAAGCCAAGCTGGCTCCGATCAAAATGGGGAGCAAAAAAGATCTTTCCGCCGGTTCCTGGATCGGAGTGATAAGCATTTCGCCGGAAAATACTCCTGCTGTTACTCAGGGAATCGTAAGCTCGATCGGAGACCAGTACGTACGGCTTAATGTCTATGTAGTCCCGGGAATGAGCGGAAGCCCTGTCGTGGATAAAACCGGCCGTATGGTCGGCCTTCTTAGAGGCACTTATACAGATGAACGGCCTATAAGATTTGAATTCAGAGAAAGAATTATTACCGGATCCGGCGTGGCGTTCAGCCGGGCTGAAGCACCTTCTTCAGGGTTGGCCCTGGCCGTTCCTGTGAATACGGTGAAGATCATTGCCGAGGAGATCATAGAAAAAGGGAAAATCGAAAGAGGCTGGCTTGGAGTTTCTATTATTAAAGAAAGTGGAAATAAAAACATCGAGATCACCGGAGTTGAGCCGGACAGCCCTGCTGAAAAAGCCGGATTAAAGGAAGGAGACCTTGTTATCCGGATAGATGGAAAAGACTTGGAAGATCAAGAAATGCTTGTAAGGGAAATACGAAAACGGAAACCTGGAGACAGGTTAAAGATCGCTATCGAAAGAAATGACAAGACAATCAACCTGGATGTTGAACTGGGGGAATACAAAAAGGAGAATATATTCTTGGATATGGAGAAAAAATTTCCCGACCTTTTTGCCCCAATTCGTGAACTACCCTCTAAAATCCCGCAGTTCTTAGAGCCAAAATCTAAAATTGGGTTTTGGAGAAAATTTGAAAGCCGGAAATATATCGGTGTTAACCTCCAGGTTCTTAACCAGGACCTGTCCGAGTATTTCGGTGTAAAGAATGGGCTCGGTCTTCTCATTGCCGGAGTCACAAAAGACAGCCCAGCGGAAAAAGCGGGATTAAAAGTTGGAGATGTTCTTATTGGAGCTGACGGTCAGAAGATAGAAACAGTAGAAGATCTTATCGATATTATTCAGAAAAAAGAAGAAGGAAAAAAGATCTCCATCGAATATATCCGAAACAGAAAGAAAAAGAAGATAGATGTGGAAATTGCACAGGATGAAGAAAAAGGATTAGAGTGGACAAAGGAAGTAAAAAAGATGGCCGATGAGCTGCTCTATCAGTTATGGGAGAAAAAAGAGAATACAAAGCCCAATCTAAGTAAATTTTTTAAAAAGTATCAGAGCATCAAGGTTTAACGGCCCCGGCCGTAACCCCGTCTGGACCATTTGCCCCATCCAGCGCCGCAGGGGCCTCTGCCGTTGCGAACCCTGGAGTAATACCGGTAATTACCACGGTCCAGCCTTCCAGCGCCTAGTCCGCGGCCGTACTAACCTTGGCCCTGCCGAGCTGTGCCTCGCCTTAAATAATTTCTACCATATCCGGCTCCATAACCGCTGCCGAACCGTGCATAGCCTTGGCCCATTCTCCCGCGCCCGCGTCCGAAATAACCTCTGCCAGCGCCCATTCCATAGCCGTAATATGAATCGAATTCAGTCCTTTGGTCTTTGGTCAGCAGGCCTCTGATATTTGCCTCATGTGATATTTCTTTCTTTTCTATCTCTTCTTCAAGCTTATAAATTTCTTCCCAGATCTTGCTTGTTCTGGTGTAGTCAGGATTTCTCTGAAGCTCGAGTTCATCAAGCTTCATATAATTGTTTCTCAGTTTGGAAAATAAAGAGGAAAGCTCTTTTTCGAGTTCAAGCTCAAGTTTATTCATCTTCTCCATCTGCTCCTGGGTTAGATCAGGGCCATTTCTATAATATCTTTGAGCGAAAAGCTGTTGGGATACAAAAAGAAACGAGATAATAACAATACCGGATAGGAATAATGTTTTTTTCATTATTTTTCTCCATTAATAAATATTAATGATGTTATTTTTTTTATATAATCATTTTGTTATTTTGTCAATATTTTCCAGTGCGTGATTTATCAGGCCTCTAGGAGAGGCCAAGGATTCGAGGGCCAAAGGCCAAAAGTCTATAGAAGTCTATTGAGGTCCATAGAAGTCGTAGAAGTCGATAAGAGTTTATTGGGTTCTTTGAGTTCGTTGTGTTCTTTGGGTTATTTTAATTGGATTTAACTCAATAAACCCAATAAGCTCAATGAACTCAAGAAACTGGATTCCCGCCTGCGCGGGAATGACGAGACAAACGAGACAAACGAGACAAATCGGCCATTTATTATAAATAATTCAGAGTTTGCTTTATTCACGAGTCGATATGCGCGGCGTGGCGCATGAAGCCGTATTCATATACTGCGAATGCGCCGCAACAAAGCAGATCGGCTTGCCCGAAGGGTAAAAAGTTGCGATATATAAAATAATTTTTTAGATGATTGTGTTAATGTTTAGACATATCGCAAATTTTTATGAATAAAGCAAATGCGCATTAAAATCATTGGTACTGAGTCATTAGGAGTAAGAGGACTTTCCTGTGTAATTGAGACAGGGGATCGCAAGGTGGTCATCGACCCTGGATTGGCTCTGGGATATCAACGTCATGGTTTACTCCCTCACCCGGTTCAAGTAGCAGTAGGAGAGAAGATCCGCAGAGAAATCATAAAACAATTAAAGGACTGCACTGACATAGTGATCAGTCACTTCCATGGTGATCACTGTCCGCTTGTAGATGCTAATCCATATCAGCTTGCAGCCAGTCAAGTCAGATCGTTTTTTAATAAACCCAGGTTGTGGTGCAAAGGATCTCATGACCTTTCGGATACAATGATAAATCGGTTCGATCATTTATCTAAGTTTCTTGGACGGGAGCTTCCTGATGCGGAGGGCGAGAAAAATGGGCCCTTGAGTTTCTCCCAGCCTATGCCGCATGGAGAAGGGAAAAAAATCCTTGGGACAGTGATGATGACATGTATAAAAGATGGAAAA
Organism: Acidobacteriota bacterium; assembly: GCA_030669585.1. GTDB lineage: Bacteria > Acidobacteriota > Aminicenantia > Aminicenantales > Aminicenantaceae > DAOVDI01. The sequence goes on from DAOVDI010000073.1 coordinate 3,051, forward strand.
GATGTGTTTGTGCATGCTTCTGACATTCAATTTTTGAATGACAAGCCAATATTACAAATACTCAAATGGCATCCTGACATAGTTTTTGCTTCCGGACCTCCCATATATTTAGAGCATATAACGCAGCTGAAACGTAAAAAAGCCATACATAAGGTTATCCATTTGGCCAGGGAAGTCGATACTTTAATTCTTGACCACCATCTTTTGCGCTGTGGAGAAGGATATAGTTTATTAGACGAACTTTCATCTATGACTGAGCATAAAATTATCTGCGCTGCCGATTTTATGGGCTGTAGCCGTTGTCCGCTTGAGGCACAGCGTGAATCTTTTTACCAGGAGATGCCGGTGCCAAGTGACTGGCATAAAAACTATGCCCAGGGAAAAGTTAATTCAATAGGGTCAGGCTGCGATATGTGGCTGAAATCACATAAATTATCATTTTTTCTCGATTAGGGCTGAAATAGCATCTCTTATATCCTGCATGGAAAATCCATACTGTCTTCTCAGCCGGCCTAAATTTTCGTTGAGGGAAACAGATTCAGGAAGCCCCAGTTTGCCGGCTATCTTTCTAGCGGAAATTCCGGTTTCTCTTTCAAGATCAAGTAAGGTCATTCGACCGGTTATCAGAATTCCTGACTGGTCTTCTGCTGAAACGCCCCTTGTCACTTTTTTTTCATGCTCTATCGATTCTTCTGTGGTATCAATTTTATCGATCGCAGCTGGTTTTTCTTCTGCTGTTTTCGGGGTTAACAATTCCCGGGATGGTTCTGGTAATTTTTCAGATGGTTCTGGCGCTGTTTCCAAGAGTAAATCTATAGCTTCTCTAAACTCTACCAAAGATAAACCATGTTTCTTTCTAAGCCATCCCAGGGTCTCATCCAGGGAGACGTCTGTTGGGAGCTTAACTGTTTCAATGATCTTTTGCACGTGAATTCCTGTTGCCTTCTCTACGTCCTTCAGGGTCATTTGACCTGTGACTACAAATAGATCTTTTTGCTGATCGTTTTCAAGATTTATGATCGCCCGGCCTCTTTCTCCTCTTTTTGTGCCGTATTCATCATATTGACCGGGGTGTTTAGGTGTAAACATCCAAAAGAGCAAAACAACGACAATGCTTAAAAGCAAGAAAAAAATCAGGGCCAGGCCCCATCCTTTTTTAAAAATTTTCTTAGTGTTTGCTTTTATCCATTTCCACGAAAGGATCAGGTGAACAACAAGGAAAAAACTAAAGGCAAGGGCAAGATAAAGATGTATGCTGCTCCATTGATGTCTGTGCAGATTAAGGAAATATTTGCTGGCTTCGCTGGCCGTAGGGCCTTCTGCAATGACAAATGCAAGCAGGAAGCCGATAATGATAATTCCCAGCATACAGACGAGAAGAAAAACGTCTACGATGTATTTTAGAGTTGTTTTATTCATATTATTATTTCTCCCATGTTAATTTCCATCTCTTCATATTCGTGTATCTTAATTAAATCACAAAAACATTAAAAGATAAAACCCTGAATTATTCAATTTTTAACCATTTTTTATAGAAATGGTCAAATTCCGCCTGTTCGAGGCCTGCCGGTCTGAATGACGGGCATGCTTCTCGCTGCCTGAGAGCTTCATAGAGGACAATTCCCACAGATACTGATAGATTAATGCTTTGAGCCATCCCTGCCATGGGGATCCGGATGTAGTGATCAGCCAGATCGCAGGCTTCAGGTGATATCCCATCAGCCTCGTTTCCGAATATGATGGCTACTGGCTTGGTATAATCCAGGTCAATGTAAGATTCAGCCTTTTCATTCAAAGAAGTAGCCAGGATCGTGAAACCCTTTTGTTTTAGAGAATTAAGACATTCAGAAGGAGAGGAATAATAATTAAATTGGAGCCATTTTTCAGCACGGGTTGAGATAGCCTCGTTGACCGGGAAAGGATCTCCGCTGGATGTGATAATATCGAGATACTGAATACCTGCTGCATCGCATGTTCTGACAACAGCGCTTGCATTGTGCGTGTTTTTAACCTCCTCGAGAACGACTCTTAAATCCGCTATGCGTCCTGAGAGAACTTTTTCGACTTTTTTTATCCGTTCTTTTGTAGGCATGATATGTTTACAGCAGAATCATCTTCAAAACCAGAATAGCCCAGAAAACAGCGGATCCTGTCAGAGCGCGGCGCTCCCTGTTTTCTTTGTAAAGATGGGGATCAGACCGGATCGGGCTTGAACCGCCATAAGGTCTCAGCCTGGGAAAAAAGAGGGGAACATTTTTCTTGTAATCGCCATATTCCTTTGGGAAAAGCTGCTCCATTTTATCCTTTTCCACAAGAACAGCGACCGTATAGAAGATCAAAAAATATGCAATGAAAACAGCCGTGACCCACCAGGAATTCGAGCCGGCAGCAATAGCGATCCCGAGAATTAAATTTCCCAAATAGAGTGGATTGCGTGTGTATCTGTACGGACCTGATACGGCCAGTCTTTTTTCTTTTCTGATATGTACACAAGCCCATGCCCGGATCAGCAGTCCCACTATTGTGATCAGAATGCCTGCCCCTATGGAATATGGATTTGGTTTAGCCAGGACGATGACCAGGATAATACATAAAAGAGCAGATCTTATTCTCCAGCCATAGATCTTACTGATAAACTTGGATTCTTTCATCTGTTTTTAATACTTCAACAGCCAGCTCAGCGACTTCTTCCGGATTTATCTTTTGCATGCATTCCAGAGAGGAGCACTGTTTTTTGTAACAGAAGCTGCATTCTGATTGATGAAATGCCACTTTGTCAAGAGGATTGAACGGGCCGTTTCTTTTTGGATTGGTAGGGCCGAACAACGCAACCACCGGTCTATTCAAAGCGCAAGCTGCTTGCAGCGCAAAGGTGTCGCCGGTGATGACCAATGATGATACTCTGATCAAAGCGATAACTTCCTGGATTGATATAGCGGGCACAAGAGGAATTTCAGTTTTATCACTAATATTTTCAGCCAGGACTTTTTCATTTTCTGTTCCCCAGAGGAGAATAGGGAACAGGTCGGGACTTTGTATTATCTTAACAAGTTTGACCCACCGGTCTTCAAACCATCTTTTTGTTTTCCATGCAGCTCCAACATTCAGAATGACAAGTTTTTTCTTTTCATTAAATCCCAATGATCTCAGTCCCTTGAGGACTGATGTTGAGATCGGTTCAGGAATGGAGACCGGAAAAACAAATTTCTCCTCTTTTATGCCGAGAAGCCTCAGTAAGTTCAAATTTTTTTGTATGACATGGATGGTTTCCGGCATTGTTTCAGCTCTGTCCGTGTAAAAAAGAGAGGCCTGGGATTCCCTGCAGTTTCGCCGGTCGAAACCAAACCGCTTTTTCGCTCCGGATATCCAGGTAATAAGTCCGGATTTGATCAACCCCTGAAAATCGAGGGCTGTATAATCTTTTCCCTTAAGGGAATATCTCAGATCAGATACCAGCTTCCGGAACAATTTAAAGGTTTTTTTCTTATTTTTGGTCCCGTGAACAAAGGTCCTGTCGATCCCAGGAACAAGGGCCAGTATCTCTTTTCCTTTTTCTTCCACGATCCAGGTTATTTTCGCGCCAGGAAAGTTTTTTTTCAAAGCGGCAAACGAAGGAAGAGTATGAATGATATCTCCCAAGGAGCTGAGACGGACGATTAAAAAGTTCATGGTTTGTTTTCTTTCATGATCTCTGAGGTTGATCGAACTTTTGCTCCTCCGGTAATGGCAATTTTTCCACCATAACTGAGGACGGTTTCTCTTTCCGGAACCGTTTCAACCGTATAATCGGATCCTTTGGCATGGATATCGGGTCTTAGGGAAAGGAGGACTTTTTCCACATTGTCTTCCGTAAAGATCGTGAGATAGTCCACAAAGGAAAAAGAAGAAAGAACAACAGCTCTTTCGTTCTCATTCATGAAAGGACGGTCTTTGCCTTTTAACCGGTGGACAGATGAATCACTGTTGAGAGCCACAACAAGAATATCACCCAATTCTTTAGCTTCTTTTAAATACCGGATATGTCCGACATGGATGAGGTCAAAACACCCGTTTGCAAAAACAACGGTTTTTCCGGTTTTTTTAAGATTTTTTATGATATCAGACAGCTGATCCAGGGAATATAATTTTTTCAACGTCCTGTTTTGATTGCCTCCTGGAGTTCGTGAAGTTCCAGAGTGGCTGTTCCTTTTTTCATGACTACGATCCCGCCCGCATAGTTGGCCAGTTCTGCGGCTTCTACAAAATCTGCGCCGCATGTCAGCGCCAGCGTGAAAACGCTGATCACCGTATCTCCAGCGCCTGTGACATCCACGATTTCCGGCGAACCATAGATGGGGATGGTATGTTCCGTTTTATTTTGTTCAAAAAGCGTCATTCCATGAGAGCCGCGGGTGATCAGGACAGCATGAGCCTGTGTTTTATCAAGAATGCTGATTCCCGCTTTTCGGACATTTTGATCATCTTCTTCTAGGCTGATGTTCAATGCCTCTTCGACTTCAGGTTCATTTGGGGTTGATATTGTAACTCTATGAAAATCGAGAAGCCTGAAGCGGGAATCGAGAGAAACAGGAATAGTTTTACTCTTGAAAAGTTTTAAAACCTGAGTGAAAATATCAGTTTTGACTGTGAAATAATGATAATCCGAGATCAAGAGTCCATGGGCGGAATCGCTTGTAGTTTTTAATGATCTCAGGAGCCCTTGCTGTACATGCTCATCGTCTGGAACAAGGGATTCCCTGTCAATGCGAAGGATCTGCTGTTTTCGCGTCGATGCTTCTCCAGCCAGAATCCTGATTTTCAGGGGAGTTTTATAGGTTTCGTGAACGATCAAGTGATCTGCAGGAATGTTTGTCCTTTTTAAGATCTCCAATATATGATTTCCTGATTCATCTTTGCCGATGACCCCAATGGGAATAGGCTCAGCCCCCAGAGAACGGATATTCAGGAGTGCGTTTCCCGCTCCTCCAAGAGCATACTCGCTGTTTTTATAAGAGAGGACAAGAACAGGAGCTTCCCGGGAAATGCGGCGTGTGTTGCCGTAGATATACTCATCCAGCAAAAAATCACCCCATACAGCGATTTTTTTTCCGGAAAATCGCCCGATGATGTCCAGAAGTTTTTGTTTATTTTTCATCAATGGCCTACAGGGACAGATTTTTATCAGAATTACGAAAAAAAAGCAATATTACTTGTTCAAAACATGTTAGAATATTTGACTATGAAAAAAATGAGATATAAAATCCTTACAATCTTTATTATATTAAATCTGTTTATTTTGTTCACAACCGCCCTGTCCTATGCAGACAGTATCAAGCCGGATATGGATGTGCTCAAAGAAAATGCCCCAAAGGTTTTTCTGGACTGCTGGCGCTGTGACAGGGATTACATCCGGACGAATGTTACATTTGTGAATTATGTCAGAGACAGACAGATCGCGGATATCCACATTCTTGTCACGATCCAAAGAACAGGTCCGGGCGGCTATGAATACACCCTGAATTTTATTGGTCATAACGATTTTTCAAACATTCAACATATCCTGAAATATTTTTCCAATAGAACAGATGCATGGGATACAACACGGAAGGGATTTGTTGAAGTCCTTAAAAAGGGACTCTTCCCATTTATGGTCCATACTCCTTTTGTCGAACATTTTAAAGTGGATTTTCAGCGGAAAACCAACCCAACGTCTGTTTCAGACAAATGGAACTTCTGGGTCTACAGCATCAGCCTGAGGGGGAGCATAAGAGGTCAGTCCACAAGAAGATCCGTCTCCATGAGAGGGAACCTTTCTGCAAACCGGGTGACGCCGGATATGAAGATTCGTCTGGGAATTTCTGGGAATTTTGATGAAAGCCGGTTCGATATCGAAGATAAGACTATTGTCAGCACGTCTAAAAGCAAAAATCTATGGGCGCTTTTTGTCAAAAGCATAAGCGATCACTGGTCGATAGGAGCTTCCTTTGGTATGTCTCAATCAACATATAATAACATAGATCTTTCCATCAATCCTGCACCAACCGTTGAATACAATTTTTTTCCTTATTCTGAATCAACACGGCGACAGCTTCGTTTTCTCTACAGAATAGGCTACGCTTACCACAAATATTATGAAGAAACGATCTATGAAAAAATGAAGGAACATCTATTAGGCCAGTCTCTGAATATCACATTTGAAGTCAGGGAGCCTTGGGGGAATGCGGAGATCGATGTGGAAGGTTCTACACTATTTCATGATGTTAAATTGAATCATCTCCGTGTTTCCGGAGAATTGAACCTCCGGCTGTTTCAGGGTTTTTCCTTGAATCTGGATGCCAGTTATTCCCAGATCCATGATCAGATCACGCTTCCAATGGGAGGGGCGACACTGGACGAGATCCTTTTGGCACGAAAGATCCTTGCGACAGATTTCAGCTACGATTTTTCCGTGGGATTAAGCTACACATTCGGTTCCATATACAGCAATGTGGTTAACCCTCGTTTTGGAAGATAAATAGATTTAAGCTTGAAATCAATTAAAAATTATGTTTATATTTATTTTTCTATATAAGAATATAATTAAAGGATTATAAGCTTTGACACCCAATATCGACTATAAAAAGGAATCCCAAGTATTTAAGGCTCTAAGTCATCCTGCCAGGCTGTTTACAGTCGAGACCTTGTTAGAAGGTGAAAAATGCGTTCTTGACATTCATGACCTGCTAAAAACAAGTCAGCCTAATATTTCCCAGCATTTAAATATTTTAAGGTATGCTGATATCGTTGATTACCGGCAGGATGGCAATCTGCGATGTTATTTTTTGAAAAGACCTGAAAAAATGAAAACTCTAATAAATGTTCTCAGGTGAAAAACACAATATGGATAACCTGGATTATTCATAAAAAATGCTTTTGATTTTTATACTAAATAAAACTATTTAATGGAGGTGTTTTATGGCAAAAGTTGCAATTACAGTCAATGGAGCCGAGAACGGAAATGTTTTCCCCTCTTTTATTGTAGGTTCTTCCGCGATCGCATCCGGGGACGAACTGGTATTGTTTTTCACCCCGGGTGGCGCCCCGTCAATGGTCAAAGGTGTAATTGAAAAAATGGAAGGAAAAGGCATGCCTAATCTGCTTGAATTATATGAAGGAGTTCAGGCCCTGGGAGCTAAAATATGGGTATGCGAATTGGCCTTGGATGCAAAAGACCTGAAGAAAGAAGATTTCAGGGAAGGCGTAGAAATTGTCGGCGCAACTACCTTTATAAACGAAATAAAGGATGCAACTATAACATTTTCTTTTTAATTAGGAGGAAAAAATGGCAACAAAAATACTTGACACATTAGGACTTAAATGTCCCCAACCTATTCTTAAAGTGGCGATCATGGTTCCCCAGATGAGCCCGGGAGATGTCCTTGAAGTAAAAGCAGATTGTGAGTCCTTTCCTAATGATATCAAAGCATGGGCTGAGAAAACAGGCAAAACCCTGCTTTTCTGTACAGATGAGGGCGGAGGAAAATTCTCTGCTCAAATACAGTTTTAATTATTTGTTACAAAATATAATTATTGATCAGCCTGGAACATTCATAAAAACTACTGATCGTAAATAACCCGGGCTTGGTGTGTTCTCCCTAATAGGTTTAGGTTAAGGAAATTATAATGGAAAAAGATTTTAAACCAAATATAGTGGGTTTCCTTTGTAATTGGTGTTCGTATGCTGGAGCAGATCTGGCAGGATCGAATAAATTGGAAATCAAACCTTTTCTTTCTGTAGTCAAAGTTATGTGCTCCAGCCGGGTTAATTCAAACCTGATATTGACCACTTTATTATGGGGCGCTGACGGAGTTCTTATCGCAGGCTGTCATCCCGGCGACTGCCATTATGAAAAGGGAAATTACTATGCCCGAAGAAGATTTGCGCTCTTGAAAAAAATCATGGAAACATTAGATCTTGAACCTGAACGGCTTCAACTTTCCTGGGTATCAGCATCAGAAGGAAAACGGTATGCTGAAGTAGTAAACAAATTCGCTGAAGATATTGAAAAAATAGGGCCCAGCCCCTTTCGTAAAAATCAAAATTTATAGGATGATAAAATGAGAAAGCAGAATATTTTGATCCTAGGAGCTGGAGTTGCCGGAATGGAAGCAAGCCTGTTACTGGCCGGGACAGGACACAAAGTCTATCTGGTTGAAAAAGAATCATTGATCGGAGGTCAGACTATAAAATTCGAGGAAGTCTACCCCAACATGGAATGTTCAACCTGTATGGTAGCGCCAAAACAGCAGGAAATACTCCAGAACGAGAATATTGAGCTGTTATTGCTCAGTGAGGTAAAAGAAGTTAATGGGAGTGCTGGAAAATTTAAGGTTAAGATCAAGAAGAAGGCCAGATACGTCAGTTTAGCCAGTTGTATTGGATGCGGCGCTTGTTATGATCCATGTCCTGTCAGCCTGGACAATGAGTTTGAGGAAAAGCTTTCGAAAAGAAAAGCAATCGCAGTCGCATGTCCGGGCGCTCTTCCCAATGTACCTGCAATAGACGCAGAAAATTGCCTTCATCTCAATGGCAAAAAGAAAGAATGTAAGGCATGCAAAGAAGCATGTGTGTTTGATGCAATTGATTTTTCTGAGAAAGACGAAATACTTGATTTGGAAATCAGCGCTATTATAGTTGCAACCGGGTTTGATGAGTTCGATCTTAAAAAGATCCCGCAGTATGGATATAACCAAAAGGATAATGTCTATTCTGCCATGGAATTCGAAAGGCTCTATGCCGAAAATGGCCCAACAGAGGGAAAACTTACCATGAGAGACGGAAAGACGCCCGGATCGATTGGAATAATTCACTGTGTAGGAAGAAACGAACAAGGATATTGTTCCAACGTCTGCTGTATGTATTCCACAAAATTCTCTCATTTTCTTAAACATAAACTCCCGGAAGCCAAGATCTGTGAATTTCATTCCGACTTATGCATTCCGGGAAAATCTCATCAAAAATTCTATCAGGAAGCTCTGGGAAAAGGAGTCGAATTTATACGCTGCCATGATATAAGCGTGGAAAAGAAAAACGGTTCCCTGCAGGTAA
>DAOVDI010000123.1 GCA_030669585.1 Acidobacteriota bacterium
GGGCAATGACGGGGGAATTGCGGTGAGCTATGACAAAGGAACAACCTGGGAGGTGTTTGAACACCTGCCTTTGGCGCAATATTATGCCATTGGTGTGGATATGGAAGATCCGTACAATGTTTATGGCGGGCTTCAGGACAACGGTTCCTGGAAAGGTCCAAGCCTGAGCCTGACCGGAATCATTAATAAAGACAGTTGGGTGATCGTAGGGGGCGGAGATGGTTTTTATAACCAGATCGATCCGGAGGACAGCCGGTGGCTTTATAACGAGTCCCAGTTTGGAATGATCCAGCGTGTTAACCAGAAAACAGGTGAAACGAAGTTTATCCGTCCATCCAAAGAAGGGGGACTGCGATTTAACTGGAATACACCAATTCATATATCTCCCCATAACAGTAGAATCATGTATGTTGGAACAAATATCCTGTTCCGGTCATTAAACCGTGGAGAGGACTGGCAGGAGATCAGTCCTGATCTCACTTTGAATGACCCTGTTAAAATTGCGGGAAAAGGAAACATTCAGTACTGTACTATCACCACGATCTCCGAATCTCCGGTAAAACCCGGCCTTATCTGGGTAGGAACGGATGATGGCAAGGTTCACCTGACTCGAAATGGGGGAAGCGGCTGGACCGAGTTCACATCAAATCTTGTCAAGGCGGGCGCGCCGGTGGATTACTGGGTGAGCCGCGTTTTTGCATCCCGCCATCATGAGGGCATGGCTTTTGTTACAAAAACAGGATACCGGAGAGATGACTTCAAACCATTTATTTTCAAAACGATGGATTACGGAAAAACATGGATATCCATAGCGGCAGACCTTCCGGATGAACCCATAAATGTTGTTTTTGAAGACCAGAAGAACAAAGACCTTCTTTTTGTCGGGACGGAAAAAGCTGTCTATGTCACGATCGATGGGGGCGGACACTGGGTCAGGATGAGAAACAACATGCCCACCAATGCTGTCCATGATCTTCTAATCCATCCAAGAGAAAATGACCTTGTTGTAGGAACACACGGTCGGGGAATATTTATTACAAATATTTCCCCTTTACAGGAACTCAATGCCGAAGTCCTGGAAAAAGATGTTTTTCTTTTCGCTGTTGAGCCGGTAGCGAAAAGGATCATAAGACGGGGGATGTCCTTCCCGGGGCATAAACACTATTCCGTGTCCAATGAGAAGGGAGGCGTGACAATTTATTATTATTTGAAAGAGGACGCGGATGAAAAGGTGAAGATCACAATCACTGATCCCTATGGCAATACATTAAAAACCATTACAGGAAAAAAGACGGCCGGAATCCACTCGGCCAACTGGAATATGTCCCGCAAACTCAGAAAGGCAGAAATTCAAGCAAGACGCCGCAGTATGGGCGGCATGAAGGTTGATGCCGGGGAATATGTGGCTGTCTTAGAATTGGGAGAGAAAAAAATGACTCAAAAAATCAGGATCAAAGACCATCTTCAGTAATAATATTTACAGGAATAAAGGATGCAAAATATAACAGGTATAAAGATAAGAAGGCTCAGGGAGGATCTCGGAATAACACAGGAAGAACTGGCTAATTCTGTTGGTCTGTCTCATGAGTTCATTTCACTGCTCGAACTTGAAAAAAGAGATCCCAGCCTGGAAAATCTGTCTAAACTCGCTCGTTTCTTCGGGAAAAACTTGGCGTATTTTCTAAGTGATAAAGAAGATGAATTCGATATCCTTTTGAGATCTAAAAACCAGCCTGATAATTTTAAAAAAGAGATAAGAAGTTTTAAAACATATTGTGAACAATATCTTGCGCTTGAGGAAAAAAACGAACATGCCCTGAACCTGGCTCCTCTGTATACAAATGTCACAGCCAGCCAAATGGCAGAAGAGGAAAGGAGAAGACTAGGGTTAGGTGGACATCCCTGTCTGAATGTGTTTTCACTTCTGGAGCACAATGGACTTCGCATTTTGAAAAAGTATATTTCTCTGGAAATGAACATTGCCGGAATATTTATATTTTTAGAGAGAAAACAGGCAGCCTTTGCACTAATAAACAATCTGTATTCCCAGGAGCAGCAGATCCTTGCGGCTGTTCATCTCTATGGCCATTATTTGAAAGACAGACATGACGGACCTGTGATCGATAACTCGGATATTTTTATCAAAGAATATTCATCCCTTTATCCTGTGCGTGAACAATTCGCTCAGACCTTTGCGGCAAATTTTCTGATGCCTGAAACAAAGATAAAAGACCTGATAAAACGTCTTTTTTATTCCGCAAACTTGAATTATGCGGATATTCTGTACATAAAACATTATTTTGGGGTTCCACTGGATGTCGTTCTTAACAGACTGTTTGAATTGGGGCATCTTTCCCGCAGTGAAATTAATAAACACAAGAAAAAAAACAGTCTTAATTGGGGAAAAACCCTGTATGGAAGGCATGATACGAAAACAAGCAAGAAAAAAACAAAAGAATATTCGGATCGATTCATAAACCTGTGCTACCGTGCCTTTGATAAGGAGAAAATCACCCGGAAAGAGTTGGTCAATCTGCTAGGAATCAGGAAAGACAGATTTCCATTTTAAATATATATTGGAGAAAACAGAATGATCTTGCTTGATGGGGAAACTTTGACCCTGGATCAGGTTGTTAAAGTCGCCCGGTTTTTAGAAAAAGTAGATATTCATGAAGGAAATAAAGCCCTGGTTGAACAGAGCGCAGAAGCAGTCAATAGATTTCTCGCAAAAAATAAAGTTGTTTATGGAATCACGACCGGCTTTGGGAATTTTGCAGATGTTGTTATTCCTAAAAATCAGGTGAGGGCGCTGCAGAAAAACCTGCTCATGTCTCATGCCACAGGAACCGGCCCTTTCATCAGAGATGAACAGGTAAGAGCAATGATGGTTCTGAGGATTAATGCCCTTATCAAAGGGTATTCGGGAATCAGATGGCCCACTATACAGAGGCTTTTATTGTTTCTCAACCGCAATATACTGCCTTTGATACCTCAAAAAGGCAGTGTCGGGGCAAGTGGCGATCTTGTTCCCCTGGCTCATATGTCGCTTCCTTTGATCGGTATGGGGAAAGTCAAATACAAAGGAAAAAATCAGGATGCTGCCAATGTCCTGAGAGAACTTGGCTTAAAACCTCTTGTTCTTGAAGCAAAAGAAGGCCTTGCACTGATCAATGGGACTCAAATGATGACTGCAGTCGGGGTTTTAAATGCGTATGACGGTCTGGTTTTATGCAGGACTGCAGATATTGCCGGTGCGGCCTCTGTCGAAGCGTTGAGAGGAACGGACACTCCGTTTGATCCTCGCGTGCAGGGATTAAGGCCTCATAAAGGTCAAACTAATGTTGCCGGAAATATGCTCAAATTGATGAAGGGAAGCTGTATTCTAAAAAGTCACATAGAATGTGGCAAGGTCCAAGATGCTTACTCGTTACGTTGTATTCCCCAGGTCCATGGAGCGACACGGGACACCCTGGATCATGTAGGTCATGTCCTCTTAACCGAGATCAACTCTGTGACTGATAACCCTATCATTTTTTTTGAAACAGATGAAAGCATTAGCTGCGGCAATTTTCACGGCCAGCCAATAGCCCTGGTCCTTGATTTTTTAGGTATCGGCTTATCCGAACTGGCAAGCATTTCAGAAAGACGGATCGAAAGGCTTGTTGATCCTGCTCTGTCCAATCTTCCTCCTTTTTTGACCAAGGAAGGCGGTTTGAATTCAGGATATATGATCAGCCAATATGCCGCAGCAGCTCTGGTATCGGAAAACAAAGTTCTGTCACATCCAGCTTCTGTTGATTCCATTCCTACATCTGCAAATCAGGAAGATCATGTCAGTATGGGGACGATCGCTGCTTTTAAAGGGGCAGAGATTATTAATAATGTCAGGAGTGTTTTGGCCATCGAGCTTCTCTGTGCGTCTCAGGGGCTTGATTTCATTGATGAATCACCGGGTCAGGGAGTCAGGATCGCTCATGAAGAGATCAGAAAATTTATCCCTACTTTGACGCAAGATCGAGTCATGTCATATGATCTGAAGGCCATGGAAAAATTGATTTTTAATGAATCAGTTTTAAAGCAGGTCGAGAGCGTGATAGGGAAATTATAAACAATCACGCAAGGTCTTCAAGAACCTTGATCAAAAAAACCCAGAATTTCTCGACGGTTGGGATCTCAACTTTTTCGTCAGGAGAATGAGGGAACTTGATCGTTGGGCCAAAAGAGATCATATCCATTCCTTCGAATTTTTCTCCAATGATACCGCATTCTAAACCTGCGTGAATGGCAGCCACATTAGGTTTTTTGTCAAACGTGTCTTGATAGATCGTTTTCATGGTCTTGAGCAGAGGCGAATCCAGATCAGGTTTCCATCCGGGATATCCTTCTTCCTGGATGACTTCAGCGCCCGAAGTCTCACACTGGGCGGAAATGACATCTCTTACGGCCTCCAATGCTGAGGCGACAGAGCTTCTCGTACTGCAGATGATCTCGGCTTTATCCTTATGTGTATGGATGACAGCAAGGTTGGTAGATGTCTCGACGAGTTCTTTTATCTCGGGATGCATGGCAATAATTCCATGCGGGATTGTGAATAGTAAATTGATAAGTGCCTGTTGTGATTTTTCATCAAGAGGGGCTTCATGATCCAGATTGGACCTGTCGATCGAAATTGCGGCATTCGGATCGATAGACTTGTATTCATTCCTGATAAAATCAAACGCTTTTCGGGACGCATCGGAAAAGGCATCTGTTTTGGACTCATCAAGAAGTATAAGCGCCGTGGATTCACGAGGGATGGCGTTCCTGAGATTTCCTCCCTCAAACCCGACAAGTTGAAAAGGAACAGCTTTGTTTACTTGCCAAAGTACCCGGGACATAGATTTGATTGCATTGGCACGACCAAGATTGATATCGACCCCGGAATGGCCTCCTTTAAGGCCGGATATTTTCACAATATAAAGGACTCCGTCTGAAGCTGATTTCCTGCTCAGAG
>DAOVDI010000029.1 GCA_030669585.1 Acidobacteriota bacterium
AGCCGATCTTATCCCATCTGCTGCGATGCCGTCCGTTCGCAGTATATAAATACGGCTTCACGAACAGCCTCTTGCAGATGCATCAACCTCGACTCGTAAATAGTCCAGGCACTTACTTCAACAAGACATAATAAAAAAAACACTCGAACCCTAGAATCCTCGAACCCTAGAATCCTATTTTTTTGTATCGACACTTTTCACCCTTCGGGCGGGCCGATCTGCTTTGTTGTGGCGCATTCGCAGTATATGAATACGGCTTCATACGCCACGCCGTGCATCTCGACCCGTGAATCATCCAGGGAGCCTGAACAATTTACAAGCCGATCTTATCCCATCTGCTGCGATGCCGTCCGTTCGCAGTATATGAATACGGCTTCACGAACAGCCTCTTGCAGATGCATCAACCTCGACTCGTAAATAGTCCAGGCGAATCTGAATTATTCATAAAAAATGGCCGATTAGTTGATGTAAAGGGTTCAAGGATTCAAGGAGTCGAGTGAAAGAATAAGAGGCCAAGGGCCAAAGGCCAATGCAAAAGAGGCCCAAAGCTAAAAGTAGCTTAGCCCAAAGTCATTTAATTTACGTCATTCCCGTGTAGACGGGAATCCAGCTCTTTGAGTTCATGGAGTTTCTTGACTTCAATGACTCCTATAGACTTCTATAGACTTCTATGGACCTCAATAGACTTCAATGGACTCCTATGGACCTCTAAGGACTTCTATAGACTGTTTTTCTTGACTTTACGGCATTATTCCTTTATAAATTTATTTTAGGGTTTTTAATATTCAATAGGTAATGATGACAAAGGAGGTCAAGATGTTTCGAAAAAGCATCAACACCGGGTTGCTGATTCTACTGATAACAACTGTTATTTTTATAAGTTTTGGTTGTCAAAAATTGAGCGTCAATAAACTGAAAGCCAACTATCATTTTACTAAAGCCAATCACCAGTTCACTGACCAAAAGTACAGAATGGCCATTGAAGAATATGAAAAAGCTTTGGAATACAACCCTAACCTGATCGAAGCGTATCGTTTTCTGGGAGAAAGCTATAAAAGCATTTATCGCCCTGGGGAAGAAACTGAAGAAAATATTCTCCGGGCACAGAAAGCGCTGGAAGCGCTGCGAAAAGCGCATGAGATCGATCCGGCAAATAAAGATGTGATTTATTCACTGGGTGATATGTATGATAAGATGCGGAATTTTGAGGAAGCGGAAAAACTGTATCTAGAAATCATCGAGATGGAACCAACAAACATGAGTAACTATTATGTTGCCGCAGAATTCTACAAGCGTTATGCCGGCGGTTCGGGCGAGGAAAAAGAAGGCGAAGAGAAGGTCGGGAAAACTCCGGCTCAAAAAGCGGTGGAGATGTATCTAAGAAGGATCGAGACCGATCCTGAAAATGAACAGGGTTATGCTTACATTGCGCAGTATTATGAGGGATTGTTCCCTGTTCCTGAATTCGATCTGGGATATGAATATCATATGCGGCGGGTCGAGCTTGATACGGAAAATGCTGAAGCCTGGCTTTCGGTCGGTGTCAACAGGTGGTCAAAAACTTTCCGTCTTCAGAATGAGTTGAGCAGAAATGTGCGTTTGGCGTTGGCCAAGCAGAGTGAAGAAGCCCTTAAAAAGGCCAATGATCTGGACCCAGCCTATCCTGAGCCCTACTCCTGGCTCAGTGTTCTTTATAAAAGTGTTCTGGCCAAGATCGATCCGGACAGGGCCCAACGGTATGAGGATATGGCAGACCGGTATTTACAGAGATATCAGGAAGCCCAAAAACGCATAGCTAAAAGAGAGAAACTGGCAGAAGAACTGAGCGAAGAACATTAAAATAAAAAGACCGGGTCGAGGAGAGGTCAAAGAAAAGCAGTCTATAGAAGTCCTTAGAGGTCTATTGAAGTCGATAGGAGTCGTCGAAGTCAAAGAAAGCCCAAAGCCCAAAGAAGCTTAGCCCAAAGTCAATTAATTTACGTCATTCCCGCGCAGGCGGGAATCCAGTTCTTTGAGCTCATTGAGTTTGTTGACTTATCTCTCCAGATTTAGTACTTTATTGCATCGTATATTTCTATCGGGAAGCTGAGGTTTTAAGGTAATGAAAACGTTTGTTCCAAAAAATAGTGAGATTAAAAAAAAATGGTGGTTGATCAATGCGCAAGGAAAAATCCTTGGACGGTTAGCCACTGAAACATCCATTTTACTTAGGGGAAAGAACAAGGCGGAATATACGCCATTTCTTGACAGCGGGGATTTTGTGATTATCATTAATGCGGAAAAAATCAAAGTTACTGGCGATAAGCTGGAGCAAAAAAAATATTATTCCCACTCAGGTTATCCTGGAGGAATAAAAGAAATAACGCTTAAAGAACTCCTGGATAAAAAACCGGAAGATGTTATTCGCAAAGCTGTTTGGGGAATGATCCCTAAGAATAAACTGGGACGGGCTGTGTATAAAAAACTTAAAGTCTATCGTGGCCCTGATCATCCCCACAAAGCCCAATCCCCGCAAGAATACGAATTTTAGGAGGAATTTTGAGTCTAATACAATATTACGGGACAGGAAAGAGAAAAACATCCATAGCCAGAGTCTTTTTAAGGCCTGGCAAGGGAGATATCACGTTATATGTCAATAAAAAAAGCCAGCCGTTCTCAGGCTATTTCAGTTTGACAGGGCAGGTTCACATTATCAAGCAGCCGCTCCATATTACTGAAACGGAAAGCAAATTTGACTTGTTTATCCGTGTAAATGGTGGCGGCAAAAGCGGACAGGCTGAAGCCATCAGGCTGGGAATCTCAAGAGCTCTGCTTGAATTCAACAAAGAGCTCAAATCTACATTGAGAGCAGCCGGCCTCTTAACCCGGGATGCCCGCATCAAAGAGCGGAAAAAATATGGATTACTGGGCGCACGAAAAGCACCACAATACCACAAGAGATAAAATGGAGGAATACACGTGGTTTCTGTAAGTATGAAAGAACTGTTGGAAGCAGGCGTTCATTTTGGGCACCAGACTCGGCGGTGGAACCCAAAGATGAAGGATTACATTTTTGGCCAGAGAAATGGAATTTATATCATTGATCTGCAAAAGACCATAAAGATGTTTAAAGAAGCCCTGCAATTTATCCATGAAGTGTCGGGATCTGGGAAAGATATCCTGATTGTAGGGACAAAAAAGCAGGCACAGGATATTGTTAAAGAAATTGCCGAGAAGTGTGAATCATTTTATGTCCACCAACGGTGGCTGGGAGGACTGTTGACCAACTTTGATGTGATTCGCGGCAGCGTTGCCAAACTGATCGAGCTTGAGGAGATGAAGGAAGACGGCCGTTGGGATCTGTTGACCAAGAAAGAGCAGTCTAAATTTGAAAAAGTCTATCGAAAATTGTCCAAAAACCTCGGGGGCATTAAAAACATGCAAAACTTGCCAGGCGCTGTTGTTATAATCGATTCTACAAAAGAGGATATTGCAATTAAGGAAGCGCAAAAACTGAAGATTCCGATTATTGCCGTGGTCGATACGAACGGGGATCCCGAAAATATTGATTATCCCATCCCTGGAAACGACGATGCGGTCAGAGCGATTGAGCTTTTTACGACAAAGATCGCGGAATCCATCATGGATGGCAAAAAGGAGAGGATAGAGAAAGAGCTCCAGGAAGCCGAAACAGAGGAAGCTTTTTCTGATGAAAAAGACGAGGATCAGTCTTCTGTGGAGACGGAATTGCTCGAAACAGAAAATTTGCCCGATGAAGAACAGGCAGTAGAACCGGAATCGGCTCCTGAGACGGCCAAGTTAGAGCCCGAACCCGAGCCTGAGCCCGAACCTGACAAAGAAGAAAAAAAGGATTGATGTGAGGAGAAAACAATGGAAATCACTGCTGCAGTAGTTAAAGAACTGAGAGAAAGAACCGGGATCGGAATGATGGAATGCAAAAAGGCTCTCACAGAATGCGATGGGGAAATTGAAGAAGCCATCAAACTTTTAAGAAAGAAAGGGTATGCCCGAGCTGAGAAAAGAAGCGGCCGGCAAACATCTGAAGGACTTATAGGTTCCTATATTCATATGAATGGAAAGCTTGGTGTTATACTCGAACTTAATTGCGAAACGGATTTTGTGGCAAAGAACAAAGAATTTGGAGAACTACTGAAAAATATAGCGATGCATGTCGCCGCCGCCAATCCTCAATATGTTTCCTCAGATGATATTCCGGAAAAGATTCTGGAAGAGGAAAAAGAAATTATCGGTGAACAATTCAAAGATTCCAAAAAACCCCCTGAGATCATCGAAAAGATCATGATAGGAAAAATTGGGAAATTCTATTCAGAGGTCTGTCTTCTTGAACAGGCCTATATCAAGGACGATAAGATAACCATCAAGGAGCTTATATCTTCATTTATTGCAAAAACAGGAGAGAATGTGAAAGTAGCTCGATTTACCCGATATGAGATCGGGTAGATCAGGAAAACGATATGTCAAAAGAGAAACCGGCTTATAGAAGGATTCTTTTAAAGCTATCAGGGGAATCTCTTCTCGGCGATCTTCCTTTTGGCATCGATATTAAAACCGCAAATTCCATCGCTCAAGACATTAAAGAAATTCATGATCTGAATGTACAGATCGCTATAATGATCGGCGGGGGAAATCTCTTTCGCGGTATTCGGGGTACAGAAGCAGGGATGGACCGCGCTTCTGCGGATTATATGGGACTTATGGCCACTATCATGAATGCCATCGCCCTGCAGGATGCCCTGGAAAAAGTAGGATGCGACTCCAGGCATATCTGTGCGATCGAAGTAAAAGCAGTGGCAGAACCTTTCATACGGGGGCGTGTTATCAGGCATCTGGAAAAGGGCAGGGTCGTAATATTCAGTGCAGGCCTGGGAAGTCCGTATTTCACGACAGATACAGCTTCGGCTCTCCGGGCTCTAGAGATTGGTGCCGATGTGATCTTTAAGGCAACAAAAGTGGATGGCGCTTATTCCGCGGACCCGGTCAAAGATAAATCAGCAAAAAAATTCATGGTGATCAGCCATGAAGATGTGATAAAAAGGGGTCTTCAGGTTATGGACACAACAGCCTTTACATTATGCAAAGAAAACAAGATGCCCATTGTGATCTTCAATTTACAGAAACAGGGAAATCTCAAGAATGCCGTTCTTGGATTGGATGTCGGCACTAAAATATTTTGATCCTATTCTGTCTTCCCTGATCGGGAAGGCGCGCGTCTGAGATAAATCAAGGATAGAGAGGACAGCTATGGTCAAAGATGTCTTAGAGGAACTGGGAAAAAGGATGAAAGTGTCGGTTGAACATTTTCAGAAAGAACTGAGCAGGTTGAGAACCGGCCGGGCTAATATCAGTGTTTTTGAAGATATCAAAGTGGAGTATTACGGGGCCATGACACCTATCAGTCAGGTGGCCACTCTCGCCATTCCGGATCCAACACTGATCACTGTCCAGCCGTGGGACCCGTCTTTTTTGGAGGCGATCGACAAGGCTGTCAGAGCGGCCGATCTGGGTTTCAATCCAAACAATGATGGCAAGATGTTGAAGATTCCGATTCCTCCATTGGATGAGGAAAGACGGCAGGAAATTGCGAAATACATCAGAAAGATAATGGAGGACGAAAAAACAGCCCTGCGGAATATGAGGCGGGATACCAAGGAAAAAATAGAGAGCCTTGAAAAAGAAAAAGACATTACCGAAGACGACAAGTTCTGGGGTTATGACAAGATCCAGGAGATTATAGACAACCATGTTAAGCAGATCGAGGAACTTGCCTTTGCTAAGGAGAAAGATATCCTTGAACTTTAAATTTCTTTTTTAAACCAGTTCTCCCGTGTACCGAATTTGGTCAGTATAACAACACCCCATCCGATAATACTGAGAACAAGAATTACAAGAGAACCTAGTATAGGGATATAGCTTAAAACACTGACCAGTAGAAAGCCGGCCAATGTGGCAGGGATAGGGGCGGCTTGACCTTTACCCAAGATATTCAAAAAGCTTTCTCCAAGAAAATAGAACAGGATGATACGCCCGAATACCTTGATGATACAACCGACGATGATCAGGGCGAAAAGAATGGGGATTCCTATAAGGATCAGTGACAGGATAGTGCCAATGGTCACAAGCAGGGCAAAGATCATAATACTCAGGATCCCTGTTCCGAATACAGGCCAGAATCTTGTTCTTATCTGAGAGGAAGCATAAGTGATCTGCCGCGGGAAAATTCCTGCCACTGCCACAGCAAAGATAAACCAGACAAAAAGAGATAAAAGTTTGATAATAAGAAAAAGAGGTATCAAAGAGAGGCCGAAGATCCCTTCAAGGCCTTCTTTGAAAATTTTATTAATATCTTCCGAACTATTTAATTCAAAATAGATAGTATCCCCTTTGATAATAGTTTCCGAATTCTTGTGAAGTTTTCCTCCAAGACAGACGACATCTCCTTTAACAACAGCAGTGGATTTTAACTCTATTTCTGAACCAAATCCCAGAACAAGCTCTCCTACCTCTCCCTCGATGATAATCTTTCCGCCGAAAGAAAGAACGTTTTCCTTGACCTGACCCAGAACAGTTATGGTGCCTCCAAAGCTGACAACCGTTTTTTTGATCTCATCGGCTGCAACATGTATATCTTTTCGCAGCACAATTCCTTGGCCATACAGGGGGACGAGACCTGTCAGAAAAAGGGCGAGGGCCATAGGAAAAACCCATTTTTTTATCACGTTCTTTCTCCGGTCAAGATATTTTTTCGAATTCCGAAATAAAGAGATATATAAAGAATGAAAGCAAGGATCACAAGACCGATCTGGAATTCCGTGCCCATGATGTGTGTTAATCGGCATATTCCGGATAACAGGAAGGAACCGATCTGCCAGACAACTTTAGAAGCGATGGATATCAGGTTGACCGATTTGGCCAGCCAGACGGAAAGAGTCTTAAAAGAGAATAAAAATGTGTGGCTCAGTCGGATGAAAAAGGAGGCGGGATTATGACCGGATATCAACAGAAACATAAACATGGTAAATACGATAGATGAAAATCCTATCGCAGCAGCAAAAAACAGACTCCAGATGGTGTCTTTTTCCGGACGGATCATTTCCATGGTTTGTTGAGCGAAATCTATAGGGATTTCCATAGGCGGGAGGCTTTCTGAAGCATCGAGAAGAAAAGAGCGTTCTTGGACTGCTTGCGAACATTTCTGACACCAGGCGATATGGGTTTGAATGGCGCCTGCTTTTTCAGGGGAAAGTTCTCCCTCGAGATACAAGTAGATTTGGTCAATATCCAGGCACTTCATATTTCACCTTTCAACTGTTTTCGGATGAGTTCTTTAGCTTGAAAGACTCTGTTTTTTATCGTTCCTATAGGAAGACCTTTGATCTCTGCGATCTCTTCGTAGCTGAGTTCGTTGATATGCCTCCAGACGAATAACTCTCTCAAGGTGGGAGGAATTCTTTTAAGGATCTCTTCGATCCTGGCTCGCAATTGAGACAATTCATACTGCTGCGCCACCGGTTTTTCATTATCAGAGATCTGGTAACGCGGACGCCTGTATTCATCCTCATACCGGTCTACTGAAAAGGTGTCTAGTTTTTTCTTTCGCCAGTAATCGATCATAGTATTGGATGCGATCTTAAACAGCCAAGTGCTGAATTTGTATTTCGGCTGATAAGTGTGAAGAGCAGCATAGGATTTAATGAAAATTTCCTGTGTAAAATCCATGGCCTGTTGTCGATCGCTCACCATACGGCCGATGTAGTTTATAAGAGGAGTCTGGTACTTCATAATAATCATCTTAAAAGCTTCTTTACTACCTTTAAGGACATTTTCAACGATTATTTTATCTTCATGCATGGAGGACATCCTGTCCTCGTATATGATTAATACGCAATTTCTTAGTAATAGTTTAGATTTTTGTCAATATTCAATGATCTCCGCATCGGAAGGATACTCGATTCTAAAGGTTTTATTTGACAGGCGCATATTTGTTTTGATCCGCTTGAAAAAAATCTCATTTTTGCTTCCTGTCCAATCGAAGAGAATGATTTTTTTTATGAGTCCCTTTTTTTTATCCAGTTCTAAGAGAATATGCGAATAAAAACCCTCCTCCTTTGGTGTTAACTTGAGCTGGAACACATTCTTCTCATCTGTCGGGAACGGGCTGAGTTCGGCATTATAATTGTCTCTGATATTTTTCTGCCCTGAGAGAATGAAGAACACCTCTCCTTCATGGCTTTCCTGGGATATAAGGCCGCGGAAAACCTGATTATCTTCGGGGATGTAGTATAAAAAGGCACCATTTTTAGAAAGAAAGGTTTCTTTTTCAGGGGTTTTATACTCCCATTTCATCAAATCCGGTTTTTGAAACCATATCTGCCCTTTTTTTTTAATGGGCATAGAAATAGACCCGGAATAGTAGATTTGTTCAAAATCAGCCTTCAGGGTTTTGAGGGACCGGAGCGAGGACTCTGCTTTAGAAACAGCTTGGTCAACATTCTGAGGAAAACACAAAACAGTTAAAAGCAGCATAAAAATACAGATAATAAAACAATTTTTCATTATTTCATTATAGATACTAAGGGACGAACATTCAAGAATCGGAAGAGTCTTTGAAATATCTGGAGTAAAACAATTTGCTATAGCGAGAAAATTTTAATATATATTCTGGGATGAACCCGACATATATTTTTGCGCTTTTTGTATTTTTTGCCCTCATTCTCGGCAGCAGTCTGCTGTTTGGCTCAAAGAACAAGAATCTGGAAGATTTTTTTCTTGCTTCCAGGAACTTGCCGGTTTTCCTTGTTTTTCTGACTGTAGCCGCATCCTGGATAGGCGCTTCCAGCACTCTTGTCTCGACCGATGAAGCTCTGAGGCAGGGCATCAGTTCTTTCTGGGTGATGGGTTTACCCACGGTTGTGACGGTTCTTGTGTTTGCTTTTTTTCTGGCGTCCCCCATCCGCCGCCTGCAGATCATTAGTCTGCCGGATCTTGTAGAGATGCGATATGGCCGCAGGGTGAGACATCTGTCCTCTGTGCTGATCGTATGGTATATGGTTCTTCTGGCCGCCTCTCAGATGGTTGCTCTCGGGCAGTTTTTAAAATATTTTCTGGGAATGTCCTATGTTGAAAGCCTGATACTAGGGACAATTGTTGTATTGGCATATGCTGTGTTCGGGGGATTCTTCTCTGTTGTTATCACGGATGGAATTCAGTTTTTTTTCCTGGCCGCAGGAATAATCGCCCTTTTTTTCACTCTTTTAAAGAGCGGCGGATTTCAAGATTTGGGTGGAATAGCCTCGGAATTAGGGAAAACGCATTATTTTGATTTATTGTATGATATCAAAAGGAATATTTTGATCTTTTTTTCATTTACTTTGGCCTGGGTAATCTCTCCTATAACGTGGCAGAGAATACAGGGAGCAAAGGACCAAAAGAGTGCTGTGCGGGGACTGCTGTTTGCAGCCGCAGTGCTTCTGGCATTATATGCCGGCCTTGTGTCCATCGGGATGATGTCCTTATCTCAAGTTTTGCCCAATCCGTCTGAAGGCCCTCTTTTATCTTCAATCATTTCTTCCCAGGGCGGCTCTTTCTTAGGGGTGTTACTATTTGTTGCTATTATTTCCGCAGTTATGTCCACATTGGATACGGCAATCAACACAGGTGCATTATCTCTCACTCACGATGTGATCGAGCAGATCGGTCTGTTCCGGCGGAAGCAGAACCCGGTATTGATGGCGCGGGCCGCAACTATGTTCATCGGGATCATATCATTTATTATCGCCACACAGTTTCAAAGCATTCTAAAGACCCTGGGGCTTGCTTCCGAGATTATGGCTGAAGGTCTGTTTATCCCCGGGATCGCTATGATCTTCTTAAAGAGAAAATATCCTTCAGCCGGAGGCATAAGTCTAGTTTCCGGAGGGGCCTTTGCTGTGATCGGTTTCCTCAATGAGATTGGTATCCTTGGCTGGCCCTGGCCCTCGTGGCCCTTTTCTCTTCCATACGGTTTGGCGATAAGCGGGATGGGATTTCTTCTTGGAGTTGTTATCGATTTGAGAAATAGGATATCATAAACAAATGTCTTTTCGAGAGAATTTTCGTCTGCGGCTTATGGGGCGTCTTGGTAAGATCATATTCTGGTTCTGGCATAAGTCAGTTAGGATGACCCTTATCGGGGATGAGGAATATCAAAAGATCCGAAAAGAGCGAAAACCGGTCATTTTTTTAGTCTGGCATGGCAGGATTTTTTTAGTCCCCTATTTTTTCCGGCGCAGGAAGATTATGCCGCTGATCAGTCCCAGCGAAGATGGGGAGATTGCAGCCCAGATCATGGCGAGATGGGGGTATAAAATTCTGAGAGGCTCGGGCTCCCATTCCATGGTCGAACCATGGAAGGAAATGGTTAGAGAACTCAGAAGCGGCGGCCAGGTCATCATTGTCCCGGATGGTCCGAAAGGGCCTGACAGAAAAGTAAAGCTGGGCGGGATCAAATTGGCCCAGCAGACAGGCGCGTATCTTGTCCCCTTCTCCTTTTCAACTTCGAAAAAGAAAATATTAAACAGCTGGGACCATTTCCTGATGTTCCTTCCATTTTCCAGGGTGGTTGCTATTTACGGAAAACCCTTTATGGTCGATCCTGATCTGTCTGGTGATAAACTGGAAAAAGAATGCCTGCGTATTGAGCAGATTTTGATTAAGCTGGATTATAAAGCAGATAAGTTCTTTTCCTGAATAATCCAGGCTAATACAGGCTAAAAGTAAAATATGAGGCCTACTCCCGAATTACTCAACCCCCATCGTTTATTTTTGACCAAACAAAGATTAAATCCTTTGCAATAATCTGGTATAATAATTTTAATGAAAGAGGTTTTTCTTTCCACTCGCGCTCAACGTTCATTTCATGCTTTGTATCTCGTCCAAGCGGCACCAGATGGTCTTCTTCTGGGACATAAAAAGGGAGGAAAGTTTCATGTAGAGGACATTCTTCCCACCTCACCTGGGTTTTTCCATTCACCAGACGAGCTTCAAGCGCTGTATAAACTATATAATGAAACGATTACTGGTTTTTTTTCATATCAGAATAAAAAAAAGTTTTTAAAAAATATTTTGACTCCTGCTTGCTTTGGAAAACTTTTTCTCCATATTCAAGAAGGAGGATATAAACAACCGTTCTATACAGCTTATATCATCGAGTACGAAAAGGATTTTTTCCTTCTTCCCTTATCCCCCGCAACAGGCCAAAAAAGAGGCAGTTATGGATAAAAAGCTGAATAAAACTCAGGAAGATCTCCTTCTGAAAACTACTCGAAAGGCGATCAAGCTTTATCTTAAAAAGGGAAAAGCATTGAAATTTCATCCGGAAGACGATCTTCTGAACGAAAACAGAGGTGTATTCGTCACATTAAAAACAGGAGGAGAACTCCGCGGATGTATCGGTTGTCCCCTTCCCGTTCAACCTCTTCTGGAAACTGTTATCAAAATGGCGATATCAGCCGCCACTGAGGATTATCGATTCGAGCCCATCAGCCTGAACGATCTTCCTGACACAAAAATCGAGATCTCCGTCCTGGGTCTTCCTCGAAAAACAGACAATGTTTCAGAGATCAAAATAGGAACTCATGGAATCATCGTGTCCCAAGGCTCATCCAAAGGACTTCTTCTACCACAGGTTCCTGTGGAATGGGAATGGGATCGTGAAACCTATCTGAGACATGGATGCCTCAAAGCCGGCCTGCCTGAAGATGCATGGAAAAAAGGGGCAACTATTGAAATCTTCTGTGCACAGGTATTTTCAGAATAAATTCCTGCTGATTTAACCTTTGATTATGATTATTATTTGAATTTTTTCTTAAGCAGCTTCTTGGCCTCAGCTTTATTTTCCTGTATGGCATTGATCCAGCGGGGATCATCTTCCAGATTAATAATATATTCCAATTCAGCCCGGGCCTTTTCCTTTTCTTTTTTTGCTAATAATGCTTCAGCCAGGTAAAGCCGCGTCACCACATCATCAGGTCCCAACTCTTTTGACTTTAAAAGATGCTCCAACGCTTTATCCTTGCTTCCGCCGGCTATCCCCGGAACCTTAAAAAATACTCGGCCCAGCACTCTATCAGCCCCTCCGTCTTCATAACTGCGGTCCAGCTCGATCACCTTGTTCAGCGCCTCTTTTATGGGCTTAACCAATGACAGGCTTTTCAGAACTCCCCTGGTCTCGCCCACCTTGCCGTTATTCACAGCAAGCCAGTAATAACCATCCGGTTTTTCCGGCTCTTCCTCAACAGCTTTTTTTGCATAATAGACAGCCTGGCCAAATATCTTCTTTTTTTCCTTTTTTTTCTCAGTATGGGATCCAATGTAATACATTATCCTGGCAATACGCCAAAATGAATCATATTTATTCTCCTGCAATTCTAATGCCTTCCGGTAATTGGATAAAATCTGGTTTGCTGTTTCCAAATCCTGTACTTCCATTAATAACTGGTCCCCTTCAGCGATCAATTCTTCCGGCGTCTGTGCAAATACCGGAATAGTCAGTCCAAAAAGAATCAATACTAATATACATATTTTTGCTTTCATTTGCCTCTCCTTCGTAATTTTGATGTATATATATCACAATCGCGTCCAATTTCCAAAATTTTTCCCTGAGACGCAAGCATCCTTATAATATTCTTTCCTGCTGCGTTGAAGAGTGTTTGGAAATCGCGGCCGAGTTGAAGAACACCTGGAAAAGAGTAGTCCGCTCTGTTCTGAGTCCAGACAGCATAGATCGTTGAACCGGGTTTGTATTCCCAGCGAAGGACGATGGTCCCCCGAAGGGACTTTTTGCCTGCTAATACAAGCCGAGCAGCGGGGCTAAGATAACCACCCCAAACCAGATCACCACGATCCCTGTGATGTTCAGAAAAAATCCGATTTTCATCATCTGCGGCAGTCGGATCCGTCCAGACCCGTACACAATGGCATTAGGCGGCGTGGCCACGGGCAGCATAAAGGCGAAGCTGCATCCGATAGCACTCCCGATAACCGGGGGGACCGGGTTGATGGAAGCTGCCGTAGATATGGCGATAACAATGGGGATGATCATATTGGCAGAGGCCGTGTTGGATGTAAGTTCGGTCAAAAAAACTGCAAGGGTGATGGATAAGAGACAAATAAGAGACATTCCTGCAGAATCACCACCTATAGATATAAACAGATTTCCGATAACATCCGCCAGGCCGGTATCAAACATCTGAAATCCAAGGGACAAGCCTCCTCCGAACAGTATAAGTGTTCCCCAATCTACTTTCATGGCTTCCTTGAATGGGAGCGTAAACAAGCCTCTCTTGTGGTCCACTGGAAGAAAAAAGACCAGGCAGGCTCCGATGATGGCGGCTACGGCTTCGGGTATATGCCGCTGGAACCAGATATAGACCGGCGCTTCCCTGCCCCAAAAAAGGGAAACAAAGCCGGGAAAGATCCAGAGAAAGACCGTTACCGAAAATGCAATAAGGACATTTATCTGTCCGCGGGTCAGGCCCTTTTTTATGTTTTTATCAATTATCGATGGAATATGCTCGAGCTTTTCTACTTTACTTTTTTTCATACGTGCCCGGATGTAGAGAAACAGAACAAAATACATGGGAACAAGGATCAGAAATCCAAAAACCATCCATTGGAAAAAGGTTATCTTATAATCGACCAGTTTTTCCAGCATTCCAATCGCGATTAGGTTAGGGGGGCTTCCGATCGGGCTCCCGATGCCTCCGATAGAAGCTGAATAAGCAATAGAAAGAAGAAAAACAATTCCTATTGGAATCCCTCTCTTTTTTTCACCTTCAGAGTTAAAGGCATCCGCCATTCCCAGTGCAATGGGGTAGATCATGGCTGTTGTCGCTGTGTTGCTGATCCAAAGGGATAAAAACATAGTGATCATCCCCATGGCAAACAGTATCCGTGTACTTTTCCGGGCGATGGCCTTGGATGAAAGAACAGCATGGGCCAGTTTCCTGTCAAGGGCATGAATACACATAGCACGCGCAAGAATAAAACTCCCCAGAAAAAGCATAATAATGGGATTGGAGAATGGAGCAAAGGCTTCCCTGATAGGTGCCACGTAAAAAACCGTGATAAAAACCGGGATGAGCAGGGCGGTGACAGGAATGGGAATACATTCCGTGACCCAGAACACCACGATCAAAACAAAGATCGCCAGAAGAGAATGTGCCCGTGGATTTTCATTCAATATTGGGGAAAAGTAGACGCCCAGAAAAAATAATGGCCCAAGGAAAAACCCGATTTTTTTTCGTGTTTCCACGGCGATTTGTTCTTTTGTTTTATTCCATTCCTGTTAGTCGGCCTTTTTTGCCCAGACCATCAATCCGTATCCCCTTTGAAAAAACAGGAGGTTATCCAATCGGGATAAAAGCCAGACAAAAGGATAAATGTAGGAGTAGAGCCGGAAGGCCTTCTTTCTGGACGAAAATTCCTCTGCTGTGGTTGGTCTGATATGACCGTCCCTTAATCCGGGTTTC
This sequence comes from Acidobacteriota bacterium, assembly GCA_030669585.1. Taxonomy (GTDB): domain Bacteria; phylum Acidobacteriota; class Aminicenantia; order Aminicenantales; family Aminicenantaceae; genus DAOVDI01. Next base: position 14,529 of record DAOVDI010000029.1, read on the forward strand.
TCATCAGTAGAAAAGAATTTGATGTAAATAAAGTTCAGTATCAGCTCCAGGAATTCTGCGAAGAACCGGGAAAAAGATTTATGTTTGATATATTCAAACCGGCTGTTTACAAATTTTGTACGAAGGCCCTTGAGTGTATACCCTTCCCTTTTATGGCCGTAAAACTCAAGCTTTAATCCCAGAACATTCCTGAGCTTGTGAAGCACGAAGATCCGGCCTGTCCTCGGGGTTGCGAGGACAACTTCGCCCCCTTTTTTCAGGATCCGGTGGATCTCGTTGAGACAGAGATCATCATCGTCTAGATGTTCCAGATAATCCAGGCTGACGACTTTATCAAAGGACCGGTCTTTAAAAGGTAGTATTTCTGTCCCCACCTGCAGCAGATGGCTTTTCAGAAGACTTTGGGTGGTTTTGAGATTTTCAAGATCCAGGTCCACGCTCACCCAGTTTCCCCCTCTCTGACGGAGATAATAGCTTAAAATCCCCTGTGCGCAGCCGAGATCTAGAACGAGGGAGTCCTGGTCTATGTCCAGATGTTTTTCAAGAAGCTGCAGTTTTTCTTTCTTTTTTAGAGATCGTCGGACCAGTTGGAGCTGCCAGGGTTTTTCCTCCATGGGCGGTATTATATCAGAAAAAGGAAAAATAGGAAATAATGCCCATAACGTTCCAAGTCTTATTTGCAATCAGAACGTTTCCGGGTAAAATAAGAAAAAGAGGACAGAATGAAGTATGAAACTATTGTTGTGGGAGCATTGGAGACCAACTGCTATCTGGTATATTGTGAAGACACCCGTAAGGGTGCAGTCGTTGATCCCGGCGCAGATCCAGGTAAGATTTTTCAAGTGATCGATCGGGCAAAGATTCAACCTGTTATTCTTATCAACTCACACGGGCATATTGATCATATTGGAGCCAATAAAGATATCAAGGACAAATACGGCATTCCCCTTTATATTCATGAAAGAGATAAGGAGATGTTGGCGCTTAGTCATAAAAGCGAGTTCAGTATTTTTCTCGGCGCCAAGGAATCCCCGGCTCCGGATGAATATCTGAAAGAAGGAGATGAAATCAAGATCGGTAATTCCTTTCTTAAAGTCATTCATACTCCAGGTCATTCTCCAGGGAGTGTATGTCTATTAGGAGATGGTTTGTTACTGTCGGGCGATACCCTGTTTAACATGGGGGTCGGCCGCACGGATCTGCCCGGAGGGTCCTGGGAAGAACTGGAGAAATCCATTCGATCAAGGATATTTACACTGCCTGAGGACATTATGGTTCTTCCTGGGCACGGACCGTCAACCACGGTCGGCCGGGAGAAAAATTCCAACCCGTTCATCCGATGAGAAAAAAACCTGCATCTGCTGAGGAAGCACTCAGGCTGTTCTTTGATTACCTGGAAGTAGAAAAGGGCCTTTCTCCAAATACCATAACATCCTATTCTTTAGACCTGCAGAAATTTTTTTTATTTTTCATAAAGGAAAAGAAACAGTGGCAGTTGGCACAGGAAAATGATCTGATAAAATTCGTCCATTCTCAGAGCAAGGCGGGTCTTTCCTCCAGGTCTCTGGCCAGGATGATCTCCAGTTTAAAGGCCTTTTTCCGCTTTCTTGTTCTGGACAATATCCTGAAGAAAAACCCTGCTGCCAATCTGTCGTCACCGAAAATGTGGATGACATTGCCGAAATACCTGACAATATCTGAAGTGGAAAGACTTTTACAACAACCAGATCCAAATACAAACCAGGGAAAGCGCGACAGGGCAATGTTGGAGCTTCTATATGCGACAGGCATAAGAGTTTCCGAGTTTCTTTCTTTAAGGCTTGATAACTTGAACCTGACCGATGGATTCCTGATCTGCAAAGGAAAAGGCGGAAAGGAGCGGATCGTCCCTGTCGGGAAGTCTGCTGAGACATGCATCCGGGAATACATAGAACATGTTCGATCTGTGTTTGTAAAGGATCCCAATGACTTTCTTTTTCTCACATGCAGGGGAAAGATCTTCACACGCCAGGGTTTTTGGAAACTTCTTAAAAGATATGCGGAGCAGGCAGGATTTGAATCCCCGGTCAGTCCGCATATGCTGCGGCACTCTTTTGCAACCCATCTATTAGAGGGGGGAGCGGATCTGAGGTCCGTACAGTTGATGCTGGGACACAGTCAGATCACCACAACCCAGATCTATACTCATGTCAGCCGAAGACACCTCAGGGCCGTATATGACAAATATCATCCCCGCGCGTAGGTAAGGCTTGGTAAGCAAAGAAAAATACTACTAATTAGCATGATTTTGTTTTATAATAAAACTGATAAGTTTAAATAGAAAACTAGTGGGTATAAGAAATGAAAAACACATATCAAAGGGAAGAACGGGAACGCCACCGAAGGGCGGATAACACAGCCTTCATCCTCCAGGCTGCAGAAAACGTTTTCGCTCAATGGGGATATTCCCTGGCTACGATGGATGCTATTGCTGCGGAGGCACAGTTCTCCAAAGCGACGCTTTACAGATATTTTCACAGCAAAAAGGAGATTTTTCTGAAAATCATTCTGAATTCCCTGGCTACGGCTCACAGAAGAGCCGTGGAAATATATGAAAAACCGCTGAAAGCGGAAGATAAGATGAGGGAATATATTCAGCTCATTATGTCCTATTACAAGCAGAAGGAGAGCTTTATCAAAATTATTTTTATGGAAAAGCAGGTCTTGATGAAGATCTTCAACATCGATTTAAAGGGGTTTCCCATCAAATCGGCGAAACACCCCGAAATCCCAGCGGAATTTAAGACCAAGATGGAGAATATGTCAAAGATCACAAACGCTATCATCAGGGATGGAATCAAGTCAGGAGAATTCAGGAATGTAAATGTTCAGCATGCCGGCTTTGTCTTGGGGGCCTTGATCCGTGGATTTCATTTCAGCGGGCCCCTGCCAGAAAAGCAATTCACCGTGAATGACAGCGTAGAAATCATTCTCAAATTCTTTTTTAATGGGATTAGGAACAAATAGTTTTCAGCATAAGGAGTTTGATATGAGGAAGATTGGAAGATTCATACTGATCACAGGTTTAATTTTTATTTTAATTCAATCGGCTTATACTCAAGAAAAACTGGTTTTAACTCTGGAAAAAAGCCTCCAGATCGCCCTTGCTCAAAATCCTTATCACCTGGCGGCAGGTGAGAGAGTCGAATCTGCAGAATCCAAACTTCGGGAAGCGGCTGCCGGTTTTTTGCCTGTTTTAAACGGCCAGGGGATGGCGACACTGGATGAAAAATTGTTTGTACTGGAATTCCCTTCTTTTATCCCGGGGCAGCCGCCGCAAAAGGTTGAAGTTGATTTTACACGGGATTATCAGTTTGCACTGTCTTTTTCTTTGCCCTTGTTCACAGGAGGGAGGTTGAGATCAGGATTCAGATCAGCCAAATACAATCTTCAGGCAAGTAAAGAGGCGGTCCGGCAGTCCGCGCACATCACGGTTTTTAATACAAAAAGGGCTTTTTATGGGTATCTTTTAGCCAGAGAATTTGTAAAAGTTGCCAGCGAGGCTGTAGATGTTGCGGAAGAACATCTCCACAATGTCAAGACTAAATACGAAGTTGGTATGGCCTCGAAGTTCGACCTTCTGAGAGCAGAGGTTCAGGTGGCAAATCTGAAACCTCAGTTTATCAAGGCAAAGAACAATCTGAAAATTGGGGAACTAAGCCTGAAAACCATGTTGGGTCTTGATCTTGAAAGAGATATTGAGATAACTGGGGAATTAAAATTTGATTCCATAGAACCTGATCTAAAGAAAAACCTGGCTAAAGCAATCAGGCTCCGTCCGGAGCTTACCCAGCTCAATTTCAAAAGGAAGATGGCCGGGGAAATGCTAAAGATCGCCTGGGCGGCTCACCTGCCGTCTGTTGCCCTTTCTGCAACATACAATTTTTGGGGTGATGCGCTGAATTTCAGGAATAATCTCTGGCAGAATTACTATACTGTAAACCTTGTCATCACTATGCCCATTTTTAACGGATTTGTGAATTCGGCGAGGGTGGCGCAGTCAAGGTCAGCCATAAGGGAAATAGAGTTCTCTCAGAAAGGACTGTTGGACGCTGTTAAATTTGAGGTGAGGCAGGCGGTTTTAAAGATCCAGGAAGCCCTGGAAACCCTGCATTCTCAAGAAAAAAATGTTGAACAGGCGCAGGAAAGCCTGAGAATTGCAGAGTTGAATTATGCGGAAGGACTGGCAACGTCTCTGGATGTCAGCTCGGTTCAGGCCGCTCTCTCACAGGCAAAAACAAATTATTCTCTGGCCTTGTTTGATTATGTGATGGCCATGGCCGAGTTAGAGAAAGCGACAGGACTCGAAGGAGGAATAGGATGAAGAAAAGTTTGTTAGCGTTAATTATTATACTATTTACTCTGGCGGTTTTTTCCTGCAAGCCGCCGGCTCAGCAGGAGGAGACGAAAGAAGAAAGTTTTGGAGCTGCTCCTGTTAAAGTGTATAAAGTCCGGAAGCAGAGTATTTCAGAAAAGTTTATTTATACAGGCCTTATCGAGGCAATTAATAAAGCGGATGTCACCCCTGAGGTTGGCGGGAAGGTATCGCAGATCTATGTCAAAGAAGGCGACCGTGTGCAGAAGGGTCAGCTCCTGGCTGAGCTTGATACGCGCGCTGTTCGCCTGCAATTGGACCAGGCAAAAGCCGGGCAGGCTGTGGCTGAAGCAAATTATAAGGATGCCAAAAGGAATATGGATCGAATGGATCGTCTCAGTCAGGAAAATGCAGTTTCCGAGCAGCAGTTTGAGAAGGTCAAACTGGCATTTGAGGCAGCAGATGCCCAGCATCAGCAGGCCGCGGCAGTATTAAATCTGGCCAGGTATCAACTGGATGTGTCTATCATGAAAGCGCCTTTCAGTGGAGTGATCGCATCAAAGAATGTGGAGATCGGAGATGTTATCAATCCGATGATGGCTGGATATGGGTCTAAAAGCGGCGTAGTGACGCTTATGGATTTTTCCCGCGTTAAAGTCTATGTGGATGTTCCCCTTAAGGATGTCGTCCGAATAAAAAATGGTCAGGCTGCTTACCTTAAAATCAGCGCTTTTCCTGAAAAGAGGTTCCCGGGGAAGGTAGCTGTTGTCAACATGACAGCAGATTCCATAACAAGAAAATTCAGAGTAGAGATCAATGCGGATAATCCTGATATGCTTCTACGTCCCAATATATTCGGAGAGGTGGACATTGAGGTCAGCAGCCGGGAAAATGTTCTGACCGTTCCCCAGAAGGCTCTTCTTGAAGACAGGTATGTTCTCCTTGCGGAAAACGGCCGTGCGATCAAACGGGAAGTCATTAAAGGACTTCAAAATGCCTTTCTGATCGAGATTGTCAGCGGTTTGAAAGAAGGAGATCTGGTCATTATCGAGGGTAATTACGGACTGGAAGATGGGGCGGAGATCGAAGTTAAAGAAGAGGTCAGCCAATGAAGATCCCTGAATTTTCCGTTAACAGAAGGGTTACAACAGCCATGTTGGCCATGATCCTTGTTGTCCTTGGAGGACTGGCTTTCACCCGGTTGGGCCTGGATTTTTTCCCGGATCTGGAATTTCCCACTGTGTCCGTGATCACAACTTACAGCGGAGCTTCATCCGAAGATATTGAGAACACAATTACCAGGCCGCTGGAGCAGGTCATCAATTCCGTGAACCGCGTGAAGAAGGTTAATTCCATATCTTCAGAGGGAGCATCGGTCATCATGGTCGAGTTTGAATGGGGGACAAATCTGGATTTTGCTGCGCAGGATATTCGGGATCAGCTCGGACTGTATAAAAGTTATTTGCCGGATGAGGCGTCTGATCCACTGGTCGTAAAATTCAACCTCTCGCAGTTCCCCATCATTTTCGGAGGCATTACAGCCAATATGCCTACCGTTGAACTGAAAAAGCTTGTTGAAGACGAGGTGGCTCCCAGGTTGGAACGCATTGATGGCGTCGCTTCGGTCCAGTTCTTTTCAACAGATAACAGAGAAGTCCGCGTGGAAGTGGACAGAACAGCCCTTGAATCTCTCAACATGACCATGGACAGGATTTTGATGGCCCTTCGCATGGAAAACCTGAATCTGCCTGCAGGCTATGTAGAGCAAAGGCATTCCGAATTCCTGGTAAGAACCATCGGCGAGTTTCAGAATATTGAAGACATCAGCAATACGGTCATTGGGACGACACAGGCCGGGCAGCCCATATACTTGAGGGAAGTGGCCGAGGTGATCGATGGATTGAAAGAAGGGCGTTTTCGTTCCCGTATCCAGAAGAAGCAAGGTGTCATTTACATAATCAATAAAAGGTCGGGGGCGAATACAGTCATTACGGCTGAAGCCGTCAACAAAGAGCTTGAGAAGATCAAGCCTTCCCTTCCTGCCAGCCTCAAATTTTTCCCATGGATGGATCAGTCAGACATGATCCAGCGGGTCACACGCCGCACAGGATCCAATGCTTTGATCGGAGGGATCCTGGCTATTCTCTTTATCCTTCTCTTCCTCCGCAACTGGAGACCAACGCTCACGATAGCACTGGCTATCCCGCTGTCCATTATTACTACGTTTATTGCTCTTTATGCAGCGGGCTATACCATCAACCTTTTAACTCTTGGAGGCCTTGCCCTGGGGGTGGGCATGCTTGTGGATAATGCGGTTGTTGTAATTGAGAACATGTTCCGTCATATGGAAGAGGGGAAGGATCGAAAAACCGCTGCCAAAAAGGGGGCGTCCGAGGTAGGAATGGCCATAACTGCTTCAACCTTGACGACTATTGCTGTTTTCTTTCCCATGATTTTCGCAACAGGTATAACCGGCAAGATGACGCGTGCTTTGGCCCTTTCTATTGCCTTTTCTCTTCTGGCATCTTTATTTGTTGCCCTGACGATTGTTCCCATGGTGGCATCGGTTTTGTTCAAGGCGAACCACAAAAAGAAAGATTATCCTGTTCCGGAGAAAAAAGAGCAGTTTGAATGGGCCAGGAATCTTTATAAAAAATGGCTGCTTGGCGCTCTAAAACGCAGGGGACTGGTCCTCTCTGCTGCCCTTGGACTTTTTCTCCTCTCCTTTGCTGTGTTTCCTTTTCTGGGAACGGAATTTATGCCGGCTATGGACCAGGATATGATTCTTTTTTCGGTAAAACTGCCGGTTGGAAGCACTCTTGATGAGACGGACCGTATTGTCAGGATCGCGGAGGATATTTTGAGCGAGGTGCCTGAGGTCTTGACAGTCTCTTCCCAGGTTGGGTCTCAGGGAGAGGACAATCCGGCTGATCTGGCGGGTGGTTTTTCAACCACAGGAAGCCATGAGGCAATCATCTGGGTTGGGTTGACCGAACAGAGCGAGAGGTCAAGGAGAGATGCCGAGATCCTGGAAGAGATCCGCAGCAAGCTTCCCAAAATGAAGGATGTGAAGTTTGAATCCCTGGATATGAGTCAGATGATGATGGGAGGCTCTATTGCTCCTGTCGATATAAAGATCTTCGGCAGAGATATCTGGAAGCTCAAAGATATTGCAGACAATGTTGTGGAAAGGATCCGTGATGTAGAAGGATTACGTGATGTCACCCATACTCTTTCTGAAGGAAAGCCGGAATATCACATCAAGGTCAACCGTGAAGAAGCGTCCCGGATGGGACTTATGGTCAGCCAGGTGGCAAGTACGATCCAAACATCGTCCCTGGGACGAGTCGCGACCCGGTACAGGGAAGGTGACGAAGAAGTCGATGTCCGCGTGAGGTTTAAAAAGAGATTTAGAGACGATATCGATGATATACTAAATATTCCCATCATGACTCCTGCCAATAAAATGGTGCACCTTGATCAAATCGCAACCATCACTCAGGGTGTGGGCCCGATCCGGATCACTCGCGAGAACCAGGCGAGGGTGATCTCTGTTGCAGCCAATATTGCCGGGAGGGACCTGGGCAGCGTTGTAAAAGATATTAAGAAACAGATCTCTGGGATAGAGCGGGGCCTGCCCACAGGATACTTTCTTGAATTCGGGGGACAGTACGAAGATATGCAGGAAGCCTTTATCGTCATGGCCGGGGCGTTTCTTCTGGCGATCCTTCTGGTCTACATGATCATGGCGTCTCAGTTTGAATCACTGAAACATCCCCTTATTATTATGTTTACAATTCCGTTAGCGCTGATCGGGGTGGTTCTGGCACTTGTAATATCCGGAAAACCGATCAGCCTGCCTGTACTCATTGGATTTGTCATGCTGGGGGGAATTGCCGTCAATAACGGAATTGTCATGGTCGACTACATCAATCAGTTGAAACGGAAGGGAGTGGATAAAAAGGAGGCTATTGTCCAGGCCAGCACGGTCAGACTGCGCCCGGTATTGATAACAGCTTGCACCACCATCCTCGGAATGCTGCCCATGGCATTGAGCACTTCTGCAGGATCAGAGATGAGAGCTCCCATGGCAATCGCGGTTGTGGGCGGTCTGGTAGCGACGACTTTTCTGACGCTGTTTATAATTCCGATAGTTTACAGCTTGTTCGACCGTGTCCGGTATAAAGAAAAAAAAGCCAAAGCATAATCAGCGGATGGTCGAAAGCCGCCTATGTTTTTTCGGTTGATAGATCTTGTCCATTTTGTTCCTGATTTTTCAACTGAGGTTGTCTATTAATATGACGGTGAAGCTTTCTAATGATTTCAATAAGTAAGATTGATTTTGAACGGTTGTATTGATAATATCTGGTTAGGCTGCATTAATCGCTATGTATTCGTTTCAGTAAAAGTACAATGTTTTCGGCAAAAGCGAATAGATTCAATTGGTTGCGCAGTACTTCATTCGAACAGGATAACGCAATAGGCTGCGCCAAATGCCGTATAATCACAAAATAAATGGCTGTATAATATATGTTAGGTGTTAAAAGTATTAAGAGGAACTATGACAACAATACGAGAAGTTGCAGAACAATTGAATATCTTATCTACTGGCTTCCAAATCGGGAAACTGCAATTTATAAGAAAGGAAATCAAGGGATTAAGCAAGAATCCTGGAAGTAAAATATTTAGGAATAATACAATCTCTGACGATGGCTGGGCTTTTCATTATGGTGGGCGTAAAGAACTGCAATTCAATATAGGTATCGAGGAAGAAGGTCTTAGATATGGAATAGCATTCTCTTTGGAGCCAAGTCAAACGTTACCAGATGTGAGTATCCTTTATCCTAAAATATTAAAGTTGAATTGCCTTATAGAAGAAAAACCTGAATTTTTTAAAAAATATAAAATGTGGTTTTGGAAACAAAATCGTGGTGAAATTAGTCGAGTCACAAACATTAGTCCAGAATTAATATCACCCCCAATTTTTATTTTTATAGGAAAAATTGGAAATAGAGAACAAATAAATTATGATGAAATATTAAGAACCTTTGATGATTTACTTGAGATATATATTGCTGTAGAAAGCGATGATACTCATGCTACAAAAATAATAAACCATGAAGATTCATTCGTTTTTAGCCCAAACAATAAAAAATTAATTATGAACAAGACATATAGCACAAAAGAAAAAGAAATTAATATAGATGTACGTCATTCACTTTTGCAGATTGCATTGGCAAAGGAGCTTTCCGAAAAGTTTGGTGAGAATAATGTCAGAGTTGAAAATTACTTTTTAGGTAACAAAATAGATATTGTGCTAAAAATAAATAACGAATTTTATTTTTACGAAGTAAAAGTTGCAAGTTCTGCAAAAGCCTGCGTTAGGCAAGCATTTGGGCAATTGCTCGAATATGCATTTTGGCCAGGGAAAAGGCACGCGAGCAAGATTATTATTGTGGGAGAACATCCTTTGAAGAATGAGGAAAAGACATATCTCTCTTTTCTTCAAAATGAGTTCAATTTGCCTGTAGATTACAAGCAAATAAATATCTAAAATCACCTAACCAACGGCTCAACCTGACCAAAACAGCGGATAATTTTTTGGTTTTTTAAGTGGTTTTTGGTTCAAGCTTGTGCAATTTAATAACTTTTTCGCCTGCTGTTTTGGCAGGTTAGCCGCAAACCGTTAGCTGTCCAATACTGATGGGATGAAACCATGACGACACATCAAGACAAATTTAAGCAGCTTTTACGCGAGCTTTTCCAATTCGACTGCGCAGACCTGGTTCGGCATCTATCGCATCATGAACTACAAGCGGGATGTAATCGAGAAGTTCATCACTCAGGACCTGAAGGGCTTCCTCTCCCGCGAGCTTGACTTCTACATGAATGTTTGATGGAGTGGAATCATGAATGCGAAACTAAACATACCTAAAGAGAAGATTGCCGATTTCTGCCGTAGAAATCATATCCGCCGGTTGGCCTTTTTCGGGTCAGTGCTGCGGGATGATTTTGGGCCCGATAGCGACGTGGATGTGCTGGTGGAATTCGAGACGCGGGCGCGGGTGGGGTTCTTCGAGTTGTACGATATGGAGCAGGAGCTTTCGCACCTTCTGGGCAACCGGAAAGTGGATCTCAATACTCCCAAGAGCCTGAGTAAGTATTTTCGCGATGAAGTACTGCGGGAATCGGAGGTGCAATATGCCCAGACGTGATCCGAAAGTGCGGCTACTGCATATGCGCGACTACGCACGAAAGGCTGTTACTATGATCGAAGGGCAAAAGCGCGATACCTCAAGCTTGAGCAGAGACTGGTCGAAAGCCGCCTCTGTTTTGGCAATTTATAACTAAACTCTAACAAGTTTAGTTGTGTCTATATAAAGAGCTCTGTTTTCTTCCAAGTACCCACTAAGGTGGACGTCTATTTATGTACTCTATGACCCGGTTAAAGTTAAAAAAGGATATTGGCATCTTTGTTTATACGGCTTGCAATCTAGTAAGGATAATTTTAAGATAAAATTGCAGTTTTTAGAGGATATTCGGTGGAACCACTCAAAATACAACGTTTGTTTTGGGAGATTTGTATCAAATACTGCAGTCTTTATATTAATAGTTGGGCGGCCTGAGTCTGAGATGAGCGATAAAACGTACG
>DAOVDI010000161.1 GCA_030669585.1 Acidobacteriota bacterium
ACGACAGATGAGCTAAAACAGAATTAACGTCATAAAACACCAATAGATACCTTAAATCATTTTATTGTCACCGATGTAATAAAAAAGATCACCTACCTGAAGCATATCTCAGCCCATAATATTTTCTAGATTATGCAGGTCATTTCTTATTCTCTGCTCGCAGACTTGATACCAATTTTCCCTTTTGACAGCCGGGGGAAGCCCAGATGTTTCCGCTTTTTTTGCTGTATTAACCAGCCTGGACAATTCCAGTACAGTCAGGTCTGGAAATTTTGACAGAAAAACAGGATCAAAGACAGGGATTAGAAAATCACCGCCATGGTCCTCGACCGACAGATTGATATCGCGGTCATGCTTGGAAAGGAGCTGAATGATCCTTTGAAGGTCCACTACCCCCTGTCCCAGTTCAACAGGAAAGACCCGGAACCCTTCGCTCTCAAGAAATAATCCGCCGTCCTTAATGTGAGTGCTCACCACCCAGGGAAGAATCCTTTCTGCTGCTAAAAGAGGGTCTTCCAACATGACAATAAGGTTCATGGTATCGAGACAGATTCCAAGATAATCCTCGGGCTCGGCTTCGCAGTATTCAAAAACCTTGAGCAGTTCAAAAGTAGTAAATTCAAAATGCGTCTCAATCGCCAGAATAATATTGTGGTCACGCAGCATCTGACGCTGTTCCCGCAGCGACCGGGCCATCTCCTGGAGAAGAATCTCTATTTTTGGGCTTTTCGGATCCCATCGGAAAAGACCTCCGGAACAGGAGCGAACGATCCGCGTTCCCAGAATCTCGGCCTCTTCGGCAGCCTTTTTATTGACCGCTAAGATATCTTTTTTCTCCCAGGTCGCAGTATCATACGGAACATGCTGGCCGCCACCCCATTCCACGTACATGGAATTGTCGACAGCAAACTTTTTTATGTCCCTGAGATCAGCGGCGCTTACTGTTTCGCCTTTTCCCAGCATCAGCCCGGAAAACTGAACACCCTTTGCTCCATTATTTTGCGCCCACTGCATGGTTTCCAATAAGTTGAGACCGAGCGGATAAAGACCATAATTGTCGATCCCAATTTTCAATTTCCTCGATTTTGTCATGTTAATAATTTAATCAGCCTGTATTGGGCTTCAATATCAACCTTTTTCGGTTCGATCGCCTTGCTGAGAGGAAATGCGGCTTCACGGTCATTCTCAAGATGCACACATAAGCCTGTTTTTCTATCCTTAAAAAGATCGACAGCATAACTTCCAAGCCTGGAAGCCAGAATGCGGTCCAGAGCAGTGGGTCTTCCTCCCCTCTGGATGTGCCCGAGCACGGCCACGCGGGTTTCAAGCCCTGTGATTTCGGTGATGGTTTCCGCGATCACACTGGCCCTGGCTTTTCCCTCAGCCACAATGACGATCCAGCTCACCTTGCCCATGGCATTTCCGGCCTTGATCTCCTCGCTCATCTTAACGATATCATGCTCCCGCTCAGGAAGCAGGACTTCCTCGCAGCCTCCGGCCAGAGCAACCTGAAGGGCGATGTAGCCGCTGTCCCTGCCCATTACTTCCACCACAAAAACTCGCTCCAGGCTCAGCGCAGTGTCACGTATCTTGTCAATTGCGTCCAGCGCTACATTGACGGCAGTGTCCGCCCCGATAGTAAGGTCCACTCCATTGATATCATTATCAATGGTTGCCGGCACTCCAATGGTCGGGATGCCGTAGTCCTCAACCAGAATATGGGCGCCAGTCAGAGACCCGTTTCCTCCGATCACAATAAGGCCGTCGATGCTGTTTTCCCTGATATTCCGGACAGCGAGCTTTTGAAACTCTTTGTCCTTGAATCTCTTTGACCGGGCTGTCTTTAAAATACTTCCTCCAAGATTGAGGATCCCGGAAACAGACCGTCTGTCCAGGGGAATAAAATCACCACTGATAAGTCCCTCATACCCTTTGACAACACCCAGCACGTCGATGCCGTAATGGTATGCTGTGCGGACCACGGCCCTGATCGCTGTGTTAATACCAGCACAATCGCGCGTTAATATTGCTATTCGTTTCATGCACAATAGTATAGCTTAATTACACAAAAGCAAAAAGGGGGAAATGGCGAAAAACCTCCAAACACATGCCAATTGTATGATAGTAAACCTTTCCAGGCATGAGTTTTTCCTGGTTCATGTGATCCACTCCTTCTGTAAGAAAAGTGTACCACCCTTTGTTTTCATGATCGATCATCGAACTCTGAATAAAGTCTATGGTCTTTTTTAGCGGATCCCAAAGACTGTCTTTATCTCTCACAACAGCAAAATGTATCATGGTCCGCACAGCTTCACACTGTTCCCACCAGCCTTTGATCTTTTGAACTGAATTTCCATCCGGCGAAGCAGGCGAGAAGATCCCTCCTTCTTTGGGATCAAATCCCATGGCCAGTCCATTGGCTAAAAGTTTCTCTGCATGCCAGAAATAGGATTCAGGAAGACCGCGCTCAACCGCATATGAAAGAAGATAGGCCCATTCAAAGGCATGCCCCACATCCAGGTTTCCCCCCTGCTCTTCCGGAAGCTCATTCCAATCTTTGTCATAATATTCGGGGAGATTGTGATCTTTGTGGCGGACAAGTCTGTCCAGGATAAAATCTGCGACATCAGCAGCTTCCTCCAAAATATGATCCATCCCCTCCAGCTCAGACAGCGCTAGCAGCGCCTCAAATAAGTGCATTATAGGATTTTGAGATTTCATTTTTTCTAAAACCTCAAAATCACAGGACAGCTTAGTATATAGTCCTCCGTACTCATCCCTGAGAACCTTTTTCATGAACTCCCAGGTTTTAAGCGCTTCTTCTTTTAACTCTGAGTTTTTTGCAGTTTTTGCGGCATGAGACAGGCCGAAGATCACAAAGGCGTGGCCGTAGCTGTCTTTGTGGGAATCAATGATATTTCCTTTGATATCACAGCTGTAAAAATATCCGCCATTCTTCGGATCTTTGAAACGGTCAATAAGGAAGCGGCATCCTTTTTTCACCTCATCCAGATATTTCGTTTCATGGCTTTTTTTATAAGCTTCAGCAAAATTGTAGATTATCCGGGTTTGTG
>DAOVDI010000113.1 GCA_030669585.1 Acidobacteriota bacterium
TACATCGGAGGCGGTCTCTTCGGCTACATCAATGGGGGAGCCGAAATATTCCACGAGTACAACTTCGAGAAGCTGTGGCTTGCCCGCTATTCGGACGGCGGCGAGGGGGAGATCACGCTGGAAGTCTATAGGATGAAAACACCGGAGGAGGCGTTCGGGATCTTCTCTGTCAAGAGGAGCGGCCAGGAAAATAATAGTCCAAAAATAAGCAGCATTAACTGGGTAACGGCAGCCCAGATCAACCTGGCCAAAGGCCCCTTCTATGTCAACATCACGGCCTTCGATTCTCCGGCGGGCATATTGGAGGATTTTGCCGGCTTTGTGGAGGCTAAGATAAAGGGCGAATCCGCCATCCCCCCACTGCTGTCCCTTTTCCCCAGATCCCAACAGGCCCCCAACAGCGGACGATTCATCAAGGGCCAGCTGGCAGCCACCGCGGAATCGATCCTCTTCGGACGAGATTTCTGGGGATTCAAGACCGGGACAGTGGCCTATTCGGTCCGCTACCTTCCTTCAAACTCCAAGGCGATCATTCTCTTATTTAAAACAAAGATTTCAGGTATTGAGGAACTCGTCCAGTCCCTCTTCGAGGAATACCTTGAGGACGTAAAAACTGAAGGAGAGATTACTTCCGGAAAAAACGCTGTGGGTAACATTTTCCTGTTCAAATCCAAAGGCCGCAAAGCGGTCCTCATCCAAGGGGAACGGAATCCGGTATTTGCCAAAACCCTTCTGGAGAAACTCCTCTCAAAATTCAGATCAATAATAGTTGACCCGTCCCCCTGATATCGGTACAGGAGATATGCTATAATTTTACTAAATGATGATAAATATGCCGACTTCTTCTAAAAACAAACCAGTAATAATAGGATTCCCTTTTGATGATAATTCTTCGTATATGAAGGGCGCTACATTAGCGCCGCCATTGATAAGGGAAGCGCTTTACTCAAAGTCATCAAATCTATGGAGCGAAACGGGAATTGACCTGAAACAAGAATCCATATTAACCGATGCAGGGGATTTGAAATTTTCATCCTCCATTTAGCTGATATTGTGGAGTTTAATCCCAGACGGGATGAGTCAGGTATTACAGCAATGGTTTGCGCAAAGATAGTAAGTTTATCTGGATAAATCCTACTAAAACCGATAGATGAATGTGTCACGACAAAATTTTTAATTATTTAGTCCTTGTTATTAAGTTAAATTATAATGAGATGTCTATGAAAATTGGAGGCACTAAATGAGTATTAAAGGAATACAGGACTATTATGAGGAAAGATTCAGCCACTGTTACGGATGCGGAAGGTTAAATGAAAAGGGGCTTCAGATAAAAACCAACTGGGAAGGAGATGAAACTGTGACCAGGTTTACACCAAGGCCTTATCATACCGCACTGCCCGGGTTTGTTTATGGCGGACTGATCGCATCTCTGATCGATTGTCATGGTACCGGATCTTCTACTCTCGCTTATGCCAAAGCCAACAATATAACCCTGGAAGGATCCAACGCTCCCCGTTTTGTTACAGGTTCCCTGAAGGTGGAATATAAAAAACCGACACCACTGGGCCCTGAACTGGAGATCAGGGGAAAGATCAGAGAGGTCAAGGGGAAAAAAGTGATAGTTGAGGCTTCGTTGTCAGCAGAGGATAAAATATGTGCAACCGGTGAAATAATATCGATCCTGGTGCCGGAAAATTTCGGACAAATAAAATAAAACTCGATCCCGTTAAAGCCCGGGAGTCTTGAACCAAGGAGGATCATGTCATGGAACTTCGGCGGTGAGAAGGATGGTGGTTTCAGTTTTGGCGGGGCAGTGACCGTGACGGCGGACAGAAAGCTCATCGCGGTCGGGGAATCGAAAGTGGAGGGCCAATCCGGATCAGGGATATATATAGTTGGAATAGACGCCAACGACGCACTGGAATGGGAAAAAAATTTCCAGCAGACCGGCCACCCATACCCGCCAGTCTGATCTTTTAAGGGAGTGATTACCTAAGGTTTTTAGTGCTGCTGATTACTCTCCAACGGTGATGTGAGCAAAATTTAGTGCTTGGGCGTCTTGACTCCAGGTCCCTTTTATCGCTCTCGAATCCTTCAGCATTTTAATCACCAACTCAAACACATCCCGGTTTTTAAAAGTAAGCATCGTGAGTCTATCGGTCCCTTCGGCATCATCAGAATATAATGTTATATTATATTGTTTTTGATTGCCTAGGCACATCTGCACCTGATAAAATGCAACCTCGCCGCCTTTATCGCCGACTCCGAATCCCGCAGCTCTGCTCTTTGGCAAAAACGCCAGTGTACCCAAAACAATCAATACTGCTAAAGAGATTATAAACAGCTTTTTTTTCATTTTTCACTTCTTATATTTATTGTTCAAATTGCATCAACAATACTACATAGAAAAAATATATACTGTCAACAAGAAGCCTCTTCTTTCCTAAACTGCCATATTTAACGGAGCTTTGGGAGGAGTTGGTATGTCTGCGTTCGGTTATTTTTTCCTGGACCGCTGCATGGTGTTCATGGGCTGGCTCCGCTTGTCTTTTCTCAATTTGAAATATGCGGGGTTGCCCTCGATACTCCACCGGTTGTTGCGCTCATCTATATCGGCAGTCTCGAGGAAGGGATCCAGTTGGACGTTTAAGATTTCTTTTTTCGTCACAAACACTTTAGATACACGGTCGTTTGTCCGCCGCCAGATCTCGGCCGGGATGCGTTCGACCGACTCGGACCCATCCGCATACGTGAACTTCAGGATTACCGGCATAACCATCCCTCCGGTATTGGCCAGGTCGATCTGGTAGTAGTTGTGTCCGGATTTTAGCAGAGCCTTTTCCTCTTCCGTGAGTGAAGCGAGGTAATCCCGGTATTCTTTTTCGTCCAGAGGATAAACCTCTTTGGGATCGTGCGTGTCGTAGAAGTCTTCCAGAGCCTTGTTTTTCTCTACCGCGCTCTCGGCGATTTCCTTTGCATTGCGGATATTGCTGACGTACTGGCGCCTTTTCAGGTTTTCCCTGTCGTACCGGGTGGCCTTATCCAGCTTCGGATCACCGGTACTGGCCTTATACCACTTGACGTCCTCAATGGCCAGGTCCACGTGATCGGTGCCGAAAAACCATCCCCGCCAGAACCAGTCCAGGTCCATTCCAGAGGCGTCCTCTATGGTGCGGAAGAAATCCGCCGGCTTGGGATGCTTGAACATCCACCTTCGGGCATATTCCTTAAAAGCGTAATCAAAGAGCTTCCGGCCCAGAATGGTTTCCCGTAGGATGTTCAGCCCGGCCGCCGTCTTGGCGTAGGCGTTGGCTCCCAGGTTGCGGTCAATATCGGCGCCGGTCATGATCGGATCGATCCGGGATTTGTCGCCCTTCATGTAGTCGATGACCGTATAAGCAGGCCCATTCCCTTCAGAAAACTTGCGGCTCCATTCCTGTTCGGCCAGGTATTCCATAAAGGTGTTCAGGCCCTCGTCCATCCAGCCCCACTGCCTCTCGTCGGAATTAACGATCATGGGGAAAAAATTATGCCCTACTTCATGAATGATGACACCGATCAAGCTGTACTTAAGGCCCTCGGTGTATGTGCCGTCAGTTTCGGGTTTGCCGCCGTTAAAGGATATCATCGGATACTCCATCCCGCCACCTCTGCCCGACAGCACCGAGATGGCTGCGGGGTAGGGGTAGTCGAAGGTGAACCGGGAGTAGACCTCGACGGCGTGGGCAACCGCTCTGGTAGAATACTTTCCCCACAGGGGATTGCCTTCCTTTGAATAGAATGACATGTTGAGGACGGTCCGTTCGCCGAACTTGAGAGCTAGGGCGTCCCAGATGAATTTCCGGGAGCTGGCAAAAGCAAAATCCCGGACGTTCTCGGCCTCAAATATCCAGGTTTTCGAGGATTCGGCCGGGGATTTTTCGTTGGCTTCGGCCTCTTCCTGAGTGACGATGAGCACGGGGCTGTCGGTGCCTCGGCGCGCCTGCTTCAGTCTGTCATGCTGGGCGGCGCTTAGCACTTCAGCGGCGTTTTTCAGCTCGCCTGTGGCCCCGACGATGTGATCGGCGGGGATGGTGATAGAGACCCTGTAATTACCGAAGGGCAGGGTGAACTCCCCGCTTCCCAGGAACTGTTTGTGCTGCCAGCCAACCGCTTCGTCGTAAACCGCAAGGCGCGGGAAGAACTGGGCAATAGTATAGACATAGTTCCCATCATTCTCATAAAAATAGAAACCGGACCGCCCTCCCTGTTTGGAGCGGTCGTTGATGTTGTACCACCATTTGATATTGAAGGTGAAGGAATCGCCGGACTTCAGAGTTTCAGGCAGGTCGACACGCATCATGGTATGGATTACGGCGTAGGGGAGATCCTTTCCGTTTTGATCCCTGATATGCTCTATCTTGAACCCGCCGTCGAAATCGTTGTGGAGCCTCTTTATTGCCCGGAAGCTCATGGTCTCGGACAGCCGGCCCGTCGAGGTTAATGCGGAAATGGAATCCCGGGAGCGGCGGTTCTGGTCAAGCTGCAGCCAGAGATAGGCGAGGGGATCGGGGGAATTGTTGTGATAGACAATGGTTTCCGTACCGTAAAGACGCTGGTGCGCATCATCCAGCTTAATCACCATCTCATAATCCACCTTCTGCTGCCAGTATGCGGGCCCGGGCGCTCCGGATGCGGTGCGGTAATGATTCGGGGAAGGCAGTTCCCCTTCCAGCTGGCGGAACTGGTTGGGATGCTCCTGAGCCCATGCTGATGCGGGGGGAGCGGAAGAAAAGATAAAAATAACTAAAAATAAAAAAATCAAACTATAACGAAAGTTTTGAAAGAACATAAATACCTCCATTTTAAAAAGTATAGTATAGAAGAGAATCAATTCTTTTTAAATAACTGTTTTTATTCATACCGCAGTGAATCAGAGATATTTTTGGTGTTTAGACGTACAGATATATAACTTTCAACATTTTGATAGTAACCGCCGGAAAGGAATTCGGATCTTCCCATCCTAATAACTTAGCAGCCTTTTCATTAAGCACAGCCGCATGGGAATCTGTACCATACTCCTTTGAGAAGAATCGTCCCTGTGCTAGTTCCAACTTTAATGTGTCAAGAAAATCATAGTCACAAACACAGAGGTTCAATGTAAAGCTTTTTTCAACACCCTCAGCGCCGAATCCAATATTACTAAAACTTCTTCCTGGTGATCACAGCAATAATGGTCAGGGGCGAATATTTGTTTCCTACGTCGTTCTGAATCACGAGACAGGGTCTGGTTTTTTTCTTTTCCGCTCCTCTGGCCGGATCTAAACCCACATAGACTATGTCCCTTCGCTTTCTTACTCTGCTTGAGATTTTAATCTTGACACGCTCCCCTATAAGATTTATATTATCAAAGTAAGGATGTAAGAATATAAGGAATCAAGGAGAACGTATGAACTACTCAGAAACAGCAAAAATGACGTCCAAAGGCCAAGTGACAATTCCCTCGACTATAAGGGAAATCCTCAAGCTGGAACCTGGAGCGGCTGTAATGTTCAAAGTAACTGACAGGGGTGTCATCCTGTCTCCATGTGAAATAATAGAGAAACCGGTTTATACAGCAAAAGAATGGAAAAAGATTGAAAAGCTAGTCGCTGAAAAAGGCAAAGTCTATAAAACTACCGATGCTGCAATAAAGCATATCAAATCCTTATGAAATATGAATTTAAATCTTCTTTCGATAAATCTGTTAAGTCATTCTCTTCCGGGGAAAAACAAGAAGTGAAAGAATTATGTATAGACCTAATTGATATTCTTTCTGGGAAACAGGAGCTTTCGGTAGGCCTGGGACTTAAAAATTTGAGGAAAAACTTCTGGGAAATCAGGAAAGGATTAAAGCTGCGGATTCTATTTCGATGGAGAACTGATCATGTCGAATTTGTGTTGGCCGGGATTCATGAGGAGATTAAGAGATATCTTAAAAGATAATTCTATAGAATTGGGGGGAGATGCAGACTACCAATTGATCAGCTCTGATCCGATTTTCTCTTTCCACTTGATCGCATACCGCTTCACCAGAGGAACACCGTCTTCATCCTCTAACGTGCAGTAGACCTTGTCTTTCTTAATGGCGTAGATACGCTCGTTTGCGGGAACTGAGAAGCGTGAAAAATAACGCCCCTCATGGTCGAACACATCGACGAGATGGTCGCCTTTGCTATCCTTTTCGTAAGTTCTGATGTAGATCCGGTTTTTTTCATCGACGCGCTGCCTGGAACAAACCGGGTAAAACTTCGGGAATTTGAACCGGATCCTTTCGAGAAAACTCTGAGAGTGTGTTTTCAGGTAGCGCTCTTTGTCAGCCTTAGTAACTCTGATGTCTTTGTGGTCTTTTTTAATTCGCCTGATAGTTTTGCCGTTCGGATCGATGACATTAATCTCATAGGTCGAAGTCAGAAGCCAGATGAAATGGTCGTCTTGTGTCACATCATAGACGTACACGATAGGATAAGGCTCAAAAACGCCCCGCTCCCTTTTTCTTTCGAACGAATGGAGTTTCAGGATGGGATTCAGGTCAGGGTCGTACTTGATCATTTCTTGGCGCATCGTCCCGTTTGCAG
>DAOVDI010000101.1 GCA_030669585.1 Acidobacteriota bacterium
GACCCGACTCCAGGCACTCCTCAAAATGAATTCAAGGAGGAGCATATCAAGCGTTTTGAGCACGCTAATGATGTTTTAAGCCGTGACACTGTACGGGCAGGATGGAAGACGGACAGGGGGATGTTTTATATCATCCTCGGCGAACCTGTAAGTACAGAAAGGTTTTACGGCACGCTTGGAATTTATCCATGTGAAGTCTGGTATTATTATGGAAAACAGGGGGAAGGACTGCCTCCTCACTTTGGATTAGTTTTTTATCAAAGAGGCGGCACAGGAGAATTCAAGCTGTACGATCCTCTTAACGACGGCCCTGGAAGATTGATGGTTCATTCCAAGGGTTTTGGCATGGAGCAATATTATGAGATGTATCAAAAGATTAGAGAAATGGCTCCAACTTTAGCCCTTGTTTGTTTATCCATTATTCCCGGTGATATCCCCTACAATTATTCACCTTCTACACAAAATACTATCATGATGGCCGACATCATCCAATCGAGAAAAAAGAATATCAATCCAAGCTACGCGACCCATTTTCTCGATTATAAAGGAATGGTCACTACGGAATACATGGAAAATTATATCGAAAATAACACTCAGGTGTCTCTAATAAAGGATCCTCTCATGGGGATAAACTTCCTGCATTTTTCTATCGCGCCTAAAAAAATTTCCATCGATTATTATGAGCCGAGAGATCAATATTTTTGCAACTATAATCTTACAGTAAGTCTGAGGGTTGAAAAACGTATTATTTTCCAGTATACAAGAAATTTCCCCATTTATTTTCCTCCTGAAGACACAGATAAAATAAGAGGAAATGGACTCGCTTTTGAGGGTTCCCTGCCTGTTATTGCCGGCAAATACAAACTGATCATCCTGCTCCAGAATTCTGTAGGCAAGGAGTTTGGCATATATGAAAGAGAAATTACAATCCCTGAGGACTCAGACTCTCCCCGTATTTTAAGCCCGATAGTAGGCTACAAGTTACAATCCTACAGACAAGACCTGCATATCCCCTTTAAGATCTTGAATGAGAAATTGGTTATTGATCCTAAAAACAATTTTTCAGCGTTAGAAGATATCTCATTCATTTTTATTCTTTCGAATCTGAGCCAACGACTCTGGGAAACAGGAAAGGTAAAAGTCGCGATAAAAGGTCTCAAGCCCGAAAATCCAGCGCAGAAATCTTTTGATCTGAGATTAAATAACTTTTTCTTCAGGAAGATCATGTCTGTATCGGATAGTATTTCAGGAGGAGAACTGCCTCCGGATTATTATTTGATGACATTAAGCCTTTTAGATGAAAAAGGTGTGACAGTTGATGAGACAACTGGTAATTTCATTATTTCGACGCAGCAAGCCATCGCCCATCCTATAACGCACTCAAAGGCTTTTTCGCTGTCCAAGAGTTACATGTATTTCTACATGATGGCTCATCAGTATGAAAACGTAAAAGAATTTGAAAATGCTGAAGCCAGTTATGAAAAAGCTTATGGGATCGATCCCGATTACAAAAAGGGACTAATTGAATATGCTCATTTTTTGTTCAAGATCAATAAAAATGAGAAGATCCTGAAGTTGACCGAAAACCTGATAAATGATGAAAAGTTTAAATTCGATTATTATTTGTTAAAGGGAAAAGCTTACATGGGAATGGAGAACTACTCTGAAGCCATAAAAAACTTTAATGAAGGAAATAAGGTTTATAACAGCGATATCAGGCTTCTCAATTCTCTGGGTTTCTGCTACTACAAAACAGGAGAAAAGGAAAAGGCTTTGAGCGCGCTAAAAGCATCCCTGAACATGAATTCCGGTCAGTCTGACATCAAAAAGATGGTCGAGGAGCTCGAAAAAAAATAGATAAAAGAAAGGAGATGTGATGAAAAAAAATGCACATTACAAAATTTTCTTTATTTTGGTTTTGATGCTGAGCATCGCTTTTACGGCATCAGCAAAAAGCAAGGTAATTAACAGTATTTGGACCGGTGTGCCTGTTAATATTGATGGTTCCACCGAAGATTGGGCAGAACATACTTTGAGTTTTGAGAAAAAAGTAAAAGTTGATTATGCATTCAGAAATGATTCCGGATACCTTTATGTTCTTTTTATCTTGAAAGATCCAAAGTATCTAACCTCGATAAGCGCCACGGGTATGACGATCTATTTCGATACCGAAGGAAAAAAGAAAAAAGACAGCGGTATTATTTTCTCAAATAAACGTATTTCTGCCGAGCAGTTCATAGCTTTAATTGAACAGCAGCAGGGGCCGCTTCCTGAAGAAAGAAAAAGCCAGATCAAAAATACTCCTTATTATTACATCCAGAACTATACGATCATCAATAAAAAGAAAAAGTCTTCTTCCCCGGCTGAAGAAAGTGTCGAGGTCAAAAGAGCTTTATTCAGATTTGCAAAAGGGCAAGATACAGTCGTTTATGAATTCGCCATTCCTCTCGAGAAAAGAACAGAACTGGCTACAGGGATAGGAACAGAGCCCGGAAAAACAATTAAGATCGGCTTTGAATGGGGCGGCATGACAAAAGCGATGAAAGAAGCGAGAATGAAACAGATGGGAGACCAGACCATAAGGACAACTGCCACCAAAGCCGGCGATCTTAAATCGACAAGAAGCGATGGCAGAGCCAGTTCGGGTACTATGTCATCGATGAGGAAGAGAAGCCCCAAGAAGTATTCGTTCTGGGCGGATGTTCAATTGGCGAAATAGCCCAGCCTGTGCGTCACACGAAAGCTTTTGTTCTTAACTTTGACCCGTATATCCTTGAACTTGCCGTCCGGATTATACTTTTTGGGTGTGTAATAAAGAAGGTAATAATTCTCTGATGATGCCGCTGCCCTGGTGAATAGATGTTCGGGATTGGCAGAGCTTTCAACATACCCGCCCGTTGCCCGGGCCATTTCCTGGAACGCTGAAAAAATATCTTCAGATTGTTCCTGGTATCTTACACCATATTTTTGTTCCTTTGGGCTGGAAATAAATAAAAAATGGACAGCAATGGATGAATCCGCATAACGTTTTTTAACAAGGTCAACATCAAAGCTGATGTCCCGGCGATAGAAATTGAAGATGTCAGACATTGTTGCCATAATGTTGGGCCTTTCCTGGTACTGGCTCTCAAAATACTGTAAGGTCTTAATCTCGATTTTCGGAATAAATTCCCTCTGATAAAATAAATATACGTATTTCTGCCCTTCTTTGTCCTTGAGAAAATCCGCGAAATCAAGGAGTGTGTCCTGTTCGAGCCGTCTCAACTTTTCAAGCTGGCGCTGTAAGTCATAATACTTAAGAAGCCTCTCTCCAATAGAAAATCTGTTCGGGTCTTCCGTCAATCCCTGGCCATCCATCTGAACTCTTTGCAGTTCCCCCTGTTCAACTTCAGCGGTCAAGGATTTTACAATATTTTCCATCTCAAAAATAACATGCCTGTACTCGGAACTTCCGATCAAGGCATCCTTTCTCAGAAGACCTTTTAACTGATTGACGATCTCATCACGCGATTTAACCTCAAGGGCTTTGCTCCTCAGTTGATAGGTCTTCATCGGAGTGACTATTGTCAGATCATCCCCTGGAAAAAGAATATTGTCGACAAAGTACTCAACGGCCCTTCCTAGTTTCGGAGTATAGTTCATAATCTCAAAAAAGAAATAGAAATTCCGGCTCGTTTCGGGCGAGAACCTTCTGTTTTCCTCGCTGCGCTCAATGGCTCTCTTTTTCACAAGGTATACTGCTTCGATCTTTTGAAGCTCATTGTTCTCGTAAAGTTTAAAATCCTTGATGGTCAGATTGTTAATAAAAGATCCGGCCTTGAACACGCGCACCGGCACTTCTACATTGACAACTATTGACTGCTGCGGATCAATGGATTCCTGAGAATATCCATAAAAGATGATCATGGCCAGAACAGTCAACAAAGTGATCATATGGATCTTTTTCATTTTTTTTCCTCCAACCATAATGCTTACAGAACTGGGACAACGTCTGTTTTTTTGCCCGCAAATTCTATCTTAATAAAATAACAGCAATATACGTACCAAATAGTGATTTTTTCAGTTTTCCCCCCTCTGACCTGATAAACCTGGAAAAAGAAACATTATCAAGTTAATTTATGTAAACACATTTTACATATAAGAAGTCTATTGAGGTCTATCGAAGTCCATAGAAGTCTATTGAGGTCCATAAAAGTAAAGAAGAGTTTGTTGAGTTCTTTGAGTTCGTTGAGTTCTTTGGGTTATTTTAATTGGATTTAACTCAATAAACTCAATAAACCCAACGAACCCAAAGAGCTGGATTCCCGTGAACCCTGTCCCCGACTCCGATCGGGGAACGGGAATCACGTAAATTAAATGACTTTGGGCTAAGCTGCTTTAAGCTTTGGACTATTTTCTTATTCTGGATTCCCGTTTTCACGGGAATGACGAGAGTACGAGATAACCAGACAAAATCGAGACGAACCAGCTCAACGAACCCAATAAACTCATATCTCTTTTCTTTTCACTCGAATCCTCGACCCCTTGAATCCTTGAACCCTCTCTTTCTATCTTTTCCCGCGTTAACCGTTTCTTGCTTTTCTCGCAGGTGTTAGCCGCCATTGGCTTTCTTCGACCCCGACGACGTCTATAGACTTCGATAGACTTCTACAGACTTCAACAGACTCCAATAGACTTCAACAGACTTCTATAGACTTCAATAGACTTCAACAGACTTCGATTGGTTTCTGCGAATCCATCTCACAACAAGGATGGTTCCAAGAATAAGCCCGCCAATAAAGATAACGGCATTGAGAGGTTTTAAAATCAGCCATGGTTCCTTGAAAAAATGCCATTTTGCCATGATCTCGACATCGTTCCACAGCACCATAGTCGCAGGGATGGAATATCGAAGGGCTTTTCCCATAGACGGTTGAGTCACCAGCCTCAGCACAAGATAACCTGTAAACGCAAAAGACAGGAAAAAGACCGTATAGGTGAACCAGCTGTACACTCCAAAAATACGTCCGTCATACGCAAGGAGCAGCAGTACGTAGAAAAACCACATGACCGAGGCATAAAGAAACGCTGTGCGTGGAGCATAATTGTCTATTCGCCCGGAAGCGATCGGTCCTTTCATCAGATGAAAATTGCGCCTGAAAAAGAGAAAGAAATTACAGCGCACACTTTCTTGAAATAGGATATAAAAAATTACTACCAGCAGAAAACCCCAGGAGAACTTGAGAAGGATGTACTCGCCGTAACCCCCGATCAGATTTCCTTGAAAGATCTTCAGAGATTTTGCCAGCCCAAGCGTTCGAGAGGCAGTCATCAACCCATACTCAACACCTCCGGTCCAGAGCAGCAGGCCGACAAATATACCAATAATCGTCTGGGTGACGTCGCTTTTTGCGTGTTTTGACAGGACCAGCAGGATCAGAGCGGCCAGGATCATAGCCCCTATTACGGCCAGTAGAAACCGTGACACAGGAAGCATATAAAATGTGATGCTTCCTTTTTCCTTAAACTCTTCCAGAGCTTTTTGATAGACAGCCGCTTCCCGAGAGTTATTCTGATTTTCCGCTTCTTTTTGCAGATAGGCCAGCTCTTCGTCTATGGGCTGGTCACCGAACCATCTTGCCTGAACCGTGGGCTTTGCATACAGGTCTTGGGAGATATTTTCGTCCACATGATTGATGATCACCATAAAAAGATGTCCGGCGGCGATCGAAAAAAAAACAAAAGTAAATGCTGCAAGAGTCTGGAAAATCTTAACTTTGCTGTTCCCAATTTTCATGTGAGTAATTCCTTGAAAAGGCAGACCACTCCCCGGTTGATTTTTCCGTTTTTAAAAACCAGATTTTAATCTGTTGGAATTATATCAGTAACGCCGTCCGCCGAAGCCGCCGCCACCGCCATCCCGGCGGTTCTCTGTGCGAGCGCGAGCCTCGTTGACACGAAGATCACGGCCTTTCATATCTTTGCCGTTCAAACCGCTGATAGCAGATTCTGCCTCTTCTTTGTTGGACATCTCGACAAAACCGAATCCGCGGGATCTTCCGCTGAATTTGTCTTTGATGATGGAAACAGTTGAAACCTCACCAAATTCGCTGAATGAAGTGCGTAAATCGTCTTCACTCATTTCCCATGACAAATTGCCTACATAAATGTTCATCTTTTACTCCTGAGGACCTTTCACTCAAAGTGATCAGTCCATGTCCTTTCCCAGAAATTCTCCACTAACCTTTGCTCTTCCAGACCAGGATAAACATAGTAGGCATGAAAGCTCGTTCAAGGGCATGGAAAACTCTAAACCCTATAAAATTGATCTAAAGAAAAAACCCGGCAACGACCTACTCTCCCACTCCGCCCCCGGAGCAGTACCATCGGCACTGAAGAGCTTAACTTCCGTGTTCGGAATGGGAACGGGTGTATCCTCTTCGTTATGGTTGCCGGGATTATTGATCCAAACAATTCAATTTTCATTACTTATTATAATTGCATTAAACTGATTACAGCGGACAGTGTCTTCTGATCTGAATATATAATGACTAAGCCTCACGGTCTATTAGTACTGGTTAGCTAAATCCGTTACCGGACTTACACACCCAGCCTATCAACCTCGTGGTCTACAAGGGACCTTTAGTCTCCCGAAGGAGAAGGGAAATTTTATCTTGAGGCGAGTTTCCCGCTTATATGCTTTCAGCGGTTATCTCAACCAAACGTGGCTACCCAGCGATGCCCCTGGCGGGACAACTGGTACACTAGAGGTTTGTCCATTCTGGTCCTTTCGTACTAAGAACAGGCCCTCTCAAATTTCCTACGCCTACCGTGGATAGGGACCGAACTGTCTCGCGACGTTCTAAACCCAGCTCACGTACCACTTTAATGGGCGAACAGCCCAACCCTTGGGACCTGCTACAGCCCCAGGATGTGATGAGCCGACATCGAGGTGCCAAACAGGGCCGTCGATATGAGCTCTTGGGCCCTATTAGCCTGTTATCCCCGGCGTACCTTTTATCCGTTGAGCGACGGCCCTTCCATGCGGGACCGCCGGATCACTAAGCCCTAGTTTCCTACCTGTTCGACCTGTATGTCTCACAGTCAAGCTCCCTTATGCCTTTGCACTCTACGACTGATTTCCAAACAGCCTGAGGGAACCTTAGGGCGCCTCCGTTACTCTTTTGGAGGCGACCGCCCCAGTCAAACTACCCGCTTAGCACTGTTCCTCAACCGGATTACGGATGTAGGTTAGAACTCCAATATATCAAGAGTGGTATCTCACCGATGACTCCACCACGACTGACGTCGCAGCTTCAAAGTCTCCCACCTATCCTGCACATAATATACCAAAATCCAATGCTAAGTTGCAGTTAAGGTGCCGGGGTCTTTCCGTCCAGCGGCAGGTAACCGGCATCTTCACCGGTACTACAATTTCGCCGTGCCTCTCTTCGAGACAGTGCCCAAGTCGTTGCGCCTTTCGTGCGGGTCGGAACTTACCCGACAAGGAATTTCGCTACCTTAGGACCGTTATAGTTACGGCCGCCGTTTACCGGGGCTTCAATTCAGAGCTTCGCCCGAGGGCTAACCCCTCCTCTTAACCTTCCGGCACCGG
>DAOVDI010000031.1 GCA_030669585.1 Acidobacteriota bacterium
AAGAAAAGATATCAAAGGATTGACCAGAGGCTTGTCCATGCAAGAGAAAATCACATCCTGATTAAATTATTCAAAAAGATCAATAAATCAACCGGGTTGGCACTGGATATTCCCTGCGGGTACGGGAGATTTTCAAAGTTTTTTCGTGAAAGAGGTTTTACCCTTGTCAGCAGCGATTATTCCTATCAGATGGTCAGGAGGGCCGTTGAAAGATTAAAGCGCGACCCGATTGTCCTCGGCATTGCCTCTGATGCTAAAAAGAACCTTCCTTTCAGATCAAATTCCTTTGATGTCCTCCTTTCCATGCGTTTTTTTCACCATATTCACGAACCTGAAGAACGGAAATTTATCCTCAGAGAATTCGCAAGGGTATCTCAAAACTGGATTGTTATCTCTTATTATCAGACAAATTTCCTCCACCAGCTTCAAAGAAAAATTCGAAAGATCTTAAAAAAAAGCCAGGCAAATATTAAGATGATTTCGCGGAATGAACTCAAATCGCTGCTGGAGGAGGCCGGATTAAGTCTCGTAAAAGTTATCCCTTTGCTGAAGGGGATTCACGCACAGAATATCGCCCTTATATCCAAATTGGATTATTTATGAGTGCAGCTTAAATGGCAATTTCGGGACAAAAATTATGGTAAAATCCTTCGGTATCGCCGAAGTCAAACTCGCCATTCTTAAATATCTTTAAACAAGCATTAACTACCTGAGAGTCGTAGAGAATACCGCTGTTTTTCTGTATCTCATCCAGCGCTTTATCCAGTCCGAGAGCCGGTCTGTAGGGTCGATGAGAGGCCATAGCCTCAACCACATCGGCAACAGCCAGGATTTTAGCTTCGATCATAATATCTTTTCCCTTAAGATTTTGGGGATATCCTGAGCCATCGATCCTTTCATGATGCTGTTTTATGATCATTGCAACCGGCCAGGGAAATTCAATCCCCTTGAGGAGATCATATCCGACCTGCGGATGTGATTTGACCAGATTGAATTCCATGGTAGTCAAACTTCTGGGAGAACTTAAGATCTCCGCAGGAATATAGATCTTTCCGATGTCATGAATAATACCTGCGATCCGTATCCCATCTATCATATCCTGAGAAAGCCCAATCTCCGTGGCAATGGCCCGGGCCAGGTCAGCAACGCGCCGTTGATGCCCGGCCGTGTAAGGATCCCGGATTTCAATTGTGTGTTCGAGCGTCTGAATGATCGCTCCCAGGATTTTTCGCAGTTTGTTCAAATTTGTTTCAAGCTCTGATTCCACACGATACCTGACATTTCTGTCTTGAAGAGCCATAATCCCATAGACAAGACTTTCAGCCAGTTCAGTAAAATATTTGATCTCTTCTTCTGTGAAAACATCCGATTCCCCGGAATAGATACACAAGGCGCCAAAGGCTTTCCTTTCGTTAAGAAGAGGAAAAGCCAGCACAGAAGAATAACCCTGCTTCAGGGCCTCTCCCCTCCAGGATATTATCCCTTCATCCATGAGGATATCCGTAATAACAACCGGCTTTCCTGTTAAAATTGTTTTGCCTGCAGGACACATGTCCGCACCGTTGATCTTCCAACTGAGTTTGATGGATTCCAGATATTTATCAACAGATCCTGCATAGGCCATCGGTTGGATGGATTTTCCATCATCATTCCGCGCCATTCCGATCCACGCCATTCGATAATCACCAAGGCGAATGATCTTTTCACAAACCATTTGAAACAATTTATAGGTTTTATTTGCACGCACCAAGCCCCGTTGGCAGGCAATAAGAATATCAAGAGCGTGCTTGTTCCTATTAAGCTTTGTTTTATTCGGAAGTTTTGTTTTCCCGGTATTTATATTAATCATAACATTCTCTCCGCAAAAACCTATACCTCTGGTTATTCATAAATGAAAACAACAGTTTAGTCGCACAAACCCGCCTTTCATTGAAAAAAGATTACAGGTTAAGAGGTTGAGGCCTTGTTTTATTGACAACTATCTAATCCTGGGATATACACATAAAGACTCACACCTGATCAAACAGACAGGAGGAATCTTTAAATGACTAAAATATTTTCAAAAAAAACGTTTCTCTTTATAACTACCGCCATTGTAGTCCTCGGGCTGCCGGCTATTGACATAGCCGGTCATGTTCAACCCACAGATAACCTCTTCAGAAATTTACATTACAGAAACCTGGGACCATTCAGGGCCGGGGCCTGGGTCGGTGATATCGCTGTTCCGGAAAACCCGGGACCCGACCATAGATATACTTTTTATGCAGCCTCCCGGAATGGGGGAGTCTGGAAAACGGTCAATAACGGAACAACTTTTAAACCCATTTTTGACAGTTACGGTGTCAATGCCATCGGAGCGATTGAAGTGGCCCCTTCTGATCCGAATATTCTCTGGGTCGGGACCGGAGAGGATTCCTATGCACGGTCATCCTATTCCGGAAACGGCATTTATCGATCCGAGGATGAAGGAAAAACATTTCAGAATATGGGATTAAAAGACTCTCACCATATCGGCAGAATCATAATTCACCCTAAAGACCCGAATATTGTCTATGCAGCAGTAATGGGGCATCTTTTTTCTGAAAACACGGAGAGAGGCGTCTTTAAAACGGCCGATGGAGGCAAGTCCTGGGAAAAAGTTCTTTACTTCAACGAAAAGATCGGAGTGGTCGATCTCTGTATGAACAGGACAGATCCGGACATCCTTTATGCAGCCTCTTATGAGAAGGTGCGGCTCCCATGGCATTATGAAGCAGGTGGGGAAGGAAGCCGGATCTACAAAACTGTAAACGGCGGGAAAACATGGATCAAGCTTACCCAGGGTCTTCCTGAAGGAAAGCTTGGTCGTATCGGTATTGATATCCACCGCGCAAATCCTGACATCCTCTATACAGTGATTCAGAACCTCAATCCAAAACCTGCTCTTGTTCAAAAAACAGTAAAAGAGTTCAACGCATTTACAGATCACTCCTATGACGATTTGATCGGAGGAGAGGTTTACCGCTCGGATGACGGGGGGGAGACCTGGAAGAAAGTGAGCGATCCCAAAGTCGATGTCTCAGGCAAGGCGGCATATTCCTTCAATGAGATCACCGTCGATCCAAAAAACCCTGATAAAGTTTTTATCATCGGAGTCAGCATGCAATACTCACTTGACGGCGGTAAAACCTGGCCCCGACGGCCGAAGAAAAAACGTTTTTTGCGGAATTTCGGGGATGTCAGAACATTCTGGATCGATCCACAGGATCCGGAACATATGATGCTCGGCAGCGACGGCGGTATGTATCACTCCTGGGACGGCGGCCACACCATGTTTTTTCTCTATCAGATCCCTATGGGAGAAGTTTATGACATCGAGATCGATAATGCCGAACCCTATAATATTATTGCAGGCCTGCAGGATCATGAAGCATGGAAAGGCCCAAGCAACGGGTGGTCCGGCAGCATTGGCATCGAGGACTGGGTTATCGTCGGGATGTGGGACGGAATGTACACATCAGTCAATCCGCAGAACAATCGCTGGCTGTATTTCACCACCCAGTTCGGCAAACATCACCGTGTAGACCAGCTTAAAGGAGAAAGATGGGAGATCACACCTAAAGCCTCCAAAGGTAAACCTTTCTACCGCTATACATGGACCACGCCTATTGTCCTTTCTCCTCACAACCCGGATATTATATATACCGGCGGACAGATGCTCCTTCGATCTTTGGATCGCGGCGATAACTGGGAAGAGATCAGCCCGGACCTGACGACCAATGATCCGGTCAAGATCGCCGGTCAGGGACATATCATGTTCTGTACTATCACCACAATCTCCGAATCCCCGAAAAAGGCCGGTGTCATCTGGATAGGGACAGACGATGGCCGAGTCCATCTCACCAGAGACCATGGCGCCCACTGGGAGGACATGACACATAAAATCGAAAAAGCCGGAGGCCCCAAAGATACCTGGGTCAGCCGTGTATCAGCCTCACACCATAACACCGGCACAGCCTATGTAACCAAGTCCGGCTACCGTGAAGATGTCTTTGTTCCCTTTATATACCGCACCCGGGATTTCGGCCGGACCTGGAAGGATATTGCCGGCAATCTGCCTCCTGCGCCGATTTCCGTGATCTTTGAGGACAGAGTTAATCCAGATCTTCTTTTTGTCGGAACGGACAAAGGTGTCTATTTCACATTAAACGGCGGAAAAACATGGATCCCACTCAAAAACAACATGCCTCCTGTTCCTGTACGGGACTTGATAGTCCATCCTCGAGAAAAAGACCTGGTCGTCGGAAGTTATGGCCGGGGAGTCTGGGTGACAAATATCTCCGCCCTTCAGGAACTGACTCAAGAAATTCTTGACAAGGATTTTTTTCTGTTCAACATTGTGGATAAACCGGTGAGCTATACTTCACAGCGAGCACGTTGGGGAAATTTCCACATGACGGGAGATGCCCATATCCGAACTCCCAACGAAAGGCCCGGACTGAATATCTATTATTATATCAAGGAAAAAAGAAGCCGGCCGCTGACACTCATTATCGAAGATATGGATGGAAATGAAAAAGCCAGATTAAAAACAGCAACCACATCAGGAATTCATAAAATCGTCTGGATATCTCAAGACCGAAACCCCGGAACTTTTCAATTCACTCTGACAGCCGGAACTTTTCGATTCACACTGACAGACGGAAACAAAAAAACAGTCCGAAAAGGGACACTCAAATCCAGGATCCTGTGGCCGGTGGGAAATCCCGGCAATTATAGAACGCCTTAAACAGTGATTTGTCATCCTATTGCAATTTCATTTTAACCTTGATAGATTAGAACAGAATTTTTTTCCATTTTTTATAGGAAAAACCGTCTGCTTGAAGAGACTAAAATGAATGACCGGGACAAAACAAAAGATCAACTCATAAACGAGCTGGCTGAACTTCGCAAACAATTTGAAGAAATAAAAGCTGTCGCTTCCAAGTATAAGCAATCGGAAATCCTCTTCAAGGCTCAATGCGACCTTGGAATAAGTTTGAGTTTAATTCACGAACTTAAAGAAACACTCCGTTTATGTATTGATTCAGCGATCTCCATTTCAGGAATGGACTGTGGAGGAGTATATCTGGTCGATGATTCCGGTAACCTGGATATGGCATTTCACATAGGACTGCCTCCGGCATTTGTGAAAAGTTCATCTCATTATGATGCTGATTCTGCAAGTGCACGCCTGGTCATGACCGGCAATCCTATCTATAGTAAACATCATGAATTGGGCATCTCTCTTGACAAAACACGTGAAAAAGAGCATTTGAAAGCAATAGCCGTCGTTCCTGTTCTTCATAAAGACAAGGTGATAGCATGTCTCAATATCGCCTCTCATACAGTTGATGAAGTACCCGATTATGCCCGCACAGCGCTCGAAGCAATTGCCTCTCAGATCGGCAATTCAATTATCCGGTCTAAAATGGAGGAGGCTTTAAAGCAATCTGAAGCACAGTATCGAAACCTGATCGAACAGTCCAACGATGCCATCTATCTTTTGTATGACAACAAATTTGAGATAATCAACCGGCGTTTTACGGAAATGTTCGGCTACACCAAGACAGAGACAAACGCCCCTGACTTCGACTTTAAGCAGCTGCTCGCCCCTGAAAGCATATCTATAATTAATGAGCGGATCCGCCGGGATAAAAAAGGACAAAAATTGAAGCCGGTCTATGAATTCACAGCCATTGACAAGGAAGAAAATAGACTTATATGCGAAACAAGCGTGACCTATGTCGATTATAAAGGAGGAAAGGCAACCCAGGGAATCCTTCGGGATATAACCGGGCGCAAGAAAGCCGAAGAGCAGATCAAAGTATCTCTCAAAGAAAAGGAATTGCTCATTCGAGAACTGTACCACCGAACAAAAAATAATATGCAGGTGATCTCTGCCATGCTTACGCTGCAGTCGTCATATGCCAATGATGAGAACACGTTAAGCATGTTCAAAGAAATGCAAAATCGGATTCAATCCATGGCGCTTGTTCATCAGAAACTTTATCAGTCTCAAAACCTGTCCAGTATCAATATAAAAGAGTATATCAATGATCTGGCGGCACTTTCGATGCAGAGTTATAAAACATCAACAAATGAAATCTCTCTCATTCTTAACATCGATAATATATTTCTCTCCATAGATACTGCAATTCCATGCGGACTTATTCTTAATGAGTTGATCTCAAATTCCTTAAAATATGCTTTTCCCGATAAGGCAAAGGGAGAGATCCGGATCCACTTCCACAAGACAAAAAGAGGGGATATTGAACTCGAGCTTTCCGATAATGGTGTCGGATTTCCGGACAACTTTGATTTACGACACAGTAAAACACTGGGACTTCAAAGTATTTTTGCCATTGTAGAACACCAGCTGCAGGGAAAGATCAAGTATGAAACAAAAAACGGAACTGTCTGCCGGATAAAGTTTAAAGAATCACTTGCAGACTTGACAGATTGAAAAATGAAAAAAAAGATCAAAATCCTTATTGCGGAAGACGAAGCATTAACAGCCATGGCGCTTTGTTCAGATCTAACAAGCCTTGGATATGAAACCTGCACTCCTGTTGCCACGGGAGAAACCGCAATCAAAACTGTTGAAAAGGATAAACCGGACGTTGTGCTGATGGACATACGATTATCCGGGAAAATGGACGGTATTGAGGCCGCCAGGGAGATCTATTCCCGCTTTAAAATCCCGGTCATATTCATGACCGGCTACTCAAATGATAAGATTATGAAGAAGGCAAACAACATAGATCCGGCATCCATTCTTGTTAAACCGATTCAAATCTACGAAATTGAGGCCGCAATCAAAACAATCTTCAAGTGATCAATTTGCCTGCTTTATTCAATACATGCGTTTAATTTGTCTTCGACCTTTTCAATCTCCTGGACCAGCCTGAACTGAGCCCGGCATCTGTCAAGATTGTGACATTCCCTGGATGTTTTAAAATAAACATCGCCTTCCAGGAAATCTGTTAAAAACCTGAGCCCTATTTCAAAAGATATGAGTTTCCCGCCGAAAACAAGATTTTCTTTTTCCGCTGGAAGGAGGATGTCACCGGCAGATTCAAGGTAACCTTTTACCATGGCCTCAAACATCGGTATCTGCACTTTTACTATTGAAAGGCTGTTTTCATCTTCTCCGGAGGGACTTACCATTGTCCTTACCATATCTCCAAAATCATATAGAGAAAGGCCGGGCATAACAGTATCAAGATCGATCACACAGATCCCTTCACCGGAATCATCATCTATGAGGATATTGCTGAGTTTGCAGTCATTGTGTGTGATTCTTTCCGGAATTTCACCTTTTATTTGAAGATCCAGAAGATAGCCGATTTTTTGTTTCCATTTCAAAGCAAATTTTATCTCTTCTCCTGCCAGGACTGCCCGGTTCTCTTTGTCTTCATCAAGAACATTTTCAAAATCTTCCATTCTCTTAGGAGTATTATGAAAGTTTGGAATGGTCTCATTAAGACGGGGACCGCCCAGATCGGAAAGGGCACTCTGAAAGGATCCAAAAGCTTTAGCTGCCTGATATGCCATTTCAGGGCTGGTCACAACATCATAGGTTCTGGCGTTATCAATAAAAAAATAGCAGCGCCAGTAAGTTCCATTCTTTCTGTCGGTATGGAGCAGAGTCCTGTTATGACATGGCACAAAGTTCAGAGAACGGCGCGATGCCTGAGGGTGATGTGCTTCTTTAATTTTTTGATGGCTGGTTACCCTGCTGATGTTTTCCATAAGGCCGGCAGGGTCTTTAAAAACAAAAGGGTTGATTCTCTGGAAAATATAAAGGACATTTATCCCGTTCCGGTTATAAGTTACTCTGAACGTATCGTTGATATGTCCGGTCCCATAGGGTTCTGCTGTTACATATTTGCCTTTTATGTCAAAATGGCATCCAACATTTTCCAGGTCATATTTAAGTTCCACATTCATGATCAAGTCAATTTTACAGGATAAACACCTTCATCGATGAGTTTCCTTATTTTTGAAATTGCGTTTTCCCTTTCTTCCTTATAAGTGATCCCGAACCAGGAGTCTCTGCTTTCAAGCACTTTCAGTGTCGCTTTTCCATCTTTAACAAACCTGCCCACAACATTTGGAATGAAAAATTCATACTTTTTTTCCGTCCCCCATTCCTTCAGAAATTCAATAAACTGCTCTCTGATGAATCCGAACACGGAAGGAGTAAATCCCCATAAATTCAACGAAACGATCTCATCTCCGGTAAGAGGAAAAGATCTGCCTGACTCATCCTTATACACGGCAGCATTGCCGTCCTTAAAGATCCTGATCCTCTCCACTACGTCTTCCAGATATCCCCCGGGATCACAGCTGCAAACTCCCCGGGAAACATCTCCAAAATCTGAAAGAGTCTTTCTCAATTCATATCCAACCATACAAAATTCTGTGCCTGCTAAACTGCTGATCCCGGATAAAAAATTAAACAAAAGCTGATAACCGGACCTGCCATAGAAGTCATCCGCATTGATCACAGCAAAGGGTTCCTGAACAACAGATTCTGCCATCAATAGAGCATGTGCTGTGCCCCAGGGCTTTTTACGTCCTTCAGGAACGGAAAATCCCTCCGGAAGATCATAAAGTTCCTGATAAACATATTCGACCGTTATCCTGTCTTCATATTTGCTGCCAATAATCTCTCTAAAAGCATCCTCGATATCTTTTTTGATAACAAAAATAATTTTCCCAAAACCGACTCTGATCGCATCATATATGGAATAGTCGATGATGATCTCACCGGATGGACCTATAGGATCCATCTGTTTCAAGCCGCCGTATCGACTCCCGATCCCGGCAGCCAGAATAACAAGAGAAGGGATCATTTATTCGCTCCTCACGATGTTTTTTTTCTTAATGGTTATCATGGTATCATATTTGAGAATTCTAAAAAATGCATCCATCAAAAATACTAACCTGGTTCATTCATAAAAAATGAACCCCGGGGAAGAAAGGTCTTTAACATATCGTCATAATAATGGTATTTTTTATATCACATATTTCTTCACAATGGAGGCAAAATGAATCACAGGAAATTATTACATGTAACAATTTTCCTAACTGTATGTCTGCTGCTGGTTTTTTCTTTAAATGCACCAGTACAGGCTAAAAAGAAAGCCAAAACCCCACAGGTTATACAGAAAACCGACCAGGTTTTGCGCCACCAATGGTTTGCAAAACACAATGAGATGGAGCAGAATTCCCCATTTAAAAAGCTTAAGTGGTACCATATCGGTCCGACCAATGTAAGCGGACGGTGTACAGACATAGCGATTGTGACTCCCAAAGGGCAGAACTACACCATCTATGTAGCAACCGCATCGGGAGGCGTATGGAAAACCGTGAACGAAGGCACGACATGGGAGCCTATATTTGACCAGGAAGCCACATCTTCCATCGGTGATATTGCTCTGGCCCCTTCCAACCAGGACATTGTGTGGGTAGGAACCGGAGAAGCCAACATCTTCCGCAGTTCCCAATTAGGGGGCGGAATTTACAAGTCTACCGACGCCGGCAAAACATGGGAGCACATGGGCCTAGCCGATACTCTGACCATCGCCCGTATAATAGTCCATCCCAAAAACCCGGATATCGTTTATGTAGCGGCCTCAGGACATGAATGGACAGACAATTCCGAGCGGGGTGTATTTAAGACCACGGACGGAGGCAAAACCTGGGAAAAGATTCTCTACATCGACGAAAGGACAGGAGCCGGCGACCTGGTCATGGATCCCAGGGACAGTGATACATTGTACGCGGCCATGTGGCAGAGGATCAGGGTTCACTGGAATGACCCCAGGGTTTTTCCCGGTTATGAAAAAAGCGGTATTTTCAAGACCACTGATGGCGGCAGGACATGGAATCCGGTTAATACCGGCCTGCCTGAAGCTAAATTCCGCGGACGGATCGGGCTCGACATCTGTAAAACAGAGCCTGATGTTCTCTATGCACTTGTGGACAGTTACGAGATCGGCCGCGAGACCACGGATGAAGACCGCACAGCCGATTACGGTGTTCCATCAGGAGGATTTATCAAAGGCGCAACTGTTTACCGTACCAATGACAGCGGAGCAAGTTGGTCCCTGGTCAGCGGCCTGACCAAACAGATGAAATCCTTCATGATGAGCCATTCCAATACCTATGGCTGGGTCTTTGGACAGATCCGTGTTGATCCCAACGATGCAGATACTGTCTACATCATGGGCCTGCCTCTCAGTGTCTCGGAAGACGGAGGAAAAACATTCAAACGGCTTCCAGGCATGCACGGCGATCATCACGGTCTTTGGATCGATCCGGTTAACTCCAACTACTTGGTCAATGTCAATGATGGAGGTATTGTAATCTCCTATAACAAGGGGAAAGACTGGAGACAATTCCTGGATAGCCTTCCGGTTTGCCAGTTCTTCAACGTCTCCTTTGACATGGACACACCATTCCGCGTTTACGGCTCTATGCAGGACCACGGAAGTTTCAGATGTGTGGTTACTCGCAATCCTAGCGGTAAAGGTTTCGTGGCCGTAGAATGGGAAAGGGCGCCCGGGGGAGAAGGATCGACTCACGCCATCGACCCCAGAAACCCAAACATCGTTTATTCCGCAGGGTTCTACGGGCACATCACCCGAACCGACCTCAGTAAACCACGCAGGGAAGGCTCTAAAAACATCTATCCTGCCCAGATTAAAGGCGAACCAAGGCTCAGGGGACAGTGGATCGCACCGATTTATCTTTCTCCCAACCATCCGGACACAATCTATCTCGGCTTGCAATATCTCTACCGTTCCCGCTTCCAGGGCGATGTCTGGGAAAGAATAAGCCCGGATATGAGCTACGGCATCAAAGAGAAACTGGGTGACATTCCTTATCAGACTATCTTTTCGATCTCAGAATCACCGCGTGATGCCAACCTGATCTACTGCGGGACAGACGACGGCAAGGTGTATGTCTCAAAAAACAGCGGAAAGACATGGAATGAGATAATGAAAGGCCTTCCTTATCGAAAATGGGTCAGCAGGATCATGGCCTCCAGATACAACCACAGCACTGTTTATATGACGCAGAACGGCAAACGGGAAGATGATTTTAAGGCCTACGTCTGGAAATCCACGGATTACGGTAAAACCTGGGTGGATATTGCCGGAGGCATCCCGCTGGGACCTGTTAATGTCATCCAGGAAGATCCGGTCAGCCGAAATATCCTTTACGTCGGAACCGATGTCGGTGTTTACGTGACAAAGGATGGAGGCAAAACCTGGGCTGTGCTGGGCGGTAATCTGCCCACAGCCTTTGTCCAGGATCTGGTTATCCATCCCAGGGACAACATTATTGTTATCGCTACACATGGACACGGTATGTGGGCCCTGGATGCCAAGGACGTAAACGGAGGTCCTCGCCGGTTCAGACGGTATTGAGTAAGTAACTGAAACGAAAAAGTTTCTCCTCACGCTCGTAAAAGTACACGCCGATTCACCTCGTAAATCTATACGCCGCTTGACATTGGGGACATGATGCTGAGGGAAACGCATCGTGTCCCCTGTATTTCTTCCAAAGCTGCTTTTTACCATTCTTGTTCTTTCGTCATTCCTTGTTCCTTTGTCATTCCCATGAAAATGGGAATCCAGTTCAAGGGATGATAGCCAATAGAAGTCTATCGAGGTCTGTCAAAGTCGTCATTCCCATGAAGCTTGTTCCACAATCAAGTTTAGAGCCTGTCCTCAACTTGATCGGGGAATGGGAATCCAGAAAATTTAAGATATAATCTTTTTTGCAATATGCAATAAATTTTTCATTATTTCAGTCGCTTTACCAAAAGAATCGTAAAAAATCTCTTTAATAAGCTGCCAGGATTTTCCAGGATATTTGTAAAAATAAATCGATTTACTTTCTTATAATTCGATTATTCTTCCTGCCCCACCTTCAATGGTTGCTTTAGCATATAAAGACTTTATTTCTGCTTTATGTTGAGTACAGTGGGTAGGACAAATCAGTTCGAAATCTTCAAACAATTCATATTCATTAAATCCGTGTAAACCACCAACAATCGCATAGACATTTCCAAATTGTGAAGCTGCGCTAATAATGTGTTTCATGTTTGGGTGTGAGCAGCCTACGATTAAAACAATTCCTTTGTCTGTTTTTACTGCCATAGATTGTTCAATACGTTCCAATTCTCCAGTAGAGAAAACATTTTCATGGATTTGCAGAGACTCACTCACGGAAATGACTTCCTTTGCACGACGGACTCCCCTGAATGAAACGGGTGCATATACTTTAACATCACTGTTCACATTAAGAAAAGTAGACAGCCCGCCAATATGATCAAAATGCGCATGAGAAATAAAGATTTCATTAATAGAGTCAGGATCAATATTAAGTTTTTTCATATTGGAAAGCAGTATAGGACCATCTGTTCCTGTATCAAAAAGAATTTCAGGAGTATCCTTAACTTCCACCAAGCATGAAAATCCCCAATCCGCCTGAAGACCCTTTTTATAAGCTGTGTTGTCATAAATAATTGTAATTTTCACTTTTCTCCCTTTCTTGTTACAGTTCCCGAAAGGTCATAAGAATGTTGTTTCATCTTAATCCATTTTCCTTCATCAATACCGATTGAATTGCCGCATTGGCATTTAATTTTACTTCCATCTCGGACGCTATAGTCCTCTATTATTCGATCATTCCAGCAGTGCCACAACCGTCCTTTCCCAATTTTTTTATATTTAAAAATTTTCTTTTTGCACTTCGCACATTTTATGGTTATCATTATGACCTTTTATTAAATTTAGAATAAATGCGCCAACGGCAATAATCATTTTTTTGGGTTTGATTTTTTGAGCCAGTCTTGGGCTAATCCTATCAAAATAGATTCCTATAACTTTTATAATAGAAACGATTACAAAAATAATTGCAAGTATTAAATTTGTTATCAATCCTTCCATGGATGCGCCAGTTATTGATCCTAAGATGCCACTAAT
The DNA here is from genome assembly GCA_030669585.1 of Acidobacteriota bacterium. Lineage (GTDB taxonomy): Bacteria > Acidobacteriota > Aminicenantia > Aminicenantales > Aminicenantaceae > DAOVDI01. The sequence goes on from DAOVDI010000031.1 coordinate 13,026, forward strand.
GGCTACATAGGGAGAAATTTTCCAATTTGAGACTGTTGAATATTAGCATTTTATTAATGGGCTTAATTTCCCTTTCTTTTTATAATCAAACATAACATCTAAGACAAGGACAATATCATGTTCAACAACTTGCATGGTTATATTATAGATTCCCATATAGGTATTGGTCCATTCCATACGATAACGGTTTTCTTTGACTAATCCATAATTTCTTTCAATGGCTGTATGCAACTGTTTACCGCACCAATGACAGCGGAGCAAGTTGGTACCAGGTCAACGGCCTGACCAAACAGATGAAATCCTATATGATGGACCGATGTCGGTGTTTATGTAACAAAGAAGATCGGCTTGCCCGGAGGGTGAAAAATGTCGATATACATAAATAATTCTTCTTATAACTGGATTTGTGTTTGAGATATCGACAATTTTCATGAATAATCCAAGAAGAGGAAACTGACATTTGAATATCAAACACCCTAAAAAGATCTATCGACTCAGGATAAAAGAATATAAAACCGGTCTTCGCAGCGTGAAAAAGATCGAAACCGTTCTATCCATTATTAAACTTTTGATCGCAGCAGGGGGGATATTTATTCTCTATAAGATAGCCACCACAAATGAAAATGTATTTCTTTTGATGCTTGGTTTAGATGCTGTTCTATTCGCTATCCCGGCCGTTATCCACGAATACTTTATCCGAAAACATATATTCTTATCTGTTCTCAAAAAAATAAATGAGATGGAAACCCAGGCCCTGGATCATCAATTTCTCGATTACAATGACGGCCGGGCCTTTACAGATGAAGACCACAATTACACATCTGACCTGGATATCTTCGGGCCCAGAAGTATATTTCATTACATCAACCGGACCACAACCCATCCGGGAAAGGAACATCTTGCCGATTGGCTGAAAATCCCTCCGGGAAAAAATCATTCCGGCATCGTCGCGGTCCGGCAGGAAGCGGTTCAGGAGCTTTCTTCTATGCTGACCCTGCGTCAAACCATACAGGCTCACGGACGATTGATCGAGGATTCAGCAAAAAATACGGCTGCCATCCCTGTGATGCTGAAAGAACCTTCCTTCATCCTGGAAAAGATACCCCTGGTATGGCTTATTCACATCCTTCCCATTCTAACTCTCGGCGCTGCAGGGCTGATATTTACCGGACTGCATTGGAATATTCCTCTCATACTTTTTATTCTGCAGTTGGGTTTGAACCGTAAATACAAAAAGAATGTCCTCCGCATCTATAATTTAGCCTCTTTTAATGCAAAGGTGTTAAAGGCTTATTCAAGGATCATCAAGGAAATTGAAAATACAGATTTTTCCAGCCGGCTCTTGAAAAACCTTAAATATCAGCTGCAGGCAGATGGAAAAACATCTTCCTCTCAAATACGGAGTCTATCTTTCCTGACTGCTCTTTTTGAGATCAAAAAGAGCGAGATCCTTCATCCGATCTTTAACAGCCTTATATTATGGGATCTTCACTGTGTCTACCGCATCGAGAAATGGAAATCCCGTCTTGGCCCTCATGCATCTGAGTGGTTTAAGACCATCGGTGAATTCGAGGCTTTGTCCTCCTTTGCCAATCTTCTCTTCAACCATCCGGACTGGTCTTTTCCCGAGATCAGTGATACCGGATTTGAGATACAGGCCGAATCTCTGGGTCATTTCCTGATTCCTCCTCAGCAAAGAATCTGTAATGACATCCACCTGGGAGGAAAGGGAAGCAGTCTGATCATCACAGGGCCCAATATGGCTGGAAAAAGCACCTTCCTGAAAACGATCGGAGTCAATTTGGTACTTGCCTTTGCCGGCTCCCCGGTCTGCGCCCGGTCAAGCCGTTTTTCTTGCTTTCAACTCTATTCCAGTATGAAGGTGAGCGATTCCCTTGATAAGCAGCTCTCTCTGTTTTATGCAGAACTTCAGAGGCTGAAAAAAGTCCTGGATGCCATCCACAGGAAAGAAAAGGTGTTTTTTCTCCTGGATGAAATGCTCAAAGGAACCAATGCTCTTGACCGCCAGGCGGGAGCACAGGCCCTCCTTAAACAGCTTATCGGGGACGAAACGCTCGGAGTTGTCGCTACCCACGATCTGGGACTCACCAAACTGGAGAGGGAGTTTCCGGATAAGATCCAAAACTCTCATTTTGACGGGTATATTAAAGGGGATAAGCTTCTTTTCGACTACAAACTGAAGTCAGGAAAATGTGAGAGTTTTAATGCTTTGGCCTTGATGCGCAAGATCGGCATAGAAATATAAGGATCAAGACAGGCAAAGAAAAGATGTGTTTTAATTTCTGGGATCTTTTACCTCAATTTTGTTTACCCATTTCACAGCTCTGTCCCCAATAAACGTATCATATGGTACTATCAAACGAATAAAGCCCTCATAATCCCCGAGGGGTTTTCCGTCTCTCTCATACGCCAGAATAACTTTATCCCCGGACAGATGATTGTAAATCTCACCCCATGATAGAGTAATATAAAATCCATCAGTTGCAGATACAATAAAAACCAGATGTTTGACTTTTCCCTTGATACCGGCTTTATCAAGAATATCTTTAAGGGAAACCCCTTTATAGTTTCTTATGCCAACAAACCCTTTAACCGCCCCAGCCATGACCATATCATTCAATTCAGTTGAAGGCATTTTTTTCAAGTCATCAATATTTAAAGTAAGGGGATTGTTTACAGAACCGAATATCTCGAGGCTCTTTGAAGGAGTGACTCCAGATTTACTTTCAGCCATGGAAAAAGCTGTCACGCTGTAAAATAATAACCCAACTAAAAAAAACATAAATAACCTTTTTTTCACGTCAATCTCCTTTATAATTTATTGTTTATCAACCAAGGAATTACTATGATGTATACCATATTATTAACAATAAAGCATAGGGAAAAAATTAAGCTGTGTATCAAACAATAATCGGCACCGATTTGTTTGCGGTCTAAGTGAATTGATTTGTCGGCCTGTAACTTTATAGCACTGCAATATATTCCGCAGAGGCGTATGATTTGGGAATAGGTTCGTGATCTTCTTTTAATCCTTTGATATGCAATTCTATTGCCTTATGCATATTTTTGGCAGCTTGGTTCTTAGTTTTGCCTGTGGCAATACATCCGGGAAGATCAGGAGAATACGCAGAATAATTACCATTTGCTTTTTCAATTATTATTAAGAACCTTCTCATTATTGCTTCTCCTTATTTTAACCTGGGCTTTTCTATGCCGGCCTGTTTAAATACGCTGTTTAATGTGTCACTAGACTATGCGAGCCCCAGCATAGCTAAAGCAATTTTTCTCATCCGACTTATGTTCCAAGTTTTATCTTTGCCTTTAGTAGAGTCCATATGATTTCTTCAATATAGGATTCCTTATCCTGTATATCCACAAACTCCGGTTCTTGGAGAATTCACCACCGGCAACATCATTTCTCCGCCACATTCATGATTTTTAGCACATGTTTCGCACAACCATCCTGATCCACTCCATTGGCACTCCGTACAAATCTGGACAGCAGGAGCTTTTCCGCATTCGTCGCATGGAATTTCAGGGGCTTCATTCCTTGCTAAAATTTCAACAGGTTTGTTTTGCTCTATGGGTCCATCATATTCTGCGAGTACCTTGACCAACAGCTCTGTAGTACTGCCAAAATCATATTCATATAGCAACTCCATCCTTATACTCAGCACGTCCTTGAGTTTTCGTCCCATTTTCAATTCATTTCTTCGATAGCTAAATGCGCTCAGATGTCCGCAACACTCAAGCCAGATATCCCTCAAAAATTGATCTAATTCCTCCAATTTAGAGTTGCTGGATACTTTCAAATGCAACCAATATCCGGGTGAATAAAACCCCTTGACCAGGATATGAAAAAAAGGTTGTGACTTAAATTTCTGCTGCTTCCGTTGATTTTCCAAATTTTTCGGGAGGCACGATTGTAAATGTTTCGTCATGCCCGTTCCGGTGTATTTTGATTTACACAATAAACATGTAGCTTTGGGAACCTTTATTGTCATTTCGTGGTCTCCTTCTTCACTCATTATTCCATTTTCCTGCAAATCCTATTATAAAGCATAACGATCGAGTTCACCTCATTTTGGAGTGCAGCGAAAAAATGTCAGGTGCAACGATTTGTTATGCAGTTTTACTCTACTGTACATTACCAAGTTTTAACGCCATATCTAAAAAAGGATCAACGGATTTCCCAAAAATAGCCATTCCCGCTTCATGAACATCTTCCAGCTTATACCGGGATTTTGCAGCACCATTTAATGCATAGTCTTTATTTTCGATAGTAACAACACACCAATGCTTCTCCCTACATTCGATTATCACACAGTCATGATAAAATGGCCATTCTCCCTTAAATTCACTTCTATTTATTAATTTATGCTTATAACTTTTGTTAAATTTCCTGTTTAATTCGTCTGGAATAGTCCTTTCATGGACTCTTCTTTCCCTCTCATTATATCTAGTCGTTTTCTTTCTGTAATTTCTATTTCCCAATTCTTCATCACGCAACATAATAAAGGGGTAAAAAACAGAAGAAAATTGTTTCGCTTTATCTCCCAGCTTTCCAATAGTAGATTGTCTGCTTATTGCTCTTACAAATTTTTCTAATTTTACTATTATTTCTCTTTGAATGAAGGCAAACACTTCTTTTGAGCATTCAACATTCTCCAATTTTTTCAATAATTCAGGGTTGGATGTCACAATTGAGGTTTCATAATTTTCCCATTTTGACTTCACATCTATGCTCGGTTTCGCAGCAGATGTCACTATATCTAAATTATAGTATCTCGCATATTTCCCAAATTCTGATAATAAACAAATAAGTTTTTCCATATCATTATCATTTGAAAGAAAATCATAATCTTCTTTCAAAACTGGTACATTTTTAATTGAAAAGTATGATTTTAATATATTATTTTTCAATTCGCCTAAATCATGCCCGTTTCTTCCACCGCAGTTTTTCAGATATTTACTACTCGGATATGAATGGTTTTTCTCATGATATCCTAAACATATATGGCATTTCATTAATCGTTCAAAACCACTTGATACCAACTGAAATGGAAGGTGATAAAAATCATTAGCCAGGTCAAGATTTTGAAATTCTCCAAATCCAATTTCAATTAGTTTCAATGCTGTCAGTAATTCATCATACAAATGAATATCTTTTAGTGTCTGTTCATTCATATTGTTTTCTAATTTCCTCTGAATAACAATGATTATACTGCATGCTGTATTTTGAGAAAATCACAGCAGATAAAGCGCCAAATAATAGTGATCCCATGCAGTTTTGCTCTAAATATGCAGTAAAAACTTATCAATATCCTGGTTATATTGCAAGCTATATATCTAACGATTTTATTATCCTGGAGCTGATATAAATTGGGATAACAAAAAGAAAAAAGAATTTGAGGATTTCCTTTCAGTCCAGTATTTATTGATGGCCAAGATCCTTTACGGCAGCGACCTCCAGGATATTATGGAAGTTAAATATGAGGATTGTAATCTAATAAGGATAATTGTAAGATAAAACTGCAATTTTAAGAGGATATTCGGTGGAACCACTCAATATACAAAATTGATTTAGGAATATTTGTATCAAATAATGCAAGCTGTTTATTAATAGTTCGATAAGGAGAAATGAATGAAGACGCTGACTGTTGAGCTCCTGAAGAAGGAAGCTCGGACGTTTGGCAAGGCCGAGTCTGCGCACCATGAACGAGGAATTTACGGAGTGACGGACGGGAAGGCGGTTGGAACGTATTTTGAGCACAAGTTCCAGAAATACCTTCATGCCAAGTACGAATATATGGAGGGGTCGTCAGCCAAAGGCATTGACTTCCCGGAACTCGGTGTAGACATGAAGGTAACTAGCATCAAGCAGCCGCAGTCCTCTTGCCCCTTCAAAACGGCCAGGCAGAAGGTGTACGGGCTCGGCTACTCCCTGCTCGTCTTCGTCTACGAGAAAACAGACAACGCGCGCAAGAGAACCGGGAATCTCAAGGTTCTCCATATGATCTTCGTTGACGAGAGTCGCACTGCCGACTTCCAAACAACGTCTGGCTTGCTTAAAATCATTGAGAACTCAAGCAACTCGGACGACATCATAGCCTTTCTCCATGAGAGATTTCTCCCTGTGGACGACATTCAGGCTCAGAGACTTGCGGAGGAGATCATCGGTACCCCTCCCGAACTCGGCTATCTCACGATCTCGAATGCCCTACAATGGAGATTACAGTACAGTCGAGTAATCGAGCGTGCCGGGGAGGTCGATGGAGTGCAGCGAATAGCGTGAGGAATATGGGAAAGACACGAAACCAAGCGGTCTTTGGCGATTTCCAGACTCCCCTGGAGCTGGCCAGAATTGTGGCTGCTTTCGTCAAACACGAAGAACCTGAGATTCGGACTGTCGTCGAGCCAACATGTGGACTTGGCAGTTTCCTGCACGCAGCTGCGGAACTCCTGGGAAAGGAGTCTTCCTATTACGGATTTGATATCAACCCCGAGTACGTTGAGGCAGCCCGGTCTGCTTTGCGCAAGGTGCAGGCCGCCAAGGGAGATGTCGCATGTGAGGATTTCTACAAAATGGACTGGAAGGGGTTTTTCTGCCAGCGGTCTGCTCCCGTACTCGTTGTCGGCAACCTGCCGTGGATCACAAATGCGGCAATGGGGGTGATTGGAGGCAGCAATCTCCCGGAGAAGAAAAACTTCCAGGGGCACGCTGGATTTGCAGCAAAGACAGGGAAGGCGAATTTCGATATTTCGGAGTGGATGCTTATCAGGCTAATCGAATCGCTCCAAGGCATACCGGCGGCGGTTGCTATGCTCTGCAAGACGGCTACTGCACGAAAGGTTCTCCGTCACGCGTGGCTCAATGGTCTCAATACAGGCCCATCCTCCCTGCATCTAATTGACGCAAGTGCCCATTTCGGCGTCTCCGTCGATGCATGCCTACTATACACTCACACGGGTAGAGCAGACACCGAGTCCACAGCAACTGTCTACCCAGATTTGTCGTTCGAAAAACCGCAACAGACTTTCGGGCTGTTCGGAGGGGAACTGGTCTCGAATATAGATTCTTACCTGGCACTCCGGGATCTCGACGGGTTGGAGTACAGGAAGTGGCGATCCGGGGTGAAGCACGACGCCGCCAAAGTTATGGAGTTCCGACGCGAGGATAGTCTCTTCGTCAATGGACTTGGCGAGAAATATGAACTGGAGTCCGATTATCTCTACCCTTTGCTTAAGTCCTCTGATTTGGCGAATGGTAGACTGCGTCCGACCAGATATGTGCTTCTCACTCAACGGCGGGTCACCGACGAAACGGATAGTCTTCGGGAAGCAGCACCAAAAACTTGGCAGTACCTGCTGGACCATGGACAGCAGCTCGACAAGCGCAGTAGTTCGATCTATACAAAGCGTGCCCGCTTTTCTATTTTCGGAATTGGTGACTACACTTTCGCACCAGCCAAGGTCGCCATTTCAGGACTCTATAAGAGCCTTCGTTTCCAGTCGGTCGGAACCTCGGACGGGAAACCTATCGTCGTTGACGACACTTGCTACTTCATTCCATGCACGTCGAAGGAAGAGGCACACTTTTTCGTCGACCTTTTAAACTCGGAAACGGCTCAGCGGTTCATATCCTCCCTTGTCTTCATCGACGCAAAACGACCGGTCACCATTGATGTCCTCAAGCGCATCGATCTAAAGAAGCTTGCCGAACATGCGGGGCAGGAGTCCAAGGCGATTAAGTACCTTGCATCTCCTGCCCTTGAGTCAAGCCACCAGCGACTCCTTGTGTTTGAGAAAAAGGAGACATATCGAACAAGAGCATCGAGAGTTACAAAATGACCCTCGGACGCGGGTCATTTTGAGCCTCATCCCGGGCGTTAGGCAGTTTGTTTACTTTTTGCTACACTCCCAGGACATGACTCTCTTATAGCACACAAGATGCAATCTTTCTTTCTCACAAGGAGCTTGTTAAGGCTCTTGGATTTTAATTTGCACGCTTTGGCCATGTATCTGTCAGACGATAGCCACCAGGCCATGGATCTTCTGGATCGCACATTAATTGATGTGTACCGGTTATCCATCCTCGCCCACGTATAGTCGGAATAATGGCCACCACGTTACCAATGCTTGTCCTGTCTAATATTGTACAGTCAAACCTTGATCCAATAATGGAATTTGCAATGAACCGATCCCCGATTTGCATTTCCCCTCTTGCATGAAGAACCGCCATTCTCGCAGAGCATCCTGTGCCACAAGGAGAGCGATCGAGTTTTCCGGGATCAATGGCAACCGTATTGCGACCGCTTAGAATTCCATCCTGGCACTCTATTGGTATCACAAATTGGCAGAAAGAAATCTTTTTCCAATCGCGGTTGGTTGGATGTTGAAATCCGATTTGCTCGTTGGCTGCCGCTGTGATCTTAGCGCCAGCTTCTGCAAGTTCTCGAGCCTCATCGGGAACAATTTCAAATCCAAGAGACTGGGCATCAACAAGAACAAAACTATCACCACCATATGCTGTGTCAACAGTAAGGGTGCCTATTCCCGGTACTTCGAGTTTTAAACCCAGTTTGTCGACAAACGAAGGCACGTTTTGAATCTCAATACTCTTTGCCTTACCATTTTCACAATAAGCTTTAACAGGCACCAGCCCAGCAGGTGCTTCGAGAATAAACGTTGTCTCTGGTTCACGCATTTGAATCAACCCACTGTCTATCAGGACGGTTGCAACACAAATTGTATTTGAGCCAGACATGGGGGGTGTATGCTCTGGCTCCATTATGATGAAACCAAAAGCTGCCGCTTTGTTTTTCGGCGGTACCAATAGAATGACATGCTTAAACACACCGCCCCTTGGTTCGTTTAAAACAAACTGGCGCAATGCTTGATCATTTTCAATCCAGCGGGATTGCTCCCAGACACTGTCACCCGGCGGGGGTGTCACACCGCCGACAATGACGTTTCCAACCTCACCTTCAGCGTGACAAGATACGATGTGTACGATCTTAGTTGATCTCATTTAATAATCCAAAATTTAAAATCTCTATGCTCATTTTTATTGTTACATTATTAATGCTTGTAAGTCCTAATATTATATTATACTTTTTGAGAAAGGAGAATTACTGTGGCAAAACATATCGGAATCGTAGCATGTAGTGCAGAAGGAGCTGCCCTCTGTTATCGAACTATATGTGCAGAAGCACCGCTTCAAATGAGTGAACACATGCACCCCGAAATAAGCATGCATACTCATCCACTTGGGGAATACATGGTGCATATACGTGCAGGGAACTGGAAAGACGTTGCTGAACTCATGTTGTCATCGGCTAACAAAGTGTTCGAAATAGGAGCAAAATTTGCTATTTGCCCCGACAACACTATCCATCAAGCGTTTGAATTCGTCGTAGAAAAGTCGCCCATACCTTGGCTGCATATTGCTAAAGCGGTGGCTGAAGAAGCCCAAAAGAACGGATTTTCAAAACTTGCCATCTTGGGAACAAAATATCTAATGGTTGGTCCTGTCTATCCAAAGATTTTGGACAAATTCGACATTTCATATGAAATACCAGATGAAAATGATCGAGAAGAGATTGATAAGATCATATTTAATGAACTTGTAAACAGTATATTCACTGAAAAATCCAGGCTATATTTTAACGAAGTCATACAAAAACTCAAAGAACGGGGATGTGATGCGGCTGTTCTTGGATGTACGGAAATACCGTTAATAGTCAATCCAGATGATTGCCCCTTGCCAACATTGGATTCTACTCGGCT
>DAOVDI010000049.1 GCA_030669585.1 Acidobacteriota bacterium
AGCCCTGTAGGCATTGATCCTCGCACCGGTCAGTAATTTCCCTGTCATCGAAGCGATCGGATCCCCGCTGCTCAATATCCTGTCTTTGATTTCCTTGTATGTCAGGGAGAAGTCATGTGCCTTGATCAAAGCGGCCAGGCCTGCCACATGGGGGGCCGCCATGGATGTTCCTCCCATAGATTGGTAGCTGTTGTTAGGTATCGTACTGAGTATATGTGTCCCCGGGGCTGCAATATCGACCGAAGCAAGCCCATAGTTGGACCATTCGTTCAGCTCATCTTTTCTGGTGGAATAGGCAACAGCAATTATATTGTCAAGATCATAGGAAGAAGGATAATGGTTATGGTCATCATTATTATATCCGTCATTTCCAGCCGCAAAAGTACAGAGGATTCCCGCATCCCTAGCCCGCATAATAGCCGCTCTCTCTGTTCGCGCAAATTCACAATCTCCATAGCTTCCATTGATGATATGAGCGCCGTTTTTGATGGCATATTCGATACATTTGATCTCATCAGAAAGGGCGCCGCTTTCACTCATGAATTTCAAAGCCATGATCCGGCAGTTCCAGCAAACCCCGGAAATACCTATTCCATTATTTCCCACTGCCCCTAAAATCCCGGCAACATGCGTCCCGTGAGGATCGTTCATATCGTCCATGGGATCTCCGTTACCATCCACAGCATTCCATCCCAAATAATCATCAATATACCCGTTTCCGTCGTCATCCAAACCATTCCCGGGAATCTCGCCCTGGTTAGTCCACATATTCGCCTTCAGGTCCTCATGGTTATAGTCCACTCCTGTATCAATAACCGCAATAATAACGGTTTCATTTCCTGTGGTGATATCCCAGGCTTCAGGAGCATCAATATCCGCATCCGGAACTCCACCGTTCTGACCGGTGTTATGAAGAGCCCACTGGCTTTCAAACCGGATATCATTGGGCGATTTTGCCGGCCGTATGATTTTGTCCAGCTCCGCATATTCAACATAGGGATTATTGTTCAGCTCTACGAGCGTCTTGTCCCTCTCCCAGTGAGTCCTGTAAAGAAAAACATCGATAAATTCAAATCTATCCAGTTCTTCCAGCCCGAACCTGGTTTCAATAGACGCTTTAACAATTTGCTGGGCCGAAATACCCCCCTGTTTTTTATAGACCACTAAAATTCTGTCCGGGACATATTCAGGCCTTTGTTCCGGTTTGAAGACGTTTTCATCTTCCGGCAGGAAATCATATTTTGTCTGGGAAGCCCCAGCCATCAAGACCGTTGCGGTCAATAGGAAAACGTATATCTTTTTTATCACGTTCAATTTCTTTCTCAGCACCTTGGGATCTGAGAATTCTGATCAATCGGCAAAGATCTTTTTTAATTCCTCTTTTAAGGGGGGGATAACCTTGAACAGGTCTCCGACGACACCAAAATCCGCTAGTTTTAAAATAGGAGCATCCGGATCTTTATTGACCGCAACAATGACTTTTGAAGAAGACATTCCGGCGACATGCTGGATGGCGCCCGAGATCCCAAATGCCATATAAAGGTTTGGAGAAACTGTCTTTCCGGTTTGCCCAACTTGATTCTGGTGGTCTATCCAACCGGAATCCACGGCAGACCGGGAGGCCCCTACAGCAGACCGGGGGAGAATAGAGGCCAGTTCCCTTAAAAGATTAAAATTTTCCGGACCTTTCAGGCCGCGCCCTCCGGAAATAAGAATCTCGGCTTCTGTTACATCCAATTCTGAGCCTTCTTCCCGCATGATCTCTTGTACCGCATCTTTCACCTGATCCTCTGTAATCTCAACATTTTTTTTTGCCGCCTCTCCTTTAGCATCTACCGGATCTACAAGAGGAAAAACATTCGGCCTGAGAGTCGCAATCTGCGGCGAGGCCTTGAAAACCATTGTGGCAAAAACATTTCCTGCAAAAATCGGGCGCACAACAGTTAGCCGTCCATCCTTTATGCCTGTTTCCGTGCAATCTGTGGCGAGGCCGACATTCAGCCATGCCGCCAGTCTCGGCGCAAGGTCTTTTCCCATCGAACTTGCAGCGAAAAAGATGACCATTGGCTTCAATTCCTCCACCAGTTCTTTCAAGGCCCTGGAAAAACCGGAAGGAGAATACTGGCTGAGGAGTGTGCTTTCAAGCACATGGACTTTGGTCGCACCGAATGAAAAACATTCCGGCGCCAATTCGTCCAGTTCGTGTCCGATCAGAACAGCATGCAGTTCCGCGCCAAGGTCATCCGCCCGCCTTTTCCCCTCAGAAAGCGCTTCCAGGGAAGACTTCTTAACTTTTCCTTCTCTGACTTCAATGAACACCAATACCATTTTGTCCTCCTTCTAAATTACCTTTGCTTCCTCGTGCAGGAACTGGGCGAGCTTTTTTGCTGCAGCTTCTGCTTCCCCTTCAAAAACCGTCCCGGCCTTTCTGGGTGGAGGACTTTCCAAGTTGACCACTTCCATAAGCGGCGCCAGTTCTTCCGCGCTCATTCCCAGGTCCTCAAGGGGAAGAACCGGGATTTCCTTCCGTTTCGCCATCATGATTCCCTTTAATGTTTCATACCGGGGTTCATTCAATCCCTTTTGAGCGCTCAGAACGGCGGGAAGCGAAAACGCGACTTTTTCAGAAGCGCCTTCGATCTCACGGTAAGCTGTGCCCTGGTTTCCCTCAATCTCAAGTTTGGTCACAACATTGATCTGAGGGAGATCTAGAAGTTGAGCAACCATGGTCTGGACCTGGCCATTGTCCGCTCCAATAGACAGCCTGCCGAAAAGGAGCAGATCGTAATCCATAAATTTATCTTTTAAGACCTTGGCAATAATTTTTGCGGTTCTCAAACCATCATATGTTTCTGGAGTATCGTCCTTCAGCAGGACCGCTTCATCCGCTCCCATAGCAAGGCATTTTTTCAGGATGATATTTACTTCGTCAGCGCCTACGGAAAAAACAGTGACTTTGCCTCCATGTGCTTCGCGCAGACGGAGCGCTTCCTCAACCGCGTATTCGTCATATGGGCTCAAAACAAAATTCAGCCCATCTTTAATTATCTTGTTTGCTTTATGATCGATTCTTATTTTTGACTCAGTATCAGGCACTCTTTTAACAAACACAAAAATATTCATGGTGCTCCTCTCTTTCGTAGGAAAAAGTATGATTCCGTTCCTTTCCGGCCTAGAGGCGGAAGACGTTATTCTTCAAACTTTTTAAAAACCAGGGTACCGTTCGTTCCGCCGAACCCGAAGGAATTGCTCATAGCAAACCGGATTTCTGCCGGCCTCGCCATATTGGGAACATAATCCAGGTCGCATTCAGGGTCAGGATTTTCATAATTTATTGTTGGAGGCATGACCTGATTCTTCAGAGTAAGCGCCAGGATTCCCCCCTCAAGCCCGCCGGCCGCTCCCAGAAGGTGCCCTGACATGGATTTTGTTGAACTGATCCCGGTCTTTTTCACAGAAGCTTTAAAAAGATTTTTAATGGCAAGGGTTTCAATCTTGTCGTTGTAGACAGTCGAAGTGCCGTGAGCATTGATGTAATCCACGTCTTCAGGAGCCAGCCCTGCATCATCAATCGCATTTTTCATCGAGAGATAGGCGCCATATCCATCTAACCGGGGGGATGAGACATGAAAACCATCTCCGCTCATACCGTATCCGATGATTTCGGCATAAATGTCGGCTCCGCGTCTCAGAGCGGCTCCCCTTTCCTCCAGCACAAGAATCCCGGATCCTTCTCCGACAATAAATCCGTCCCTTTGGGCATCAAAAGGTCTGGATGCCTTCTCCGGCTCATCATTTCGAGTTGAAAGCGCCCTTATGACACAAAATCCGGCAACTCCTAGAGGGGTGATCGGGGCCTCTGCCCCGCCTGCAAGCATGATATCGGCATCACCTCTTGCTATGATCCTGAAAGAATCTCCGATCGCATGCGTGCCTGTGGAACATGCGGTAGCAATTGCGGAATTGGGGCCTCTGGCTTTGTAAATAATGGAGACCTGCCCAGAGGCCTCATTGATGATGGTCGAGATCAAAAAGAAAGGAGACACCCGACCCGGGCCTTTTTCTATAAGAACCTTATGGTTTGCCTCGATCGTTCCAATTCCCCCGATCCCGGAACCAATATAAACTCCGACCCTGTCAGAGTCTAATGATTCGAGAGGGATGGAAGAATCCTCCACAGCCATCTTTGCTGCGGCTACGGCGAACTGAATGAAACGATCCATCTTACGGGAATCTTTTCTGTCCATAAAATCGATCGGATCAAACGCAGTCGCCTCTCCTGCGATCTTGCTTGTGTATTGGGAAGCATCAAAATGAGTAATAAGACGAATCCCATTTTTCCCATTTTTGACCGCATCCCAGGTTTGATCTACCCCAACCCCAAGTGCGGAAACAAGGCCTATGCCCGTAACAACAACACGCCGGGCAGGGATGTCTTTTCTTGAAAAATGTACTGTTCCCATAAAAAGATTCTTAAATTTATTTTTTCACGTTGTTCAAAACGTAATCGATCGCCTTGCCAACCGTGGCCAGTTTTTCAGCATCCTCATCAGGAATATCCAGATCGAATTCATCTTCCAGCGCCATGACCAGCTCAACCGTATCCAGAGAGTCCGCTCCCAGATCATCAATGAACGATGCCTCTTCTGTGATCTGTTCTTCCCCGATGCTCAACTTATCAGCTACAATCGCCTTCACCTTTGATAAAAGTTCTTCTCTCTCCATAATTTCCTCCTTGATTTTATAAATCTATCAAAATTCAATCTACATATACATTCCACCGTTCAAATTAATCACTTGTCCGGTGATATAAGCTGCCTCATCTGACAGCAGGAATTTTACTGTCTGTGCCACTTCCTTCGGATAGCCGAATCTTTTCATGGGGATGATATCCAGAAACATCTTCTTGGCCGAATCCGGAAGGCTGTCTGTCATAGCAGTAGCGATAAATCCGGGAGCGACAGCATTGACTGTAATATTGCGCGCCGCAACTTCTCTGGCAAGCGATTTTGTGAAACCGATAACCCCTGCCTTTGAAGCGGAATAATTAGATTGGCCGGCATTTCCCATAATACCGACAACCGAAGAGATGTTAACGATGCGGCCGTATCTATTCCCCATCATATTTCTGATAACAGCCTTGGAGAGATTAAAGACACCCTTCAGATTGACATTCAGAACCGCATCCCATTCTTCTTCTTTCATGCGCATAAGAAGATTATCCCGCGTGATACCAGCATTGTTTACAAGATGGTGGACAGCCTTATAGGCACTGATGATCTCTTCCACGGCCTGGGTAACCTGCGCAAGGTCAGAAACATCAAAAGAACAAACAGATGCTTTGCCATTATTTTCCCGGATCGTCCTGGCAACTTCCTCTGCTTTTTCCTTGAGTACGTCCACCAATATGATCTCTGCGCCTTCCTTGGCCAGTTCCAAGGCAATGGCAGCTCCTATGCCCTGTGAGGCCCCTGTAACTATTGATAATTTGTTCTCAAATAACATTTTAAGCGTTAACCTTTCCAAAACAGCCCACCTGCTTGGCAATTTCGTTCTCGATTGTTTCTTGGACACGGTTTGAAACATAGTCCCTGGCAAGTTTTATGGCATTCTTTACGGCCACAGGGCTAGACCTTCCATGCCCGATGATACAAACACCTTTGAGCCCAAGGAGATGAGCCCCTCCGTATTCTGAATAGTCTATCCGTTTGTAGATTTTCTTCAGGTTTCTTTTCATAAGCATGTAACCGATCTTGGCAAACATGTTTCCCATAATCTCTCTTCTTCCCATTCGGAGCAGCATATCAAGCACTCCTTCGCTTGCTTTCAGGGCAATATTTCCTGTAAACCCATCACTCACAATGATATCAGCCTCTCCTGAATAAAGATCTTTCCCTTCAACATTACCGATGAAATTCAAATAGGGAGTAGAAGAAAGATGTTTTGATGCCAGCTTAGTCAGGTTGTTTCCTTTAGAGCGCTCTTCTCCGATATTCATCAAGGCAATCCGGGGATCTTTCAGGCCAAGGATGTTTTCCATGAAGATCTTTCCCATAACAGCAAATTGCACCAGATTATTTGGCGTACAGTTTACATTTGCCCCTATATCGATCAAAAGAGTCATTCCCTGAAATGTAGGAACAAGAAGGGAAAGACCGGGTCTCTCGACCCCCTTCAGTGCGCCCAGTGTCTTATTGGAGATATAAACGACCGCAGCCGTATTTCCTGCGCTTATAAAAGCTTCCGCTTCTTTTTCCTTGACGAGCTGGGTCCCGACCTGGATCGATGTTCTTTTCTTGCGCCTTAAAGACCAGAGGCCCTCTCCCATACCGATATATTCCGAGGCATTAATGATCGTCACTTTAGCATTGGAAGTATCAAAACGATCAAATTCCTTTTTTATCAGTTCCTCAACACCGACAAGAAGTACTTCGATATCCAACTCGCGGGCCGCAGATATAGCCCCTTCTACAATAACACGGGGGCCATAGTCTCCGCCCATGGCATCTACTGCAACTTTCATGATCCACCGTTATCAGGCTTCGCTTCCTTCCTTCACCTGCCGCCCTTTGTAATACCCGCATTCTGGACAAACCCGATGCGGCAACTTAGGGTTTCCGCAATTTGAACACAGGCTTAGAGATGGAATGTCCAAGGCATCGTGGGCCCTTCTTTTATGGGTTCTAGAATGGGAATGTCTTCTTTTAGGGTGAGCCATTATCTTTTATCTCTCAAAATATTTTTTAATTTATTAAGACGGGAGTCGGATTCGTTCTCGGAACACGAACACACCCCGTTTTTAACAACTTTTCCACACACCGGGCAAATTCCCTGACAGCCAGGAGTACACAACGGCTTGGTAGGAAAAGTCAAATTTAATTGTTCAAGCACGATTTCATAAAGATCGATCTTCCGGCTGTAATAATAATACTGATTGATATCATCGTTTTCCAGTTGATCCTTCATGAGGTCCATTTCTTCGGGAAAATAGATCAGATCAAATTTTGAATCCACCGGGAACTCAAAAGGAGACAAGCAGCGGCTGCATACAAAACTCATTTTTGTTACTATCCGTCCTTTGATCAGGACTTCTTCTCCAACCTTTTTTATAATCACATCGGCAGTTACCGGGCTGAGAAAAACCGCATTTTCATCCACAAGGTCCATGGAAAAAAAATCGTACTCCCTTGTGACTTCCAGTCCTTCTTCAGGCAAACTATCAATATCAATTATCATGGCATCTCCAAACAAGTTAACCCATTATAACATTTGAACTTCCTTTGTCAACAATTATTGCCCTTTCCGCTCAATGGAGCTTTTTGGCTTATCTGATTCTTATTCTTAGAGTTAGCTACAATATAGAGGCGCATTTTAAGGCCTTTTCGCAGCTTAAAATTGACGATGCCCTTTTCGCAGTATACCATAAGGGTCGAGGCAACAATGGAAATCAAACATCTGTTTCTTATCGATGGTTATTCGCTTCTTTACCGTTCTTATTATGCAATAAGAAACCTATCTAATTCCGAAGGATTCCCCACCAATGCTATCTTCGGTTTTCTTAGCACATTAAAAAAAATCAATACTCAAGAAAAGCCTCATTATCTTGGTGTCGTTTTCGATTCCAAAGGCCCGACATTCCGGCATGAACTTTATAAGGCATACAAAGCCGCTCGAAAGCCTATGCCTGAAGACCTTGTTGTTCAAATCCCGGTTCTAAAAAAAATCATTAGCGCTTTAAATATTCCATCTTTTGAGCATAAAGGCTACGAAGCCGATGACCTTCTCGGAAGCCTGACAAAATCCGCAGCCAAACATAATATCCAAACGGTCCTGGTATCCACAGACAAAGACCTCTATCAGCTCATTGATGATTCGACTGTCATGTTTAATCCGGCAAAAGAGATCTATATCGACAAAAATGAGGTTTTAAAGCTTTTTGGCGCAACACCGGAACAGGTCGTTGATGTTCTCGCATTATGGGGTGATCCTTCAGACAACATTCCCGGAGTACCCGGCATTGGAGAAAAAACAGCCAAATCGTTGATCAGCCAGTTCGGATCTATTGAAAAGTTGTTGGGAAACCCGGATCAGATAAAAAACCCAAAAATCCGGGAAAAAATAAAGGAAAACATGGGCCTGCTGGAACTGAGCCGCCGGCTGGCCACCATAGAAAGAGGAATCCCCGTGGAAGTTGATCTCGATGCCCTGTCCGTCTGCTCTCCAGACAGGGATAAACTTATTCCCCTGTTACAAGAGATGGGTTTTTCATCACTGCTTTCAAGCTTTCTGGACCATGCATCAACAAAAGAGCAGGAGTACAAGGTCCTTTTAAAAGAATCTGATCTTAAAACATTGGTTGCCCATATTAAAAAAGAAGGAGCGGTATCCCTGGACACAGAAACGACTAGTTCATTTCCGACTCAGGCCTGCCTTGTAGGGATGTCCTTCTCCATAAAACCCGGCGAGGCCTTTTATCTTCCTTTAAGACATGACTATGACAAGGCTCCCAAACAAATATCCAAAAAAAGAGCCTTCTCTCTTCTTAAAGAGGTCCTAACTTCCCCAAAAATCAAGAAAATCGGACAAAATATCAAATACGACTATATTGTCCTCAAAAGAGAAGGCCTGGAAATAAAAGGCATTGACCAGGACTCCATGGTCCTGTCCTATCTGTTGGAGCCTAACTGGGGAAGACACAGTCTCAGCAGGCTGGCGGAAACCTATCTTCACGTAAAGGCATCAGCCTACCATGACATTGTAGGCAAAGGTAAAAATGAAGTTACGATGAATGCCATTGACATTGCCAAGGTCACCCCATATGCTTGCCAAGATGCAGATTTTGCTTTGAAAATAACAAGGCTTCTCTGGCCGAAAATAGAGGAAAAAGGCCTGTCCTCTCTTTACAGGAAGCTTGAACAGCCCCTGATCGAAGTCCTGGCGGAGATGGAGATCTGGGGAATAAAAGTCCAGGCAGAAACCCTGGGCGAATTGTCCGCTGAATTAAAAGAAGAAATGGGCTTTCTACGAAAAAAAATATACAGCATCTGCGGAGAAGAATTCAATCTCAATTCTTACCAACAGCTGTCGCGGATCCTTTTCGAAAAACTCGGACTTCCGCCTTCCAGAAAAACAAAAGCAACAAAAGAGTTCTCCACAAATGTAGCCGTCTTGCAGGAACTTGCCCTGAAACATCCGATCGCTCAATATGCTCTGGAATACAGGCAGCTTGCCAAATTGAAATCCGGATATGCCGACTCTCTGCCCCGCTTGATCAATCCTGAAACCGGAAGGATCCACACGTCATACAATCAGACTGTAGCCTCAACAGGCCGCCTTTCCAGCAGCGATCCGAATCTTCAAAACATCCCAGCAAGAGGAAAAATGGGCCTTCGGTTCAGAAAAGCCTTTATTCCGGAAGAGAGATTTTTATTTCTTTCGGCGGATTACTCTCAGATTGAACTCCGTGTGCTTGCCCATCTTTCTAAAGATAGAACTCTTATTGATTCCTTCAAGCAAGGCCGTGATATCCACAAAGAGACAGCAGCCCGTGTTTTTACGGATTCAACCGGTCTCTTTGCCGAAGAGGCCCGCAGAAGAGCAAAGATTATCAATTTCAGCATTATTTACGGTACATCGGCCTTCTCTCTTGCCAAAGAGCTGGGCGCCTCCACGACAGATGCCCAGGTTTTTATCGATCTCTATTATGAGCAATATCCGGAGATCAAAGAATTCCTCGACCGCATTGTCACAGATGCGGAGGTCAAAGGATATTCAGAAACACTGTTCGGCAGAATACGCCAGGTTCCTGAGCTGAGGCATCAGAACAGGACTGTACAGCAGGCGGGCCGGCGAATCGCGCTTAACACACCCATTCAAGGAACAGCAGCAGACCTGATGAAAAAAGCCATGATCGATATCTGGCGGGAGATCAAGAAGAAAAAACTTCAAACCAGGATGGTCCTTCAGGTCCATGACGAGCTTGTCTTTGAAGTTCCCGATGCAGAACAAAAGATCATGGAAACCCTGGTAAAGACAAGAATGGAAGAAGTGTTTCCTCTGGATGTTCCGCTTAAGGTTCATCTGGGCTGGGGAGTAAACTGGGCAGAAGCCAAATAACCTGGATTATTCATGAAAACTGCCAACACCAACAATAATTTTCGTGTCTAATGCTTTTTTCTCTGTTAGTAGCTTGGTTTTCGATCAAAGTCCTTTCCATAACTCAATTAAAATCTAATTGTTGGCATTTTTCACCCTTCGGGCAAGCCGATCTGCTTTGTTGCAGTGCATTCGCAGTATATGAATACGGCTTCATGCGCTGTGCCTCGCATATCAACTTGTGAATAATCCAGGAGAGATCACAATTTTTTCTGGTAGACGCGGAACTTTTTATACAATTCGCCGCCAGCTTTCAGCATCCCGCCGCGTACCTTAACATTGCTTTCCAGTTCATGATGGGTGTCCATAAACTCGATACCTGCCTCCCGGGCCGCCAGGATCATCTTCACCCCCATCAGGACATCCAACCCCCGTCCCCTGTATGCTTCCCTGGTTCCCCCAAGTAATAGATCCAGTTGTTTTGAGCGCTTGGAAGCACGAATGATCTTTAAAAAACCAAATGGAAACAGCCTTCCATGTGCCTTCCTTATCCCTTCAGTCATATCCGGCATCCCGACAAAAAAAGCAACTATCTCGCCATCAACCAGGATCCCTTTGACAAAACGCGGATCAAGGACGGGTAGGTATTTTTTTGCCAGGGCTTTCATCTCGTTTTCTGAAAGAGGCGTATATCCATAGATATTTCCATCCAGAAAACATTCGTTCATGAGCTTTAAAACAGGCACGATCCAGGGTTTTATCTCTTTTTTTGTCTTAAATTCCAGAATTTCATACTTGTCTTTTCTTTGAGCCCTTTCAAATATCTTGTTTAAAAACTCCGGTATTTCCTCGGGGATATCGATCTTGTACACAAAATAATCAACATCTTTTATGTATCCCATATTTTCAATAAAACGAGGCATCCATTCAAAATTATAGTAAGTAGCGATCGTGGCATGATGCTCATATCCCTCGATAATAAATCCATTGGGGTCCTGATCCGTGAAACCATAAGGACCAATGATCCTGGTCATCCCTTTGCTCTTGGCCCACTCTTCTATAAAAGAAAGGAGCGTTCTAACAGTCTCTTCCTCTTCAAACATTTCCAGATAACAAAACCGGGCTGTTTTTTCGCCTTTTAATTCGTTGAACCGGCGATTAATGATTCCCATGCAGCGACCGACAATACGATCTCCTTTGTAAGCCAGCAGAAGGATGGCATCACAGTAGGAAAAGGCCATGTTTTTTTTTGGATTAAAATAAGCTTTTTCGTCCATGTATATGGGCGGAGTCCAGTTTTTGTGATCTTTATGGATCTTCTCAGGCAAATAAATAAAGTTTTTCAGGTCCTTCTTCGATTCAACTTGTTTTATACGTATTTCCATAATAGTTTTTCCCTTAGAAATTTCTCAAATTATTCTTTGTTTATCCTATATTACGCCCCCTCCTAAAATCAACCAAAAAAGTTTTTTTTCATAGCTTGACATGGGTTGACAAAGACAATAAAGAACTAATAAACTTGATAATCTTATTTTCCCACACAAAGCAAATATGAGAACAAAAACATTTCCCCATGGAATCCATCCCCCGGAATTCAAAGATCTTTCCAAAGACAAGGCTTTCGAGGTTATGCCCGCTCCTGAAAAAGTAGTGATTCCTCTTCTCCAGCATTTTGGCGCCCCGGCAAAACCTCTTGTCAAAAAGGGCGATGAGGTCTTTTTGGGCCAAAAGATCGGGGAAGCCCCGGCGCTTTTTTCTGCAGATGTTCACTCCAGTGTTTCCGGAAAGGTCCTGTCTGTGGATGGATATGTGCATCCTCTGGGAAAAACAGTGCTTGCCGTGACCATTCAAAACGATGGTGAAGACCGGCCTATTGCAGAAATGGAAACCACCCGGGATCCCTTTGCCCTGGATACAGACATTATCCGAAAAAAAGTCAAAGAGGCGGGAATTGTAGGCATGGGAGGAGCCGCTTTTCCCACAGCAATAAAACTGACCCCCCCAAAGAACAAGCCTATTGACGTTGTTCTCCTTAATGGATGCGAATGTGAGCCGTTTTTAACCGCAGACTACAGGCTGATGCTGGAATATCCCGAGGATATTTTGAATGGGGCCGAGCTTGTTCGTAAAACAACAGAGGCCGAGCAGCTCATCATCGGCATTGAGGATAACAAAAAAGATGCTTATCAATTATTAAAAGACTCCGCTCAAAATTCAACCACAGAAGTCGCGCTTGTGAAGACAAAATATCCTCAGGGGGCTGAAAAAAATCTGATTTCCGCTCTGCTGGGAAGAGAAGTACCCAAGGGAGGACTTCCTTTTGACGTTGGGGTTGTGGTCCAAAACGTGGCGACAGCCAAGGCCCTCTGGGATGCAGTTTCATCCGGTAAACCTTTGTATGAAAGACCCCTGACGGTTTCAGGCATGGGAATAAAAAAGCCTAAAAATCTTATTGTCCGGATCGGCACATCATTCCAGGAGGTTGCCGATTTCTGCGGTGGCATTCATGACGAGGTCGACACTCTTGTTATGGGTGGCCCCATGATGGGCCTTTCCCAATGGACGCTGGAAATCCCGGTTATAAAGGGAACGTCTGGAATACTCGTATGGAAAGCGAAAAAACCCCCCAGAGAATTTGCATGTATTCAATGCTCTCGATGTGTCGATCACTGTCCCATGGGCCTTGTCCCAACTCAGCTTGTGAAGAAAGTCAAATACAATCTTTTGGATGACGCCGAAGCCTGGGGAATCCTCGACTGCGTGGAATGCGGGAGCTGCCAGTACATCTGTCCGGCCAACATCCCCCTGGTCCACTGGCTACGACTGGGAAAAAATAAAATCATCAGTTCAAAACGAAAAAAGAGCGCCTGATGTCAGACAAAACTTTTTTTATCAAATCATCCCCTCATATAAGAGACAAGGATTCCGTCCCCAAAATCATGTATGTCGTCATTATCAGTTTGATGCCGGCCGCATTTGCGTCGATCTATTATTTCCGGATGAAAGCCGTTGCATTGTATATCACCTGCCTGGTTGCATCTTTAGCAACTGAAGCGATCTTCCTATGGTTGAGGAAAAAACCGATGAATTCCCTCTTGGATGGGTCTACCGTGATCACCGCTCTTCTTCTGGCCATGATTCTCCCGCCATCTATTTCACTGGATTCAGCCGCCATTGGGGCCGTTGTCGCTATCGGTCTTGGAAAACAGGTTTTCGGAGGACTGGGTTATAATATTTTTAACCCGGCATTAGTCGGAAGAGCATTCCTGCAAACCGCATTTCCTGTGGCAATGACTACTTGGGTGCCGACCGCCGCGCTTAAAGTTAATACGGCCACATTTGCCACCCCGTTAGGCGCCCTGAAATTCGAGAATGCCGTCGCCCAGGGGACCCTTACTTCTGTAAAAGATCTTTTTTCCGGAAACATCGGTGGTTCGCTTGGAGAAACATCGGCTCTTGCCCTTCTTATCGGCGCTGTTATTCTTCTATGCAAACGAACCATCGACTGGCGGATTCCAACCGGGATTATCGGAACTATGACTGTTTTTACGGGAATATTCTGGCTTGCCGAACCGGGAAAATACGCGCCCCCTTTGTTCCATATCCTGGCAGGCGGCCTCCTGATAGGAGCCTTTTTTATGGCAACGGACATGGTGACTTCTCCTGTCACACCAAAGGGAACATGGATCTATGCGGTTGGAATCGGCTTGATGGCAGGGCTGGTTCGTCTTTTCGGCGGATTCCCGGAAGGAGTCATGTACTCCATCCTATTCATGAACATGTTCGTTCCCCTTCTCAACCGCTACACCAGGCCTCGCATTCTGGGACAGAGGAGGGCAAAATGAATCTTTCGACACGCATGGTCCTCGTTCTGACTACCGTCGGCCTTATCTCCGGCGGAATGCTGGCCACAGTCGGTATTTTAACGCAGAAACAGATCGAAAAGAATAAACAGAGGGAAATCAAGGCCGCCATCTCCCAGGTCATTCCCGGCACCAAAGACAGCGGGATCCTGTTCGAGGAAGAAGACCTGATCGTATACGGCGGCAACGATGAAACCGGAACTCTTATTGGATTCGCAGTCCTGGTTTCAGGAACCGGTTTTCAGGACAAGATCAAGCTCATGTATGGTATGAATCAAGAAATGACAAAAATCAACCGCCTGGCTGTACTCGAGCAAAAAGAAACTCCCGGGCTGGGAGCGAAGATCGCCTCCCAAGAAACGTTTCTGCAATTCTGGGAGAATAAAGACAGCTCCGGTGCTCTGAAGCTGCGTAAGCCTGCAGCCAGTTCTTCTGAGTTAGCCGCTTCAGAAGTAAATACTATCACCGGGGCCACGATCTCTTCTGAAAAAGTACTGGAAATTGTCAACCTTTCTCTTGATAAGGTCAAGAGGCTGAAAAAAGAGGGCAGACTCAAAAAAGAGGATGGTCATGGCAGCTAAAAGCATTGCGCAGGAATATCTCAAAGGACTCTGGGATGAAAACCCGGTCTTCCGCCAATTATTGGGATTGTGCCCAACCCTTGCCGTAACAAACGCGGTTATTAACGGCATTGCCATGGGCCTGGCAACATCCTTTGTGCTCATCATCAGCTCGGTCGTTGTGGCTTCCATTAAAAAACTGATCCCCAGCCAGGTCAGAATAGCCAGTTATATTGTGATTATCGCTACTTTTGTAACCGTGGCAGACCGGTTTCTTGCCGCGTATTTTTTTCAAATCTCTAAGAGCCTGGGGCCTTATATCCCTCTGATCGTTGTGAACTGTATTATTCTTGGCCGTCAGGAAGCCTTTTCTTCTAAGAATTCGGTCGGCCGGTCATTTGTAGATGCTCTTGGGATGAGCACTGGTTTTGTCCTGGCCCTTCTTGTCTTGAGCGGCATAAGAGAAATACTGGGAATGGGAACGTTTTTAGGCTATCAGGTCATGGGCGCATGGTTTAAACCCTGGATCATCATGATCCTCCCGGCCGGAGCATTCATAACGCTGGGAATATTAATCGCTGTTGCCCTTTTGATCGAACAAAAAACAAAATCAAGGAGTTAAGAGTGGAGCTTCTTGCACTATTTATATCAGCAATACTGGTCAATAACTTTGTCCTCTATTATTTTCTGGGGATTTGCCCCTTCCTGGGCGTCAGCAAAAAGATCGACTCCGCTCTCTCAATGGGCCTGGCCGTTACATTCGTTATGACCATCACAGCTGTGGTTTCCTGGATGATCAATCACTGGATCCTTATCCCGTACAAACTGGATTATCTTCAGATCGTTTCTTTCATCCTGGTTATTGCCTCTCTTGTCCAGCTGGTGGAAATGTTCATACGAAAAGCCAGTCCCGCGCTTTATCAAGCTCTGGGAATCTATCTTCCTCTCATCACAACCAACTGCGCCATCATGGGGTTGGCGCTGCTCGCGGCGTTGAAGAATTTCTCCTTTCTCAAAACAGTCACTTTCGGAATCGGCTCCGGGCTTGGATTCACCCTGGCCATTGTTCTTATGGCCAGTATTCGGGAACAGCTAGACCTGTCTGATGTGCCGAAGCCCCTGAAAGGAGCTGGAATCGCTCTGATCGTTGCAGGGATTATGGCCCTGGCCTTTCAGGGATTTTCGGGAATGATAAAATGATGAATATTGCAATTCCTATTCTTACCATGGCCGCCCTGGGCTTCTTCTTTGCCCTTGGGCTGGCCGTTGCTTATCAAAAGCTTAAAGTCGAAGAAGACCCGAAAATCGAGATGGTATTTGAGCTCCTTCCTATGGCAAATTGCGGCGCCTGCGGGTTTTCAGGATGTCACGCCTTCGCTGTTGCCGTTGTCAAAGGCGAGGTTGAGCCAAACGGCTGCCCTGTCGGAGGCGAGGAGGTGGCAACCAATATCGCGGATGCCCTTGGTCTCTCCGCCGGAGAAGTCATTAGAAAAGTGGCCCGCGTCCATTGCCGTGGCAACCGCGAGGCAGCAAAAACGCGCGGCCAGTATCTTGGGATTCCCTCCTGCGCCGCTTCTCATCTGGTCGGGGGGAACAAACAATGTTCTTTTGGCTGTATGGGATTCGGAGACTGTGTTGATGCCTGTCTGTTCGACGCTATGTATATGGGTAATGACGGCCTTCCGGTGATCCTCGAAGAGAAATGCTCCGCCTGTGGAAAATGCGTGGATGCCTGCCCGCGTGGGATTATAGAACTTCATCCCATCGCTCAAAACATCATGGTTTTTTGCCAATCGCTCGATTCGGGCAAAACAGCAAGAAAGGTCTGTAAAAACGCCTGTATTGCCTGCGGAATTTGTGTCAGGGCATGCCCTGAAGGCATTATTATGGAAGACAATCTTGCCAAGATCACCGACCAAACGAAAATATCACCGGAACAAATAACTGCCATCGAAAAATGTCCAACCAAGGCTATCGGCCGGATACATAAAGAAGAATATGAAAGATAAAGGGCTCGTCCTCTCAACAAACAATGATCTCGCCAAGGTCGAGGTCCGCTGCCTTGCCGTCTGCCATGGTTGTTTCGCTCATGCACTGTGCATCGGGCGCGGCGCATCAAAAGGCCTTCTCTCGGTCAAAAATCCGGTGAGCGCATCTCCCGGAGACCAAGTGGCTATCGAAGTGCCGGAGGAAAAGTACAGTAAATCCCTGATCGTACTTTTTGGTGGCCTTCTGGCGGCAGCCTTGCTTGGCCTGGCAGCAGGATATTTTATATCCCTTCTTACGACCCTTCCAGCAGAGCCGGCAGGGATCACCGGGCTCCTGATAGGAATCATTGCCGGAATCGGGATTCTGACAAAATATTTCCACAATGAAAACAAAAGAAATCTTTATCCTTCTATTACAGAAATCATAAGAAAAGGAGACCCTCATGGATAGACGCGGTTTTTTTAAGACAATTATGACAACATCCCTCCTGGCGCCAATTCTTCTGGCCTCAAAAAAAGCCGACAATGAGTTAGAGCTTTATTTGATCACTGACAAACCTCAAGACTATATTTCCATCCTGCTCGGGGAGATGGGCTGCCATACAAACTTTCCGGAAAGGACCTACACCTTTCTGACTTCACATCCACATAGTGATGAGCTTTCAAAAATTCTCGCTGCGAATGGATGGTCTTATAATCGTGCTCCCTACAAGGCTCATATGGCTCTTTCCTTCAGCCTTCTTCAAAGCAATGCCGGCCCATCTTTTACCATGGTGAAAGATGGGCGAGTAATTGATATCCGGTCCAACAAACTCCGGGCGCTCTGGAAAAAGATGAATCAACCCCGTTCTTTTTCAACATGCCTGACAACCGCCTCCCTTCGCCGTTCCCGGAAACCGCTCCAGCAAGGGACATCTGTTGTCGTTTATAACGGTGGATCCAAGGCCGCTGTTCTTGCCTTGGATAAAGAAAACCTTCAAACATTCCGTGCCAGAGAGGGCCTTATCACGGTAAAAATTGCAAGCGGGAAGGCCTGGGTAGAGGAATCTTCCTGCAGGAACAAGATCTGTGTCCATTCACAGCCTGTATCCCTGTCAGGAGAGCGGATTATTTGTGCCCCGAATCACTTTATGATATCGGTTATAGGTAATAACACAATTGACACCATGATCGGCTAAGCTGGCCTGAACAATTTACAAGCCGATCTTATCCCATCTGCTGCGATGCCGTCCGTTCGCAGTATATAAATACAGCTTCA
>DAOVDI010000047.1 GCA_030669585.1 Acidobacteriota bacterium
TAGTCATATGTCATCATGTGGTCTTCGTAGGTGCAGTGCCTTGAAGGTTTGGTCATGGTGGGCAGAAATACCTCCCGGATCATATACTGGGACAGGCAGATAAAGGGATTGAATAAAAGCCCGGTTCTCCGGTCGATTTCAACAAACTCCAGATGGGGAGGGATCTCGAATTCCTCAGGCTTATACTCTTCTCCGGCTTCTTCAGCCGTTTTCTTTTCTTCTTCAATGATCTGAGAAAAAAAACTCTGCCATACCGGAAGCGCAGCCACCATTCCAGACTGACGGTCCCCTATTTTTCGCCTTTCTTTTTCATGGCCTATCCAGACGCCGGCACACAGCCTGGGTGAAAATCCCATAAACCAGGCATCGGAAAAATTATCTGTCGTGCCTGTCTTCCCGCAAAGGTTTTTCTCCAGCACAGCAACAGGCCATGCTGTACCTCTCTGCACAACACCGCGTAGAAAAGTTGTCATGATATAGGCAAGTTGAGGGGAAATGACCTCGTAGGATTCGATCTCGCTTTCTTCCAGGATATTGCCGTCCTTGTCCTCAACTCGAGTTATCAGATAGGGAGTGATCCGCACCCCTTTATTGGGGAAGGTGGAAAACGCGGATACCAGCTCGATCATTCGAATCTCAAAAGCGCCCAGCGCAAGGGAAAGATAGGGATAAACAGGAGATGTAATTCCAAACTTTTTCACATAATCAACACCAACCTGAGGAGAGATCGCATCCAGCACGCGGACAGACACAATATTCCGCGATTCTTCCAACCCCTGCCGGAGTGTTACAGCCCCTTTGTATTTCTCGTCATAATTAGGAGGTGAATAGATCGTACCCGACCACTTGTCCGGAAATTCCGTGGGTTCATCAATAAATATGCTTGTGGGCAAATACCCGTTTTCAAGGGCAGCCGTGTAGAGAAGGGGTTTGATAACTGATCCGGACTGCCTTAGAGCCTGAGTGGCCTGATTGAACTTGAGTTTTTTAAAAGAATAACCTCCGATCATGGCCTTGATCTGGCCGGTCTGCGGCTCAATGGCCAGAAAAGCTCCCTCTAATTCAGGCTCCTGATCGAGCGTTGCTTGAAACGTTTTTTTCTCCTCATCGATCTTATCGATCCGGACATGGATGATGTCCCCTTTTTTGATCAGAGTTTTCAGATTGTTTGATTTGGTCCAGGCGATCTTTTTATTGGCCAAAATACCTGTATAATCACGCACTTTGACGCCGGCTTTTCTCCTCTCCACTTCCAGGACGATAGCTTCGACAATATCTCCATTTTCTACAGACAGTTTTAACCAACTATCCAGCAGTACCCGGTCGGGATTATTTTTGTCTTTCAGAGGTTTCAGGATCTGCTCCCACTCCTCTACCTCCATGTCCACAAGATTGGGTTTATCCTTTCGCCATCCCTGTTTCTTGTCCAGAACATGCAGCTGGGTTCGGAGCGTCTTTTCCGAATAATGTTGATAATCTCTGTTCAGTGTAGTGTATACTTTCAGTCCATCCCGGTACAATGAATCAGAACCGTAATTTTCTATAAGATATTTTCTGACTTCTTCAATAAAATAGGCAGCAAAATCCGATATAAAGGCATTTCTTGGGAGGACGGAAACAGGCTCTTCCTGGGCCGATTCACTCACATCTTTGCTGATGTATCCTTCTTCGTACATCCTGTTGAGCACATGATTGCGGCGCTTAAGCATAAGCTTTGGATTATTGTAAGGAGAATAAATACTTGGACCGCGGAATATCCCTGCAATCAGTGCGGCTTCCACCAGGTTGACTTCAGCAACACTTTTTCCAAAATATTTCTGCGAAACAGCCTCCACTCCATACGAACCATGACCCAGATAAAACTGATTACAATACAGAGTAAATATCTGCTCTTTATTGTACCGTTTCTCTATTTTAAGGGAGAGAATGATTTCTTTTAGCTTGCGCCTCATATTCGGCGCCCTGGACATTTTAAGAACATCCCTGACCAACTGTTGGGTGATGGTGCTCCCACCATGCGGTCTGACCTTTCCCAGATTCTTAATATTCTCCAGGGCTGCCCGGAAAATCCCCAGGAAATCAATGCCGCTGTGCTTAAAAAACCGCGGGTCTTCAGTAGCCAGGATAGCCTGCTTCAGGATCTCCGGAATATCTTCATAAGCGATCTCAACCCTTTTCTGTTCGGCAAACTCTGCAATGACCTCCTCGTCATCCGCATAGATGTAAGTGATGATCCCAGGCTCAAATTCTTCAATATCAGATACCGGAGGAAGATTCTGAAGAAGCGCTTTATAGACACCGATGGCAGTACCCAAACCCATAAGCCCGACAACGATCAGTACGATCACAACCGTCTGCCAGAATTTCCGTTTTTTGAACCAGAACCAATATTTCTTGAGGGGGTTTTCTCCGTCCGAGAGGAAGATCTTTACACCTTTCATAAGAGCAGAATAGCAGATTCAGCCTGTAATTTCCAGGGAAAAGCAGTCTATCGAAGTCGTAGAAGTCTATTGAAGTCCATAGGAGTCTATTGAAGTCTATTGAAGTCTATTGAAGTCGTAGAAGTCTATCGAAGTCGTAGAAGTCTATTGAAGTCCATAGGAGTCTATTGAAGTCGAAGAAGGCCAAGGGTTCAAGGATTCGAGGATTCGAGTGAAAAGAGATAAGAGTTTATTGGGTTCGTCATTCCCGCGCAGGCGGGAATCTAGGCTAACTTTTTTTTATACTGGATTCCCGTGAACCCTGTCCTCGACTCCGATCGGGGAACGGGAATGACGATAGGACAAGTGCTGGATTCCTGCTGGAGTCTATCCCCTACTTGATACGGGGCAGGAATGACGAGAGATAAGCAAAAGCGGTTTTTTCGATCTGGGCAGCGATCTTTTCGATTGGTTGAGAGGCGTTTATATGAATGAACGACTCACCCTGGAAACTTTTAAAAATTTTTCTCACTTCTGCAAGATAGTCCTCCCGCTCAAAAAGCAGATCTTTGCTCCCACGATTGTCGACCCGCTTGAGACCTTTGTCCGGAGCGATGTCCATGATAAAAACCAGGTCCGGTTTAACGGCAAAAGCTTCGTTCTCCATGCGGACGCGTGCCGTATCTATTCCCTTGGCGCCCTGATAGGCGATAGTAGAAAAGTAGTAGCGGTCCAAAACCACCACCTTTTTTTCCTGCAGGGCCGGTTTTAAATTTTTTTCCACGTTTTCTCTCCGGTCTGCAATAAAGAGTTCTAACTCCTGTTCCGGGGTCACAGAATCCGGAGACTTTGCTTTTTTTTTGATCTCCCTGCCCCAGCGGCTGTTAGAAGGTTCCCTGAAGTAGACGGCATCATATCCTTGTGTTACAAGCTTATCCAGCAGCATTCGGGCCTGGGTAGTCTTACCTGTTCCATCAATGCCTTCAAGGACAAAAAGAACACCTCGTGTCAATTCCATGCGACTTGCCTCATCTTCTCTATTATGCATAAACATCATGAACTGGCAACACAACAAAAGTGGTTTTTCGTTTGTCTCGTCATTCCCGTGCAAACGGGAATCCAGTCCAAGGGATAATAGTCTATAGAAGTCTATCGAGGTCTGTCGAAGTTATCGAAATCAATTCTTTTCACTCGAACCCTTGAACCCTCGAATCCTCGAACCCTTTCTTTCTCGTTTGTCTCGTCGGCGAGAAAAGTCTGTCGAAGTCTATAGAAGTCTGTCGAAGTTATCGAAATCAATTCTTTTCACTCGAACCCTTGAACCCTCGAATCCTCGAACCCTTTCTTTCTCGTTTGTCTCGTTTGTTTTCGAATCGTCATTCCCGTGCAAACGGGAATCCAGAAGCCTTGAAGTAGCCAGAAATACTGGATTCCCACTTCCGTGGGAATGACGAGTGCCTGATACGATACTTCATGCATGACACGACACTAGTATGGATTATTCACAGGTCAAAGACATTTATACAATTGAATTTATATGGTGATTATGTTAATTTAAAATTTAATTATAAGGAGGATTTTCAGATGAAAAAGACACTGCTGATAGCAAGCATAAGCTTTATTCTCGGCCTTATTATAGCCGGGATGATTCTTATACATCCGCCGGAAAAAAACACTGCGGAATTACTTCCATTCCAGGAGTCATCCTCTTCTTCCTACTCTCCTAATCTTTTTGCGTCACCGTCGCCGCAGGCACAATTCAATCTGGATTTTGCTTCCATTGTTGAAAATCTGGGTCCTGCGGTTGTCAAGATCAAGGCAGATAAAGTCGAGAAACGGAGGATCAGCAACTTTTTTGATGACTCTCCCATGGATGATTTCTGGCGGCGATTTTTCGGAGACCCCAGAGACCAGGAACGGGAACAGCGTTCGACTGCCCAGGGGACAGGATTTTTCATCAGCCCGGACGGGTATATTTTGACCAATAATCACATCGTTGAAAACGCCGTTGAAATTAAAATTTTTATGCACAATGGTGATGAATTCGATGCTGATATAATCGGCACTGATGATAAAACAGATCTAGCTCTCTTGAAAGTGAAAACAAAAGACCTTCCTTTTGCCAAACTGGGAGATTCCGACAAGCTGCGTGTGGGCGAATGGGTTATGGCCATTGGCAATCCCTGGGGACTGGACCATTCTGTGACCGCAGGAATTGTCAGCGCCAAGGGAAGACAACTGGATATCCGAGGGGAAAACACCTACCAGGACTACATCCAGACCGATGCGGCCATCAACCGCGGAAACAGCGGAGGTCCTCTGGTCAACATGGCAGGGGAAGTGGTCGGAATCAACAGCATCATCTATTCCTCCACGGGGGGAAACATCGGCATCGGTTTTGCCATCTCTTCGAATCTGGCAAAGACCATTGTAACTCATCTCAAGAAACACGGCCGTGTCATCCGGGGACAGATCGGTATCATTGGGATCTATCCCATCACATCGGACCTGAAAAATAATCTCGGTTTAACGACAAAACAAGGCGCTTTGGTAGGCAATGTTGTCCGGGGAAAACCGGCGGAAAAAGGCGGACTCAAAAGGTATGACGTCATCACAAAACTCGACGGTGTTCAAGTCGAAGATCCGGTCGATCTCCGCTTCCGTATTGCAGACACAGAACCCGGAACCACAGTTGAATTCACTGTTCTGAGAAAAGGGAAAAATGAAAAGCTGGAAGAAATATTGCTCAAGATCAAAGTTGAAGAGATGGATGCAAAAGAGGTAGTTGAAAGTGGAATCCCCTCCGGAAAAGACCTGGGTTTTTCCGTTGATGTCTTAACCCCCAGCATCGCCCGCCGTCTTGGAGCCCGGATCCAGAAAGGGCTGATCGTTACCGAAGTCCGTCGCTACAGCGAAGCGGCAAAAAAAGGACTTAATAAATATGATATCATCGTAGAAGTCAATCAGAATGAGGTAAGCAAAGTGAAGGACCTGGAAAATATCCTGAAAAGATCCGGTCCGGGAGATTCGCTCTTGCTTCTTGTTCATAGAGTTTATCAGGGTGGAAATATACAAGACCTTTTTATCACCTTAAGGATACCTAATTGAAAATAGCAAAAATCCATTCGCTTGGAAACGATTTTCTAATCATAGATGAAGAAGAGTCAAAAGACCTTAAAGAAAAAAAATACCTGGCCAGACGCCTCTGTGAACGCCACACAGGCGCCGGCGCTGACGGCGTCCTTCTGATCTCAGTCCAGGATAAAAAGAAAGGGGTCGTACGGTTCAGGATCTTTAATGCGGATGGAACAGAAGCAGAACTATCCGGAAACGGATTGAGATGTGCAGCCGCCTTTCTTTATTTCAAGAATAAGATCGACAGCCCGCACATCCAGTTCAATACACCGGCCGGTACGCGAAATTGCGATCTTATCAACAGGGATAAAAACCGATTCGAACTGAAGATCGAGATGGGAAAACCCCGCCTGAATTCAAAAGACATTCCCTTTGATGACGGAACCAGTCATGAAAAGATCATCGATTATCCCCTCCCTATCCATCATAAGATGTATCCCATAACACTGGTGAATCTGGGCAATCCCCATTGTGCGATTTTCTTCGATCGATTCCCCTCGAGAATCGAATGGCATGAAATCGGACGGGAGATAGAACTTCATCCCTTTTTCCCAAACAGGATCAATATCGAGTTTATCCGGGTCCTGAACCGGGGAGAAATTGAAGTTCTTTTCTGGGAACGTGGAGTCGGAGAGACCCTTTCCTCTGGAAGCGGGTCCTGTGCAGCAGCAGTGGCTTCGATCCTTAAAGGACAGACTGAAAATATGGTCGATGTCAGGACTACTATGGGCAAACTCAATGTGGAATGGGATAAGGATATCGTCTATCAAAGCGGACCTTCAGAAGTAATACTGGAAGGCGAATACCTAGCCTCTTCATAAAAGCTAATTTAGGTGTTCTTGGGCTTATCTTTTTCTTTGCCGGAAACCATCAGGGCATGTTCAAAAACCTGATTGATGTCCTCCACAAAAATGAATTTCATTTCTTTCAGTATCTTTTTGGGAATATTGATCAAATCTTTTTTATTCGGCAGGGGGATGATCATTTTCTTGACTCCTGCCCTTTGGGCGGCAAGCACCTTTTCCTTAATGCCTCCGACAGGAAGCACTTGCCCGCGTAGAGTGATCTCTCCGGTCATCGCTACATCCCATTTGATCATCATTCCCGTACAAACAGAAAGGAGCACTGTTGCCATAGTAATTCCAGCAGAAGGCCCGTCCTTGGGAATGGCCCCCTCGGGGATATGGATATGAAAATCATTCTCGGCAAAGATCTTTGGATCAACATTAAAATCCCTGGCATGACTCCGGGCATAAGCCAGCGCTGCCTGAGCCGATTCCTTCATGACATCGCCGAGCGATCCAGTCAATGTAAGGACTCCTTTCCCCTTCATTTTAGTCGCCTCAACGAATAGAAGCTCTCCCCCAGCCGCAGTCCAGGCCACCCCGGTAGCCACACCAACTCTATTAGCCTGATGGAGCTGATCTTTAAATATTTTTGGGGGACCAAGATAGGATTCAATATTCTGGGATGTGATCTTAGAAAGTTTTGTTTTTCCTTCAGCTACTTTCCGCGCAACCTTCCGGCAGACAGCGGAAATCTCTCTTTCAAGATTCCTCACTCCTGCTTCGCGCGTGTAAAAAGAGACGATCTTCTTGATCACACCTTTTGTGAAAGAGATCATCTTTTCATTGAGGGCGTTTTCCGAGATTTGTTTCGGTATCAGATGCCGTAAGGCGATCTGCAGTTTTTCTTCTTCCGTATATCCGGGAAGATGAATGACCTCCATCCTGTCCCGGAAGGCAGGCTGAATGGTATCCAGAAGATTTGCGGTTGTTATAAACATCACTTTGGAGAGGTCATAGGGAACACCCAGATAATGATCGCGAAAGGAAAAATTCTGTTCAGGATCAAGCACCTCAAGCAAAGCGGATGATGGATCACCCCGAAAGTCCGCCCCTATCTTATCTACTTCATCCAGCATAAAAACAGGATTATTGGATAAACAGCGCCTTATGCCCTGCACGATCCGGCCGGGCATAGCGCCGACATAGGTCCGTCTGTGTCCCCTGATCTCTGCTTCATCTCTGATGCCGCCAAGAGACATCCGGATAAATTTCCGTCCCAATGCTCTAGCGATGGACCGGCCCAGTGATGTTTTACCTACTCCCGGGGGGCCCACAAAACAGATAATAGGCCCTTTGATCTTTTTAGAAAGCTTGCTCACCCCCAAATATTCCAGAATACGTTCTTTAACTTTATTCAGGCCGTAATGATCCTCATCCAATATGGTTTTTGCCTTTTTCAAGTTCAGATTATCGACCGTGGTCTTGTTCCAGGGAAGGGCAAACATCCAGTCGAGATAATTCCGGACAACCGCTGTTTCCGCAGACTCCGGATGCATTTGGGAAAGTCTTTGGATCTGCTTTTCAAGCTCCTCACGAACTTCCTTGGCGACTTTCAGCTTTAAAAGTTTTTCTTTATAGGCTAGGATCTCTTCCTGAAGCTCACTCCCTTCTCCCAGTTCTTTCTGGATAGCCTTCATCTGCTGCCGCAAAAAATACTGCTTCTGAAGCTTATCCATCTCGCCCTTTGCCTCTGTGCTGATCTTGGACTGGACATCCAGAAGTTCAAGCTCTTTAGTCAGAAGTTCATAGACTTTCCTCAAGCGTATATCAGGTTGTATGATCGCAAGAAGGGCTTGGGCCTCTTTGACTTTTAATTCAAGATGAGAAGCAGTCAGATCAGCCAACCGTCCAGGCTCGTCTACATTGGCTGCGATGATCATGACTTCGGGCGGTATGTTCTTTCCAAGATTTGTCGCTTTTTCAAGGTCGGAACGGACATTCCTCATCAAGGCTTCACTTTCAAGTGATTCCTTTTCCTTTTCCGGGCTTTCCAAGACCTTGATCCTGGCCGCATAATACGGCCGGTTCTCATCCAGTTTTACTACCTTGGCACGCATGATCCCCTGGGCAAGTATTCGTATGCGTCCATCCGGAAGTTTTAACATTCTCATGATCAATGCGACGGTTCCGACATCATATGAATCTTCTCTTTTAGGATCTTCAACCTCAGCGTTTTTCTGTGTCAGTAAAAGGATCATTCTGTGGGAGGAAAGAGACTCATCTATAGCATTCTTGGATTTGTCACGTCCCACAAACAGGGGAACGACCATATATGGAAAGACAACAATGTCTCTTAGCATGAGAACAGGCAGTTCTTTAGGGATCTGAAGTTTCGGGTCTGAATCATCTATAATATCTTCAACCTGATCTTCTAAATCGATGTTTTTTTTAGCCATGGCAGATCGAATTATTTTTCTTTTAATAGGATTTCCAGCTCTTTTTTGAATTCCAGGACATCCCTAAAATCGCGGTAAACAGAGGCAAATCGAACATATGCAACCTTGTCCAACTCCTTCAGCCTCTTCATAAGGATCTGTCCGATCTTTGTTGTCTCGATCTCTTTGTCGGAACGGTCCTGAAGTATGGTTTCTATCTCTTCAACAATCTCTTCTAGTTTGGCGACGGGAACAGGCCTCTTTTCGCAGGCTTTGAGCAAACCCTGCATGAGTTTCTGACTTTCGAAGCGCTGCCTCTTGCCGTCTTTCTTGACGACCATATAAGGGATCTCGTCAATTTTTTCATAGGTAGTGAACCGCCTCGCACAGGAAAGACATTCTCTCCGTCGACGGATGGTAAGACCATTTTTGCTCTCTCGCGAGTCGATAACTTTGCTGTCCTCATAATTACAAAAAGGGCACTTCATGATTTATTAACCTCCCCCAATTTTTTCGCTTGGAGTAAAGATATTCCCTCTTTATATAATATAGCATAACCAAGGAGACATGTCACCACAAGCTGGACAGCGTGGACCACGATTGTCATACTAACAGCAAGATTCGGATCAATGCCGTAAAAGGAGGTAAGTCCCAGTTTGCTGAAAGCATGAAATCCTCCGACCATGCCCGGTGTGGGGATAGAAGCTCCCACAAGGACGAGAAAAGTATATGGAAAGAGAAAGAAATAATTGATTTTAATGCCATAGGCTAAAAAGAAGATGTAATATAGGAAAATGATCCCCAGCCATACGATAAAGGACCACAGCGTATACATTAAAAAATCTTTGATCGAGTGAAAAAACTTCAACCCTTGGATAAATTCTTCGGTCAACTTCAGGACTTTATCCGATATTTTATTTGGAAAAGGTTTCAATAAAAACGAAAATGCTTTGAGTGTTTTAATGCGGAAAAAATAGAGGGACAGGGCAATAAGCAAAAGCGCTGACGCCCCGCCAAGCCCTATGATTCCCCAGAACTGAAGCCTCTGAAAGGATTCCTCGTTGATGTGGAATATCGAAGCATATAGAGGTTTGGACAGCATGAACAACCCGAGAAGGACACACATAACAAAAACATCAAAGATCCGTTCAATGACGACCGTGCCGACTACAAACCCCTTTTTCATTTTTTCCTTCTTAGCCAGATACAGGGGCCTGGCGATCTCGCCCAGACGCCCCGGGAAAATAAAGGAAACGGTAAATCCCACGACAGTGGCAGCAAACCGGTTGTATAACCCTGTATTAGGATTCTCATGCTTGAGCAGATAGTACCACCGGAAGGCCCGGGTCACAAAATGGAAAGGAACATACAAAACAAATAATATAAAAACAGGAAGATTGATGTTGGAGAGGTACTTTAATACTTCTTTCCAGTCAACATTGCGAAAGAAATAATACATAAATGCCAGTATCAGAACAGTAATAACAGCAAGGACTGTTGTCTTTTTTTTCATTTTAAACCGCAATATTACCACCAGGTTAAATTACTGTCAATTGAAGTATACAGCAAGCGTACAGCAGTCATTCGATGTTTGCAGGAATCTTTTGTAA
Source organism: Acidobacteriota bacterium (assembly GCA_030669585.1). Taxonomy (GTDB): domain Bacteria; phylum Acidobacteriota; class Aminicenantia; order Aminicenantales; family Aminicenantaceae; genus DAOVDI01. The sequence goes on from DAOVDI010000047.1 coordinate 10,389, forward strand.
AAGTCAGAACAGAAGCACTCTTTCCAGTTGAAATATGCCGTAAAATCCATTAATATTATCGCTCTGCTGCTGGGAAGTCGTCCAATGGCAGGACACATGACTCTGGATCATGGAATCGGGGTTCGAATCCCTGCTTCCCAGCCACATTTCGGGGGTGGAAATACGGCCGGGCTTTATAAACCAGATAAAAGAGAAATGGTTTGAATGGCGGCAGCAATAAAAGTTTTCATTTATTTTCCGCCTGTGCGACTAAATATTATATACTAATCACGGGAGTAAATTATGAGAATTAAAAAAAGGTGTATGTGTCAGATTCTGCTGTTTTGCGCCATGGCCGTAGTGTCCCAGCCGCTTTTGGCGCAGGGAATTATTATCGATCATACCTGCACGGATATCAATAAAGTGCCGGCCGATTGGATCAATGCTGCCAAGGGGTTGTTTCGTTTGTCTTACGGGCACACCTCCCACGGAAGCCAGATTGTCAGCGGAATGCTGGTTCTGATGAACCAGAATCCCTTTTATTCCTACAACCGGGACGGCACCGAGGGGGCGCTTTCCTTACATGATTATGAGCCTTCCGGTGATCTGGGAAACCCAAACAGGACGGAATGGGCTTCGAGAACCAGAACCCTCCTCAATTCCGCCGGATGTGACCGCAACACGATCATGTGGTCCTGGTGCGGCCAGGTGTCCTCAGCCACAGCGGCTGACATCAACACCTATCTTGACTTGATGGCGGCTCTGGAGGCTGATTTTCCCAATGTTAATTTTATCTATATGACGGGCCATGTGGACGGATCGGGAGTAAACGGCAATCTCCATCAGCGAAATGAGCAGATTCGCAGCTACTGCAAGAACAACAACAAGGTGCTTTTTGATTTTGCCGATATAGAAAGTTATGATCCCGACGGGAATTATTTTCTGGATAAGGGAGTCACCGACAACTGCGACTACGACAGCGATGGGAACGGCAGCCGGGACAGCAATTGGGCTTCGCTGTGGTGTGCGGCAAATCCCGGCCAGTGCTCCTCCTGCAGCTGTGCCCACTCCAAATCTCTGAACTGCGACTTGAAAGGGCGGGCGTTCTGGTGGATGATGGCCAGGTTGGCGGGCTGGGACGGCTCGCCGTCAAACGGGAACTCTTCTCCCTTCGGTAATTTTGATACCCCAGTCGACGGCTCGACCGTCAGGAGCAGCATTCCGGTGACCGGATGGGCACAGGATGGTGCGGGAAATGCCGACGGAATTGGGAGTAGATTTTTTACAATACAGAATACATCAAGCAGCAGTCAGGCGCAGGGTTTTCACTTGGAAGCAGATGCTCGAAAAATCGTCCCAATAAAGTCCACTCCTGAGATGGAAGAAATCCTAATGCGTGTTAAGCCTATTCGATTCAAAAAAGGATATAATGACAACCAATTTTATAAACAAGCAAGCTTTGATTCTGAAGACATTATCAATATTAATATCCGAGAAGATGAACTAATTACATTGGACCTTGGCTTCTATATGTCGTCCGGTTATTTAATAGTAGGTGATTCAATGATGCCTTTACCTATTGGCTCCACATTGGACACTCTTAATGGAAAATTCTACTGGCAACCTGGGCCAGGATTTATTGGCAAGTATAAATTTTTATTCCTCTTTAATAACAAAACCGGAGCGAATAAAAAAAACATCGTTTCAATTCGCATTCTGCCTAAATTAATTATGCAGAAAAGAGCTTAAGATTTTCAGAACTCGGGGATAAAAAAGCGATAATAAGCGATCGCTGGAAATATATTTATAATCCATTCTTGAAAACAGAAAAGTTGTACAATATGGAAACAGACAAGAAAGAGAGATTTAACCGGGTGGATAGAGAAGGAAGGCTTCGGAAGAGGTTTAAAGGGTGGATATTGAGTCAGATGGGCGATGGCTTTTATCCTGCATCTGAATCAGACAAAATCTCTGAAGCACAAAAAGCCCGGTTAAAATCGCTTGGCTATATCAAGGATAAAAGCCATTATATCATCAAAGATGATAATGAGCTAAAAATGCCTATCACCGATAAAATCGATTTTACCGAACACAGCTTTAATCCTCTTCAGTTAATCTACGGGTGGAAAAGATTAGAGAGAGACGGGAATAGAGTTTTTTGTTGGATTGGGCCGAAAGCGAAGTTTGTTCTTATGAGGGGGTCTAAAAGGCAAGATAAATTACTATTGGAAGGGAATGTGGTTTTAAAGAATTTTCCTGACCTTGTTCAAAAAATCATAATATTTTGCGAAAAAAGAAAGTTAGGGGAGTACACCTTGAATAGGGAAGGTGTGTTTTCAGTGAGTTTTAAGGTCCCCGATGATTTGGGGAAAAGCCGTTCATTGGAGTTTACGATAATCTGTGATAATTATTTCAATTCCTCTCTCATTGTGAGCAACCGGGGGGAACGCAACAATCCCGTCCCTTTAAAACCAGATGACAAAAGTAAAAAGGATCTCAAATTAAGCCTACAAATTTATTCTATCTATTTTAAATGACATTTGTTTTAACCCTTTCTCGCTTATATTATTAACTGAAACTGGTATTTATCTTTCCTCATTTTATATCCACTATTGCCGGGTCGCTTTCTCTATTTTCGTCGTTCACAGCAACAATAGAGTAAACATACTGTTTATCCTTTACAACTCGCCGCCTCCAGTATTCAAAGGTATCGGAGTCCAACTCAACCGGCAAAACATTATTTTCTCCTTCTATTTGGTAAATCCTGTATTTTATGATGTTCTTATTTTTAGGATTGGCTTCCCATGTGAGAACATTGATATACTCAGCCTGGGAAAAAGAACGATTCAGCATCTTTTTGCCTCTAAAATTTAAGGGCTGGTAAACAGAAGTCTTTTCAAAATTGGCAGCAATCGATTTGAACAAATCCATAATGACAGCTATAGGATTCGTGGTCCCCGAAGCATCTCCGCTCCATCCATAAAACATGTAATTTAAGTCAGGTATAGCTTTTATGGTAACTTCTGTTCCTGGGTCAAAGGAGTAAATTCCTGGCTTTGGGTCTGTCGTTCCTCCTTCTCCCGCAAAGAGGCTCAAAATATAGCTTGGGAGTTTTATTTCCTTGGAAAAAGGACCGGGAACTCCTTTAGAATTTACGGCTCTTATTTTGTAGTAGTAATACTTGCCCGGGAGAGTTGATGTGTCTTTATATATGTATTTCTCAGTGTTGGCTAACAGGTGATCAGAATCCGCGGGAAAGTTGGGCTCATCGCCTCTATAAATCTCGAAGTGGGAAAAATCTCCCCAATCCTTCCACTCCCAGGGATGTCCTCTCCAGATTACTCCGCTGACTTCTAACTGTATCTCTCCCGTATCAACGATATTTCTCCCTATAAAATCGACAACCTCAGGAGGATCAAAGACTATATTGAGGTCCTTTCTCCTTGCTTTATCTCTGATTTTCTGGATAAAATTCTTCAGCGCCTTTTCCTTGTTCATTCCTTTTATTCTGTGCTCGCCTGACTTATCCCACCATCTCCAGAAATTAATCAGATGCACTTTGTAATCGTAGATGTTTAAATACTGGTCAAGGATGAAATCAACACTACTTTCTGTCACATCAAACCCGAGAGGATAGGTTTCGGGATCGTATTCCATGATGGCCCACTTTGGAGACATTGCTGAGATGGCAGGTAGTGCATGTATTGTGGTTCTTGCAAACCAATCCGGAAACTTTATGTCATAGATTGTGGCTCCCATCAAGCCATAAGGAAGAATATCAGCCGTCCATAAAGGGGAAGCGCCCAAATAATACCTGGCATTTTTATTTTTCATGTCAGGATTTGTCCCAAAAAGATAATCGCCAGGAATTTGATGAGAATACCACCTATCCTGATGTATCCCTGCCTCTGAAGCCCATTTGGCCATGTCTTTAACGTAATTGTGAACCATGGTCTCCCGGAAGAGATTCCATAAATCCCAGAATTTATCTCCGGGCTCCATTGTCCGTGATGGATCAAATCCACCTGGGATATAATTCGAGCCCGAAGTGGGCATCATGTTCCCATGAGAATAATCAGAAAAGGGAATTCTATTAGGATCATTATTGACACTATCTACTGGATTCTCATCATAGTCGTCCTCAAGACTCCAGTTAAAGTATTTCAAATCCCAGGTCGTAAAACTGGTGCCAAAATCCATATTAAACCTGTTTAAACCACTTGTACCCTGATACTTTGCTCCTCCCTCAGAATATCCTTCTCCTTTATACTTTCCTGTATCATCATACATTCCTGTATGGCAAATCCAGTCGCGAAACTCAAGCACAGCAAAGGGTGAATAGTCGCAAAAATAATCCTGGATATTTTTACTTGGGTCCATTCGGTGAAAGTTCAACTCTGACTCGCCCCAGCCACTGAGTGCAATCAGAACGTCCGGCTCTTCATCCATCCTCTGTTTCAAAAAATCTAAAGCCGCCTTTGCCTTGGCTTCCAGATTGCCGCTCACTTTCCTCGCATACCGGGAAAGAGCGCCAAATACATATTTATTGAAAGCCGCAGAATCTGTTATCTGCGAATCAGAGGCAAGTTTATTGTCATTGTACCACTGGGCGTTTCTGATATCCTCCTCCTTTGCCTCCCGGTAGATAGATAACCCTCTCGCTAAACCAGCGCAAAGTACAAGGTGCAACCTGACGTTTTGCTTCCTGGCTTCCTCTATCATAGTATTCACACTATCTTTGAAACTCTGTATTCCTTCAGATGCATTATCCCAGTCGCTGTGCCAGGCTAATACAGGGTCTATGTGTGTTCTGGAGAAGGAAAGCCAAACATATAAACCAAAATTAAAATTGTCCTTTATGTAATTGACCTCTGAAGTGTCGAAAATATTATGCTCAATACTGGCAATAACAGAATTATTATAGTTCGGGATAGGGAGTTCTTCCGAATATCCAGGTGCAATAAGCATAAAAATCACAAAAATCATAGAATTAAGGCTTTTCATTTTCATCTTGTTCTCTTTTTTTTTTCATATTATCAAATTCCCAAACATAATATCTCGATATCACTTTGGAATCAATTGATTTAGGAGGCAAAAAGATGACTGAAATAAAACTCCAGCACAGTTTCACTCCGGCAACTTCGTTTATAATTTGACAATTTTTACTGATACATTATAGTAAGAATCAAGATCGGAAAACCAGGCCAGGATTAGAATGAAAAGACTGCTCAAAATTCTCAAGCCTTATCTGATAACCACAGGAATTCTTTGTAATCTCTTTCTTTTCTGGATGATCAGTGACCTCCCTTTCTTTTTTGACCGACTGTTGGTTCAATCCGATAATCCCATCAAAGGAGAAGCCATCATCTGCATTGCCGGGGGATTAACGGGTAATAATCTTCCATTGAATGTCGGCTGGCAGAGAATCTATACTTCAGTTCAACTCTATTTTGACGATTACGCCCCAAAAATTATTTTCACAGGCGGAGGCACAGCCAAAATCACGGAAGCGGAAGTCTATGCTGAAGTCGCCCAATGGCTGGGTTGTCCAAAGGAAGTGATGTATTTTGATCCCGAACCCAGTCGAACAGCGGAACATCCTCTCAACATTCTAGATAATGAACGTTTCAATATCAATCGTACCACCCCAATAAATATAGTCACCAGCACGCTGCACTCTAAACGGACAGCGCTTTGTTTCAAGAAAAACGGCTTTACAAATTTTCATGTGATCACCCATCACATATCCAGTAGAAATGATCCGAATATTGTCAGGGATCTAAAAGTCTCAAAGTTTGACAGCTACCAGCCAAGCAATAAAAAGTACAACGATGTCTTTTTTAAACTTCGCTATCGAACAGAATATTTTTTCAACGCCTTGAGAGAGATAACCGCCATCCTTTGGTATAAAATCAAAGGTTTTATTTAAAGAATTCTTTATCCCGCTTTCTTTTTAAATATCCTTGTCACTATCAACAATTCTTTCTTGATATCCCCTAGATACTTGTAAAACTCTTTATTTTTCTCATCTTCCGGATTGATTTTCGAAATATATTCCATCACAAATGCAAGCCCAACAAATAAGAAAAGGCTGACTAATCCCGCCAGAATAACATTTTTCCTTGTCTTCGGGCTGCTCTTATATAAAGGAGGCGCTGCACTTTCTAAAATTTCAATCACCGGTTTTTCTTCCTGCTCTTCAATTTTAGCCAGCTCCAACTGTTTTTTCAGAGTTGTATACACTTCCTCCTGAATTTTCACATTTCTCTCAAGCCGGTCTTTTTCGACCTCCAAATCCGGGGAGGCGATTATTCTATTCTTAGCAGCAAAATTCGCCAGCGATGATTCTGCATCTTTAAGAAGTTTCCTGTTATCATTTAATTGGCCTTCTATGAATTTCAGGTTCCGGCCGGCCTTGCTGTCCCTTACATCCCGATTATACTTAATGAGTTCATCAATAAATGCATTAGTTATTGCAGCGGAAAGTTCAGGTTCTCCTGTGGAATAGCTGATTGTAATAACTTTGGTTGTCCGATGAGTGGAAACCTCTAAGCTTCCTTTTATGGCGTTATAGACTTTGACCAACCTTTCTGTTTCATTGTCCGCCTCAATTTCATAAAAAGAGAATAAATCCACTTCTTTCCCATATCTCTTACTATTAAATTTCCTATTTGCAATTCTCTCTAAAAACATGGACCTTTTCAGAAGCTCAGCATAATACTCAGAAGTCACATTGCTCTCAAATGACTCAACCCTTCCACCCCCGATCAATGTCCCCATCCGTGATGTCATATCAGGGTCTTTTGAAGGAAGAAATTGAGCATAAGCCTTATACACAGGAGACTGTCGCTTTGAATATATCCCTGTTAAAAGAACACATAAAAACACCCCAACTATAATCATCCACCTTCTTTTCAGCAGCACATTCACATACTGAATGAGATTAATCTCTTCTTCCTCAAAAATATCTTCTCTCTGATCCGGCATCTTTCCTCACTCCTCTATTCTATCTTTTTCTCTTTTTTTCTAAACGGAACTTCAATTACGCTTCCCGTAAGAATATAAGGGTTAAATAAGACTCCCCCATTTCCTTCCAGAATTTTTCCATCTGATAGATGAACAACTGTTTTTCCAGCATCTGCATTATCTGCATATCCTCCACACAGCTTGATATAATAATCCAATCGCTTCCCTCTCATGTATTGAATGAAAGTCGGCTTCTTTACAGCCCCTCTAATTTCTACAATTGTTATATCTCCTTCACCCCCTCTAAAAGGAACTTCAATCACACTTCCAGGCACAATAGATGGACTGGAATTAAAAATTAGAAATTTGCTCTTCTTATTAGCTGTGCTATTGGGAAGAAAGACAATTGTATTGGCTTTATCCGCATCTCTATGGTATCCTCCGCAGAGATTTATATAGTACTTCCATTTTTTTCCATCCTTGTATTGAATAACAGAAGGG
>DAOVDI010000092.1 GCA_030669585.1 Acidobacteriota bacterium
GGTCCGAGTCGAAGACAAATCGTCGCCAACTTCATAAGATCTCAACGAAAAAAAGTTAAGAAGGCCAAGAAGGGCCAACCAGATCCGCCGTCCGGTCTCAACCTGAAAAGGACGTTTTCAGCAAAAAGCATCTCCTCTCCTGAACCTGAGGAAGCTCAAATACAGTCTGTTCTCAGAAAGCTGCATAAAGTGTACCCGGATCAGAACCTGGACTGCGGAGCCTGCGGTCATGACACCTGCCGGGGAAACGCTGTTGCTGTTATCCAGGGATTTTCCGAGTTGGAGATGTGTCCGCATTATCTTACAAGGCGAATGAGAAGCCTGTATACGCGTCTAGAGAAGTCGCACAAAGAGCTTAAAGAGTCTCATGACGAATTGGGGCAAGCCCAGCGTCAACTTATTCAAACAGAAAAGATGGCTTCTATGGGACAGTTGGCAGCCGGAGTCGCCCATGAACTGAATAATCCCATAGGGACGATCACGCTGTTTGGGAATATCCTTCAAAAGGAGCTGGCACACAATAAAAAATGGGAACAGGATATAGGCCTTATCATCCAGGAAGCGGAACGAGCAGCAAAAATAGTCAAGGACCTGCTGAATTTTTCGCGGGAGACCCAGGTAATACCCGGGCTTGTGGATCTTAATAAATTGATTGAAGAAGCCTTGTCCCTCCTGGTGAAGCAGTCTTTGTTCCACAATATTCAAGTTAAAAAAGATCTGGATCAGAATATTCCAACCACTTTTGCGGATGCGGATATGCTCAAGCAGGTTTTTCTGAATATCATTTTAAATGGGGCCCAGGCCATGGAGGGAGATGGCATCCTTTTTATCAACACTCAATTTATTAAAGAGAGCAAAAAAATTCGTATCCAGATCAAAGACAACGGAATGGGAATCCCTAATAAAAATCTTCCGCGCCTTTTTGATCCATTTTTTACGACAAAAGAGAAAGGGACCGGGCTTGGATTGGCGATCGTGTATGGCATTGTCTCAAAACACAAAGGGTCCATTAAAGTGGAAAGCAAGGAAGGTAAAGGGACGAATTTTATCATCTTACTTCCAGTTTTAGACCAGAAAGAATGGATGAAAGGAAAAAAACACGTTGTTCCCATAAGACAAAAACAAGGAGGAAAGGAACGTGAAGTTCAAAGCAAAGGTCTTATTGGTTGATGACGATCCTGATTTTCTTGAAATGCATAAAGCTGTACTGGCAAGAAACGGTTATGAAGTCCTGACCGCCCTCAACGGCCGGGAAGGATTGGAGAGAGTCAGGACCGATTTGCCTGATTTGATCATTCTGGACCTGATGATGGAGAAACACGACAGCGGCTTTTCCTTCAGTAAACAAATCAAAAATGATCCTCTCTTCAAAAAAATTCCCATTCTGATGGTAACGTCCGTTGCCGAAGTCACAGGCTATAGTTTCTCCTTAGAAAAGGACGGATATTGGATGAAGGCCGATGATTTTCTGGACAAGCCTGTTATGCCTGATGTGCTTATCGGCAGGGTTGAGAAGCTTCTGAGAAAAAAGAAGGAGTAAATGTGTCTGATCAGATTCGTATTTTAGTTGTTGATGATGAAATGGGAATTCGTGAGGGATGTAAGCGTGCCCTTTCTCTGGAGCAGTATGACGTTGAAGGGGCTGAAGACGGAAAAGAGGGACTGAATAAAGTCCAGAAAAATTCTTATGATCTTATTCTTGTGGATCTGATGATGCCGGGAATAAGCGGACTGGATCTTATTAAAAAAGTCCATCAGATCGATCCGGAGATAATTATAATCGTCATCACAGGATTTGCTACCATCAAAACGGCGGTTGAAGCCACGAAAAGAGGGGCATACGATTATCTGCCTAAGCCTTTTTCGCCGGAGACATTGACAGGGGTTGTGAAACGGGGTTTAGAGAAACGTGCTTTACGCCTTGAAGCACAAAGGATGCAGCAGGAACGGGAACAGAGGCTGCTGGAGCTTGCCCATGAAAAAAGTCGGCTTCAGACCATCATCGGTTGTATGGCAGACGGAGTGCTTGTGACCAATCTTGAAGGCCAACTGGTCCTATGGAATGCAGCAAGTGCAAAGATGTTGATTTCCAAGGGAAAGGATAAACCTGGTAAGCCTCTGGATTATTACATAGGGAATAAGCTTGTTATTGAATCCATACACGAGGTCCTGGCTGCGGAAGATAAAAGTGTTTCCATGTTCAGCAAGGAGATCGAAGTCGACAAACAGGGCACAATATTGATGGCCAATATCGCTCCTATAAGGAATGAAGAGAACAATGTCCTGGGGGTTGTGACCGTCCTCAGAGATATTACCGGGCTCAAAGAGATTGAAAAGATCAAATCTCAATTTGTATCCATGGTCGCGCATGAACTCAGAGCGCCGCTTGCAGCGATCAAGGGTTGGTTGGAGGTCGTGATTTCTGGAGAGGCAGGCGGTGACGAAGAACAGAAACACAAGTGGCTCCTCCGAGCCAAAGACCGCTCGGATTCTCTGCTGGCATTGGTAAGCGATCTGCTGGAGATCAACCGCATGGAAGCAGGGAAAATAGCACAAAAGATGGAATCAGTCCAAGTGACTGATACGATCAAGAAAATCGTTGAATTCCTGAAACCGGATATAGATAGACAAAACATCACTGTAAAGATTAAATTTCCAAAAGACTTTCCAGCGGTTCAGGCAGATCCCAGTGATATGGAAAAACTTTTTACAAATCTGATCAACAACGCCATTAAATATAATGTGGATAATGGTTCGGTCGTAATCGATGGTACTGTCGAGAAAAATTATGTATGTTTTCGAGTCAAAGATAGTGGAATCGGAATTTCTGAAGACAACCTTGCCCACCTGTTCGAAGATTTTTTCAGGGCTGATGATCATCGAGTAAAAAAGATTCGCGGAACAGGGTTGGGCCTCACCATCTCAAAAAAGATCGTTGATTCTCATTTCGGGCGAATCGAAGTAGAAAGCAAGCCTGGAGAGGGGAGCACCTTTTCTGTATATTTGCCTCTCAAACAAGGAAAATAATAAGAAGGACGTTATCCAGTGAACACAACGAGAAAACTCCAGTTGAATGAGATCATCAGGAAAGAACAACTGGCTCAAAACACAGTTTTGTTTGAAGTTTTTACTCCTATTGTTGCACAGAACGTAAAAGCAGGGCAGTTTGTTGTTGTTCGGGCGAACGATTATTCGGAAAGGGTTCCCTTAACAGTTGCTGATCACGACCTGAAAAATCAGACGATCACCCTCATTGTTCAGGTCGTGGGAGTCTCCACCCGGAAAATGGACGGATTGGATGTAGGAGATGTTTTTATGGATGTTGTGGGCCCCTTGGGTGAGCCCAGTGTGATCGGAAAGATCGGCACAGTGGTCTGTGTGGGCGGTGGGGTCGGAGTTGCTCCGGTTTATCCCATTGCCAAAGCTTTCAAGAAGGCAGGATGCCGTGTCATTTCCATTATAGGCGCCCGGTCCAAAGATATGTTGATCCTGGAAAAAGAGATGCGTGCTGTCAGTGATGAACAATTCATCACGACGGATGACGGGACTGCAGGCCGCCATGGTTTCGTAACCGATGAACTCCAGCAGTTGATAAACGAGAACCGGGAGATCAATCTTGTTGTGGCCATCGGGCCACCGGTCATGATGAAAGCAGTAGCTGAGACGACAAGAGGTCCTGGTATCAAGACAATCGTCAGCCTCAATTCCCTTATGGTGGACGGTACGGGGATGTGTGGGTGCTGCAGGATCACAGTCGGGGGAAAGACCAAATTTGTGTGTGTGGACGGCCCTGAGTTTGATGCCCACCAGGTCGATTTTAATGAACTTCTCCAGAGATCGGAGATGTATGTCCGGGAAGAACACAGAGCCATGTGGGATTATGAATGCCGGGTTATCGAGGCGGAGAAAAAGCTGAAGAAGGCCACCACGCGGGAGACAATGCCAAAGCAGGACCCGAAGATTCGGGTTCAAAATTTCGATGAGGTCGCCCTGGGATATACTAAAGAACAGGCCATGCGTGAAGCGTCAAGGTGTCTTCAATGCAAGCATCAGCCGTGTGTTGAAGGATGCCCTGTGGACATCGACATTCCGGCTTTTATTGCCCTTATACAGAAGGGCAATTTTATGGGTGCCATCCATAAGATTAAGGAAAAAAACAGCCTTCCTGCTATATGCGGACGTGTGTGTCCTCAAGAGGAGCAGTGTGAGATCAAGTGTGTCTGGGATAAAAAAGGCATACCTGTAGCCATCGGCCGGCTGGAACGGTTTGCAGCGGATTATGAGTTTAAACAAGGAAATGTCCGGGTTCCTGCCCTTCCCAAAGCGACTGGAAATAAAGTCGCTATAGTAGGTGCCGGACCAGCAGGATTATCTGCAGCCAGTGAGTTATCAAAGTTAGGACATAAAGTGATCGTGTTTGAAGCTCTTCATACACCTGGCGGTGTGCTTGTTTACGGGATCCCCGAGTTTCGTCTTCCCAAGTGGATCGTTCAGCGGGAAGCCGACTACATCAAAAAGCTTGGTGCTGAAATTAAAGTAAGTTACATTGTGGGAAGAGCAAGCACAGTGGATGGTCTTCTGAAAGAAGGTTATGATGCTGTTTTTATTGGAACCGGTGCGGGGCTTCCGTATTTTATGAAAATACCCGGAGAGAACCTGAAGGGAGTCTATTCGGCAAATGAGTTTCTCACAAGAGTAAACCTGATGAAAGCCTATCTTTTTCCGGAATATGAAACTCCAGTCCATCTTGGCCGGAATGTTGCAGTTGTGGGCGGCGGAAATGTCGCGATGGATTCTGCACGAACCGCTCTCCGCCTGGGAGCAGAGAATGTCTATCTGGTCTACCGAAGGGCAAGGGAGCAAATGCCTGCCCGGGAAGAAGAGATCGAAAACGCCTTTGAGGAAGGAGTCAATCCCCTTCTGTTGAATAATCCGGTGCGGATTCTCGGAGATGAAAGAGGTTGGGTCAAAGGCATGGAATGCATTAAAATGGAACTGGGTGAGAAGGATGCTTCAGGAAGGCGGCGGCCGGTCCCGGTCAAAGGATCGGAATATATTGTGGATGTCGATACGGTGGTTGTTGCCATTGGACAGGGACCCAATCCTTTATTGACAAAGACAACACCGGACCTGAAACTGACACAATGGGGAAACATTGTGGCCGATGAGGAAACGGGCAAAACCTCCAAAATGGGAGTTTTTGCAGGCGGTGACATTGTGACCGGCGCTGCCACTGTGATTCTGGCCATGGGAGCGGGGAAAAAAGCTGCCATGGCTATTGATGCCTATCTTAAAGATGGAAAGTGGTAACCGGGATTATATTGACTAATTTTTCTGTCTAAAATATAATAGTAATCCATTATCTTGGGGGCGAACTGGATTCGACGGAGGTAATGAGGCGAAGGCTGCATGCCGAGGTCCCACCCACCTCGTTAAACTGGTGGACCTAAATAAGTGCAGAAACACTGCCAATCGCTGCTTAATTAAAGCAGCCGTTTCTCCTGTGCTTTCCTGCGGCACTTGGGAAGCGCCGACAAGCAGGATAGTGAACCGTATCTGTCTTGAGTATGGCAAGCGAAGCAATATCAAGGCTGGTTTCGCGGTATCTTTCCTTTTCAGAGACTGCGGAATAAGAATAAAGAAGAGGATAAACATGTAGAGGCCTTCAGTTGAATATCTTCGGACGCGGGTTCGATTCCCGCCGCCTCCACCATATTATTCTTGTTGCTAAGAGAGAGCCTGTGAAAAAGAAATCTTTAGGTTTTTCCTATGTGATATTTATCGTCCTGATGTTTGGTGTTCTGGCCGGCACACAGGAACGTCCGTTCCTCCGCGTTTCAGTTGCCGATTCCGCTTATCTTTCCCGATCCAGGAACTCCGAAAGGGTTCCTCTCCCACAGAGAAGGAGAACGGTCGTTATTGATCCCGGACACGGCGGTCTGGAAACAGGGGCAAAAGGCAAGTTTGGTGCGTTGGAGAAAAACATAACTCTGAGTATCAGCAAAAAATTAAAGGCCATCATAGAAAGAGATCTGGCATTTAATGTCGAACTCACAAGGGATAAGGATGTCGAAGTTTCCCTTGAACAGCGGACTGCTCTGGCCAATTATCACGATGCCTTTATTTTCATCAGTATTCATGCCAACAGTTCCTTTCGAAAAAAAGCCAGAGGGCCGGAGACATATTTTCTGAGCCTGAATGCCACTGACCGGGATGCCAGGCGTTTGGCATATCTGGAGAACAACGAATCAGAGATAGGAGACAAGATCTTTGGTCAGGATGAAGATGATATTAAAATGATTCTTTGGGATATGGCCCAGTCGGCCTATCTGGAACAGAGCAGTATGCTGGCGGATAAGATCCAGGATGAATTGAATTCGTTGCTCAGGACAAAAAACAGAGGAGTCAAACAGGCCCCATTTTTTGTTCTGGCTGGGGTGGCCTGCCCTGCTGTTCTTGTTGAAACGGCTTTTCTCTCCAATGCGGATGAGGAAAAAAAATTAGTATCTGAGGCTTTTCAGAGACAACTTGCCCAAGCTATTTTTCGCGGCTTGGTCCGTTTCATCCGGGAATACTCAAATGAGTAAAGAGATGCCAGATCGAAAAGGCCTGATTATTGCGGCTTCTCTGATGGTTTTATTGATTATTCTTGTTGTTGTTTTTTTCAGCCTTGGAACCAGAAAATCTGTAGAACTTGCCACATCTTCTTTGCTGAGTAACCCGGATGTCGATTCATCACATCCCCATACAGTCAAGACCATAACACTCTTTTTCCTTTCTGAAAAAGATGGTTTGCTCCATTCCGAGGAAAGGGATATCCTGAAGAGCCCCTCAATCAGTCTAATGGGACGACAGTTGGTTGAGGAATTGCTCATCGGATCCAAGAACGGGATGATCTGTCCCTTTCCGTCTGAGACAAAGTTGAGGGAATTTTATTTGACCGAGGAAGGTCATGCCTATGTGGATTTTTCCCGGGAAATAAGGGAAGAGCATCCCTTTGGGTCCGAGGCGGATATTGCTACCGTATATTCCTGTGTCAATTCATTGACTCATAATTTTTCAGATATCAAACTGGTTTCTATCCTGATCGATGGACGGGAAAGCCAGACTCTTGGGGGTCATGTTGATCTGACCCGGCCCTTTGTTTTCAGAAAAGATCTGATCGCCAAATAGCATCGGCTGAATATTCTCATGAAAAAGTACAAAAAGATAGTCATTGTCGGATTTCCCAATGTGGGAAAATCCACTCTGTTCAACAGGCTCCTGAAAACAAAAAAATCTCTTGTCCACGACCTTCCCGGTATGACACGGGATCGGATCTCCTCAGTGTGCGATTTGGATGGAAAAAAATTCCTTCTTTTTGATACTGGGGGGATGTTTGACTTTGCGGAGGATCCTTTTTCAACAATGGTCATGGAGAAAGCCTGGGAGGCCTCCAACGAAGCGGATATTCTTCTTTTTCTCATGGATGGCAAGCGGGATCTTCTTCCGGCTGAAGAAGATCTTTATGTTTCTCTCAAGAAACTGGACAGGCCTTTGTTTGTGATCGTCAACAAGATCGATTCCGAGTATGAGCAGGACAAGGCTGCAGATTATTTTCGTTTGGGAGGGGAAAAGATTTTTTTTATTTCTGCCGAACATAAAAGAAATATTGACCAATTGAAGAATGCGATTATTGAAATGCTTCCCGATCCTTCAGAAATTGGATCTGAAGCCGATGCTTTAAAAATTGCCCTTGTGGGCAGGATCAATGTTGGAAAATCCTCTCTGGTGAATCGTCTCTGTGGTGAGGATAAACTGATCGTGAGTGAGATCCCTGGAACGACCAGGGACAGTACGGACACCATTGTTCAAAGAAATAAGAAGTTATATTGCCTGGTGGATACGGCGGGCATACGCAAGTTAAGCAGGACCCGTGACAAGAGGGAGAAGGCCGGTATCATTAAGGCGAAAAAGGATATCATGCAGGCCGATGTTGTATGCCTGATTCTGGATGCGCAGGGATTTCCTACACGACAGGATACGGCTATCGCCCATATTGCGGAAGATTCCGGTAAGCCTCTTATGATCTTTCTGAACAAATGGGATCTTATCAATAAGGGTACGAAAACTACGAACGAATTTACCCAGAAAGTCTATGCAAAGATGGATTTTGTTTCCTATGCCCCGGTAATGTTTGTCTCGGCTCTATCCGGTCAAAGGATCGTCAGGATCCTGGAAACAGCGGATAAGGTCTATCAAAGCGGGCAAAAAAAGATCACCACATCAAAACTGAATGAATTCCTAAAGAGAGTTCAAAAAACCCATCCTCCTGTCTCACGAAAAAAAGGCAGGATCAAGATAAAATACATGACTCAGACAGGGGTGCTTCCCCCGACATTTACTCTTTTCACCCATTCTCAGGTATCTCTGGCCCCGGCGTATGAAAAATATTTTAAAAGCAATTTGCGGGAGACTTTTGATTACCAAGGAACGCCTATCAGAATCAGGCTCCGAACAAACTGACCTGAACAATTTACAAGCCGATCTTATCCCATCTGCTGCGATGCCGTCCGTTCGCAGTATATAAATACGGCTTCACGAACAGCCTCTTGCAGATGCATCAACCTCGACTCGTAAATAGTCCAGGCACTTACTTCAACAAGACATAATAAAAAAAAC
>DAOVDI010000041.1 GCA_030669585.1 Acidobacteriota bacterium
TATCCCAATCCAACTTTCCTTCATCCACCAGGATTCCCATTGCGGTCGCTGTAAAAGCTTTTGTGCAGGATCCGATGGCAAACAGTGTATTGGATGTTACGGGAAGCGCTTTTTCAATATTACGGAAGCCGAATCCTTCAGAAAAAATAAGTCTTCCGTCTTTGAGAATGCAGATAGCCAGACCCGGGACCTTCCATTCATCCATTTGTTTGTTGACGAATTTATCAAATCCTTTGAGATCAATATTCTTTTTTGACGCGTATACCAAATCTGTTGTACTGGTCAATAGGACAAAAACAAGAAAAAAAAGTGTGATTTGGAATAATAGTCTCTTTTTCATAATAACCTCCTCATCCTGCTTTATTTATAAAAGATGTAAAGGGTTCAAGGATTCAAGTGCTTTTCTTTCTAACGATTTAATAAGTGCATTCGCTTTTTCGTCATTCCCGTGCAAACGGGAATCCAGTCTCTTTTCTTCTCACTCGAACCTTCGACTCCTCGAATCCTACCAACTCTAATGATAAATACGTAACCATATGTGGAAAGTTTTTGGAAATGGCGGAGAGGGTGGGATTCGAACCCACGATCCTGGAATACCAGAATAGCGATTTTCGAGACCGCCGCCTTCAACCACTCGGCCACCTCTCCGTTTTATAATTTACGTTTTGTTCTGAAAAATTCTTTCAAAATATTACCGCATTCTGTCTCTAAAATGCCACCTTTTATTTTGACCCTGTGATTCATGTTGTCAAAAGGAAATGTCATGATCGAAACAGCAGCCCCGCTTTTTGGGTCAAGGGCCCCAAATATCAGACTTTTTATTCTTGCATGTACCGCCGCCGCAAGACACATAATGCAGGGTTCCAGTGTCACATAGAGGTCGCAGCCGGTCAACCGGTAATTTTGATTTACAAGACAAGCATTCCTTATAGCAAGGACCTCTGCGTGGGCGGTTGGATCATGGAAAGATATAGTCTGATTGTAGCCGCTGCCGATGACAATATTGTCCTCGACAATAACCGCGCCAATAGGGACCTCCCCTGAAAGTACAGCCTTTCGTGCTTCCTTCAAAGCCAGGTTCATAAAATATTCATCACTGAATAATTCAGGTTTGTGATTATTTTGTATATCCATATGATCCAAAAACATTTTAGCTGGAAAACAATTAAAATGCCATTCCGGGATTTTCCTCAAAATATTGACTGGATTGCCAAATTCTGTTAGTTTAGTCCTCTTTTGAAGAGCGCTCTGCTTGAGCGCTCATTATGGAGAGGTGTCCGAGTGGCTTAAGGAGCACGCTTGGAAAGCGTGTGTGCGGTGAATGTCGTACCGTGGGTTCGAATCCCACCCTCTCCGCCAGTATCTTTCCATTATTATTCTGAAAGGCCTTCAGCTCTCAGAGTTTTGATCTCCCTGGGCGAGATGGTTAATTTTTTTGGAAAGGGGCATGATCTTTCCTCAAAAGGGTTACTGAGAAAAACCATACCGGGTTTGTTATCGCCCCAATCAATAATTACTTCTTCAGAGTGATCACCCACATTAAAGATCCTGATCATAAGGGCTTTCCCATCCGTGCTGGGTTTCATTGATGTGATAACAACACAGGAAGGTTGAATTTTGAAAAAGGATCGACCGGTAGGTTTACCTGCATCCGCTGAGCCGATGATCAAAGGTTGGCTCTGTTCTATTCCGAAGCGATAAGAGATCATCGGATCGAACATTCCTGTGTGTGGCCTTAAAGAATAGCGGAAAGTCACGGGTCCGCCCTGAGAAGCTTTGTAGTTAGTCTCCCAGTAGTTGTTCATCACATAAGAAAAAAATGTGTTGGAAAAAGAGATGTTTTTGATCCAGCCGACAACAATTGGATCGGATGTGATAGAGCCTATTTCTACCAAGGGAGCGTCAGGGCTGGTCCAGGTGATGCCATACTTCTGGTTTGAAATATCGATCCATCTCTGAAAACTGAAATAGTTTTTATTGGATCCGGGAAGTTGTTCATATTCAGGCAGATAATGTCCCCATGCATTATCAAGGCGGATCTGACCGTCAGGAACAGAAAAGGGCCAGACAAAGTGAACGCCTTCCTGTTCGTAGACATCCCTTTTATTCATGTCAGTAATAATATCAATCCGCTGAAGGCCATTGACTAAACGTATTTCGCTTGAAAGAGAGCGGCAGCCCGGGGCACGAGATTCAATTTTGTATGATGCAACAAGAGGGCCTTTTTCTTTGAGAGAGATCACTACCCGGGAATTCCTCAACTGTTTGACAGGATTTCGGCCTTTGACATAGATATAGCCATTGAGGCCTTCTCCCTGAGAAAAGTCTACCAGATTGTGCGGCAGTCCGTTTAAAAGCAGTTTTGAGATGGTTCCGGAATTTTTATCGATCTCCAGAGATATATGGTCATTGGACAATATATTATTAGTCAAACGAAGTTCGCCTGACTGAAAGGGAGATCCTTTGCTAAAATGGAGCTGTCTGAAACCAAGAGAGGGAATATCCCGTACAAGCACAGCCAGTTCTCCTGTCGAAAGCCTCTGAGACTGTAGTTCCATACCCTGGTCGTCTTTTACCTGGTCTCCTGCCAGAGATAACTTTTTGGGAATATATACAATATCAGTTCTATTCCAGGAGTTTGTGTTAAATATGTTAAGATGCGTTACAGCTTTATTCGTTTCCGATAATGGCTCAATAGCTTTTTTAAGAAGGGTTTTTGAAAGCTGGTCGGCTTCCTCAGCGAAAGACTTTTTGACCTCCCATTGATGTTTTGTGAAGTCACTGTGTGGGTCACTGATGCTGTTCCATGAGCCCCATGTATGTTCGTTATAGAGAAGGACTCTATTCCATGCTTTTGCGAACTCTTCTGCCGGGAAGCTTTCTGGCCTGAGAATGGACCACAGAAATTCAGCCTGCACAAGACGTTCTGAGGAGTTGCGGTTCATGGCTGTTTCCCTGGCAGAAGAAGCGGCTCCATCCTCCCAATACCCGGTCAAGTCTCCCTTGTAGACAGGAAGTCTGCTACCGTACTTGTTTTCAAAAACTTTAAACAGCTCCGTGGTTGTGGCAATGATCATCCGTGGCGAGGCATATGTCTCGTTCCATTCTTTCACCACATCTGCGATCTGTGTATCCGGAGGGCCGTTATCCGATCCGATCGAGTAACGGAATGAAACGATATCATAGGGATAGTTGTTCTGTTCCAATTGAGAAAGGTAGTCAAAAATTGCTTCATCATTCAGCCTTTTTTTGAGGCTGGAGTAGTTCAATCCTGTGTGAAACCAGGAGTATCCTTTCCCATGTACCCAGCAGAGCACTCGTTCCTTTCCGGAGGGGGATTCCCAGTAAAATGGGCGGTCGGCCCATTCTTTCAGAAAGTGACCGATACGGTGGCCGTAGTTGGGGCCGATCGACAGGTATTTGATCCTATTTTGAGCCAGCGCCGGAACAAGTCCCCATGTGTATCCCGGAACATCCGTGATCATTGCTGTATCGATAGTAATATGATATTTTTGGGAAATTTCCCTGGCATCATCCAATAGGTGGAATAATTCTTCCGGCCGACACAGTCCTGTTAATTCATTGGCGTAAAGGCCATCGAGTCCGATCTGACCGTCCATAACAGATTGAATGAATTGTTCATTCCTGTCCTTGTCGCCTGTTTTTAAATAGCTAGCCACATGCCACAATACCTCGGAGTTCCATTTGAAACGGGATTCAGGCGGATAATCTCTGGTTTTCCGGGCCAATTGAGCTGCCTTTTTCAGGTTATTCCATTGAGCGCATTTAACATCTTCCTGAATGTGAGTATAGCCGATGTCAACGTGGGAATGATGAAGAAGATAGATGTCCTTATGTTCGATCGGCTTAAGCCTTATTCGAGCATCCGGGATATTCTGATCGTCGATTGTGATCCCAATCAGAATATCCTTTTCTTTATTTACGATGGGCACAGGAAGGCGCAGGATATTAAACCCAAAATCCAAATCCCACTCAATATCCTGTCCTTCCACATGGAATACGGTCTTTACGGGTTCTTCCAGGCGCACAGCTTCGACCCGCACAGATTGGCATTGTTTTTCAGTTTTGCGAAGAAGAACTGGTTCATTCAGGAGTGAGATCGTTTGTCTGACCGGATATTTAAAGACCATAAACCAGGTTTTGCTTTCTGCGCTTTCCCCGGCAACACGGATACGAAGAGGTTTGCCCGGGAATGTTTTTAATACCGGCCAGCGGAGGAACATAAATCCCATATGATCGTCATGAATATCCGTCATGGTGATCCTGTAAAGGAGTTCTGATCCGTATTTTCCCGGGATCTTCCAGTAGCGGTTTTTATCACTTATAGGATTGGAAAAGGAAAATATTTTTTCTCCATTGATGAAAATGTCAAACCTGTGGCTGTCCGGATTAACATCGATTCCGGCCAAAAGAACATATGTGAGGTATTTTCCTTCAGAATCATCAGGGGCTGTGGCTGTTTCCCATTCGATATATCTATCCTTCTCGATCGATCTGACCAGAAGTGCGGATCCAGCATCAGGGAGGGGAGAGTGATAATAGATGGTCTCGCCAGTGATCTCTTTTTCGTATCCGCTGAGCAGTGTTTTGTTTCCGTATTCAGAGGACCACGCATAATTAGACGCTGACTTGAACATATGCGATTTCCCTTTACAACCCATTGATAAAATCAAACTTAAACAGATGAATATCACTGGAAGTATGGGAAAATATTTTAAAGTAAAATGTTTCATAGAATAATTTATACCGGGAATAACTCAAAAAGTAAAACAAGGCCTTTACTTTCTCTCCTCATCTTTTATAATATTTTCAAGGAAAGGAAAGACAAATGAACACAAAATTTTATGTGGATTTGGAAGATCTTTACGGAGCTCATAACTACCACCCTCTGGATGTTGTTATTACTAAAGGCAAAGGGGTTTGGGTATGGGACGTTAACAATCAGAAATATTTGGATTTTCTCAGTGCGTATTCAGCTGTAAATCAGGGGCATTGTCATCCAACAATTGTAAAAGCCTTAAAAAATCAAGCTGAAAAGTTAACTTTGACTTCAAGGGCATTTCGCAACGACCAGTGGCCTATGCTGGCGAAAGAACTGTCCGACCTGACCGGATTTGATATGGTATTGCCTATGAATTCCGGGGCTGAGGCGGTTGAAACAGCTCTCAAAGCCGCACGGATGTGGGGATATCAAAATAAAAGGATCCCTGAAAATCAGGCGGAGATAATTGTTTGCTCCAATAATTTTCATGGAAGGACAATCACCATCATCAGTTTCACATCTGAGGATCTTTATAAGAAAGATTTCGGACCTTTTACACCCGGTTTTAAAATGATTCCGTTCGGGGATATCGAAGCATTTGAAAAAGCCATTACTCCAAATACAGCTGCTTTTCTGGTCGAACCTATCCAGGCTGAAGCCGGGATCATAATGCCTCCGGATGGTTATTTAAAAGATGTTAAAGAAGTCTGTGAGAGCAATAATGTTTTAATGATCGCGGATGAGATCCAGACCGGACTTGGGAGAACAGGCAAGTTGTTTGCATGCGAACATGAGGGAGTAAGACCGGATGTGTTGATAATCGGTAAATCCCTGGGAGGCGGCTGCTATGCGGTTTCAGCAGTCCTGGCACGGAGAGAAGTCCTGGGACTATTCACTCCTGGAAGCCATGGTTCTACATTCGGAGCTAATCCTTTGGCCTGTGCTGCAGCCAGAGAAGCTCTGAAGGTCACCAAAGAAGAGAAGATGATAGAAAACTCTGCTGAATTGGGAGATTATTTTATCAATAAATTGAAAACTATAAAAAGCAGACATATTCAAGAGGTGAGAGGGAAAGGTCTTTTGATTGGGATCGAATTGAAGCCTGAAGCGGGCGGAGCAAGACGATTCTGTGAAGCATTAGAGCAGGAAGGGCTTTTGTGTAAAGAAACGCATGAAAATGTTATCCGCTTTGCGCCTCCATTGATCATCAAGAAAAAAGAACTGGACTGGTCGTTTAAACGTATTAAAAAAGTATTCAAAGACTTAAAATAAGAGGCCTGAATTATCAAGGAGGTGAATATTATGAAAAAGATCATACTGGCAGGAATTGTGGTCGTTCTTTTTGCAGCCAGTTGTATTGTCTATGTCCCAAGGGATTATGGTGAAAGGTCCCGATACCAGGAAGAGGATTATTATGATGATTCCTATGACGATTACAGGAATGACCAAAATATTGCGTATTTCTATGATTATCTATCTCCATATGGAATTTGGACTCAGCATTCTTTACACGGCTATATCTGGATCCCCAGAATAAACCGGTATCAATGGCGTCCCTATTCCTATGGGAGGTGGATCTGGTCAGACTTTGGATGGACATGGGTCTCAAGATACAAATGGGGATGGATACCGTTTCACTACGGACGATGGGATTGGGATTCCAATATGGGTTGGTACTGGGTGCCAGGTCGCATGTGGGGACCTGCCTGGGTAACGTGGAGAACCAGCAACATGTACATCGGGTGGGCTCCTTTACCGCCGAATATTCCATTTATACCGGGAAAAGGTATTTTTTCCTTAAGAGGTTCTATTCATCATCGTTACTGGACTTTTGTTAATGGGCAAAACTTCACAGGCATGGATGTTTATAGCTATATTCTTCCGTTTGAACGAAATCTCACAATTATGAATTTGACCGTTGTCAACACAAACATCATCTTAAGAAATAATCGGGTTTTGAACCTCGGACTGGATGTTGTCCATGTTGAGCAGCTTAGTAAACAGAGAGTACATAAGTATAAACTCAAGGAAACAAACCAGGTGGAACGTACTCATGTCAGTGGAGATCATGTGGTAATATACAAACCTTCAGTGGAAAAAAGCACATCTTCAAGGCCAAAACGCGTAGTTGAAAGAAGAGAAGCAGAGGCTCAAGTCTTAAAAAGGCGGGCACAAAGGGTGGAGGAAGCATCGCCCCGGGAGATAGAGGATTACCATAAAAAAGAGGTAAAGATTCTGGAAAAAAGCCAGACAGAAGAAGCGATCTCTCTCAAAAAAAGGATGGAGAAAAACAAGCAGGCATCCAAAAATGCTGTGGAAAAGAAAAGGATAGAGCAGGATTATCAGTCAAAAGCTAAAAAACTGCAGGAACGGCATTCGGCTGAAAAAAAGCAGATAAAAAAACGGCATGAAAGTGAAGTGAAAAAGGAAAAGAAGCGGAAAATCAAAAAGAATACATAAAGAAAATCTATTTCTTGACTGTTGCGGCCAGAACTGTGCTTAGGATGATTATTCCTCCGAGAATCGTCCTTAATGATGGTATTTCCTGAAGGAGAAAAACCGCGAAAAATATCCCATAAATGGGCTCCAGGGTGCTGATAATAGCGGCTGTCTGAGCTTTTATATGCTTAAGTCCTTTAATAAAAAGAGCATGAGCCGCAGCGGTGCAAAAAACTCCAAGGAGAAAAAGCAGAAAGAGGTGGTTGACTTGCAGTCCGGCATCGAGCACAAGCAGGAAGGGGAAAAGACAGATAGTGGCTGACAGGTCCTGATAAAATGCGATTTGCAGATAGGAGTACTGTTGAGCGAGTTTTCTGTTTATAATGGTCAAGATGGAAAACGTCAGTCCTGCAACCAGCCCCCACAATACTCCCTGGAAAATCAGATTTGTCAATTCGAATCTGGGAATGATCATAAATACACCGAGAATGCAGAATATCGCAAAGCACACATTTGACGGCACGATCCTGCTTCTAAAAAAAACGGGTTCAAGAATGGCTGTGAACAGGGGAAAACTGGAATAAGAAAGAAGACCGACAGCGACGGTTGAAACCTGTATGGATCTAAAAAAGCAGATCCAGTGAAAAGCCAGCAGCATTCCTAAAAAGAAAAGAAAAATTGTATATTTTGCGGGCAGCTTTTTAAGGTTCTGTTTGGATAGTATTAGGATCGATCCCAGAGCAATTGAGGCAAAAAAGACCCGGCCAAGAACGATAATGACAGGGGAAAGCTCCAGCCATTTTCCGAACAGACCTGCAAGCCCGAAGAGAACAACTGCGATGTGTATCTCAATAAAGCCTTTTTTTGAGAACATATTAATAAAAACATGATATATCATTTCAGGGAGGAAATTATAATTTTATTTCAGGGAATGTTATGTTAATATATGGCTTACAAAAAGGAATTATTTTCCGTATCTATATCTATTAAAACGAGCAAATGAGTTATTTAGTATATGCACGCAAATACAGGCCTAAAACCTTTGAGGAGATGATAGGCCAGAAGCATGTAGTGCAGACCCTGCAGAATGCGATAAAAAACAACAGAGTTGCCCAGGCTTATCTTTTCTCCGGTATGCGTGGAATCGGAAAAACAACAGCGGCCCGGATCCTGGCAAAAGCTCTAAATTGTACTGCTCAAGATGGACCTACACCTGCGCCATGTAATAAGTGTGATTCTTGTCAACAGATAGACAGTGATCGTTCTGTTGATGTTCTGGAGGTCGATGGCGCATCAACAAGAAAAATTGAGACTATTGATCCTATACGGGAAACAGCGAAATATAGAGCTATAAACAGCCGGTATAAGATCATCATCATCGACGAAGTTCATATGCTGTCGTCCACGTCTTTTAATGCTCTTCTAAAAATCCTGGAAGAACCACCCCCAAGTACAATCTTTATTTTTGCAACAACGGAATTCCATAAACTTCCAGCGACCATTGTTTCAAGATGCCAGCATTTTGAGTTCAAAAAAATAACCCACAAAGACCTTATCAACCACATGTTGTATATGACCAAAAAAGAAAAGATCATTATTTCGGATCTTGGGTTATCTTTGATCGCTGATGCAGCCGGGGGAAGCATGAGGGATGCTCAAAGCCTTCTTGACCAGGCTGTGGCCTTTTCCGGTGATTCCATCAGTGATGAGGATCTGAAGGAAATACTAGGGACCATCAGTAGCGAACTTCTCTTCCAGTTTTCCGAGGCAATATTAACAGAGAAGACAGAACAGATCTTCATTCTTGTAGAAAAGATCATGGAAAGAGGATACGATCTACGCAAATTTTTTAAAGAGCTGATTAAACATTTCCGCATTCTGCTTGTTATAAAATCAAGTCAAAAACCCGGGGATATCCTTGGTTTGAATGAGAGGGATTTAAAGCTATATGCCGAGGGCGCAAAAGATTCTTCAGCAGAGGATATTTTGAGATATCTGACAGCAATGCAGCAGTCAGAGCAGGGACTAAGGTATTCTTCTCATCCCCAGATCTATCTGGAGACTACACTTGTCGGGCTTTGTTTTTTCAAAAAAATGGTCCCATTAAAAGATATTCTAAAAAGAATGAATGAATTGGGCAAGGCGTTTGGGAAGAGCTATTCAAGGTCCCATTTCTCTCCTGATAGCAGGAAGAAAAATAATCCTCCACAGATGTCCATATCTGAAAATAAAGCGGAAGAAAAACCAAAGATCGAACGAAAAAAAGAGCGGGAAATCGATAAAGCTTTAGAAGATCCTGGAGTGAAGAAATTTATGGATACGTTTAAAGCCCAGGTCATATCTGCTGAGCCTATAAAAAAAAGCGACAAAAAAGGTGAAAAATGAAAGGAATAGGAAATCTCCAAAAAATGCTAAAATCCGCACAGGAAATGCAGGGAAAGATTCAGAAAGAACTGGCTGAAATGAGAGTTGAAGGTTCAAGCGGTGGCGGAATGGTCAGTGTTATTCTGGATGGGACAAAAAATCTTCATTCCCTCAAGATAGATCCTGAAGTGGTCAATAAGGAAGATGTTGAGATGCTGCAGGATCTGATCGTTGCAGCTTTTAACGATGCAGGTACTAAAGTGGATGAGAACATGAAGGAAAAGCTTGGCGCCATGGGCGCGGGATTAAATATACCGGGACTTTTTTAATGTTCGAACAAAATCACCCTCTTAATCTTTTGATCGAGGAGCTGAAAAAATTTCCCAGCATTGGGGCAAAAACCGCCCAGAGAATCGCATTCTACATCATAGGACTTCCTAGACTTGACGTGGATAGACTTGCCGAAGTCATCCAGAATGCTAAAAAAAACCTGTTTTACTGCTCTGTTTGCCGGTCCTTGACACATACTGATCCTTGTGAATACTGTTCCGATGAAAGCCGGGATGACAAAATATTGTGTGTCGTGGAAGAGCCTTTTAACATCTCTTCCATTGAAAAAACAGGTATCTACCATGGACGGTATCATGTTCTTTTAGGCGCTTTGTCTCCATTAAGAGGAAAAGGTCCGGATGAACTAAATATAGAAAGTCTTACTGAAAGGGTCCGTAATGGCGATTTCGAGGAGGTCATCATTGCAACGAATCCCACTGTAGATGGAGAAGCAACGGCCCATTATCTCTTTGGAAGTCTAAAGGAATTTAAAGTTAAGATGACAAGATTGGCCATGGGCTTGCCGGTGGGATCGGATATAGATTTTGCGGATCAGGTAACGATCAAGAAATCATTGGAGGGACGGACAGTCCTGGAAGACTGATTGTTCCTTCCTTATTGTTATATATATATATTTAAGAATTATATTCAATTACAGGAGAATCTTTATGAAAAAGATTTATGAACCGATCGAAGGGAATACTGCTGCAACTCATGTGGCTTATGCATTCAGTGAAGTGGCTGCTATATACCCGATTACGCCTTCCTCATTGATGGGGGAGTTGGCTGATGCCTGGGCTGCTCAGGGAAGGAAGAATATATTCGGACAGGAGCTTGATGTTATTGAGATGCAATCAGAAGGTGGGGCGGCTGGCGCTGTTCACGGTTCTCTTTCTGCCGGTGCCATGACAACAACATTTACAGCGTCCCAGGGTTTGATGCTTATGCTACCCAATATGCATAAGATCGCAGGAGAGATGCTGCCGACTGTTTTTCACGTTTCCGCCCGGTCCCTGGCATGCCAGTCGTTGTCTATTTTTGGTGACCATTCCGATGTAATGTCAGCACGGAATACCGGATTTGCCTTGATCGCTTCGGGTTCTATTCAGGAGGTCATGGACCTGTCTGTTGTTGCTCATCTTGCGACATTGAAGTCAAAAGTTCCGTTTATCCAATTTTTTGATGGCTTTCGAACATCCAATGAGATACAGAAAGTTGAAATGATCCAGTATGAAACCATGGCAGAACTTGTCGAGATGAAATATGTCGAAGATTTCCGAAGTCGGGCCATGAATCCGGAAAATCCCATGATGAAAGTAGGCGCCCAGAACCCTGATGTTTATTTTCAAGGCAGGGAAACAGTCAATAAGTTCTATGACGTCACTCCAGAGATCGTTCAGGAATATATGGATAAACTGTCAAAAAAGATCGGAAGACAGTATAAGCTTTTCGATTATATCGGCGCACCCGACGCAGAAAAGATCATCATTTCTATGGGTTCATCTACCGAGACCATCGAAGAAGCCGTAAATCATCTGAAACAGCAGGGAGAAAAGGTCGGAGCTGTCAAAGTGCGTCTTTACCGGCCGTTTTCAGCAGAGGCGTTGAGAAATGTTATTCCAGAATCTGTTACAAAGATCGCTGTTCTTGACAGGACAAAGGAACCCGGCGCTCTGGGTGAACCTCTGTATCTGGATATTGTCGCCGCCCTCAGAGGCGAGGATTATCTTCTCATCGGTGGTAGATATGGGCTTTCCTCTAAAGAATTTACTCCGTCCATGATTAAAGCCGTGTATGACCATCTGGATGGAGATGCCACACATGGATTTACAGTCGGGATCGAAGATGATGTGACTCATAAATCTCTTGCCGTCAAAGAAACTATCGAAGCAGAGCCAAAGGGTGTTATAAGATGTAAATTCTGGGGTTACGGATCGGATGGAACAGTCAGCGCCAATAAAAATTCCATAAAGATCATCGGTGATGCAACTGATATGTATGCCCAGGGTTACTTTCAATATGATTCCAAGAAATCCGGAGGGGTGACAATTTCCCACCTGAGATTTGGGAAGGAAAAGATCCAGTCCCAGTATCTTTTGAATACAGTTGATTTTGTGGCTCTGCATAAAGATGCCTATATCGGACGGTATGATATTCTTGGTGGTATACGAGAAGGCGGAACTTTTCTGTTGAACTCAAACTGGAAGGTGGATGAGATCTTTGAGAATCTGACAGAAGATATGCAGAAGACGATCATAGAAAAAAAGATCAAATTTTACAATATCAACGCGTTGAAAATCTCTCAAGAAGTGGGACTGGGAGAACGTATCAGCACGGTCATGCAGGCGGCATTCTTTAGGATCTCAGGAGTTCTTCCGGAGGAACAGGCTCTGAAACTAATCAAGGAAGCTATTAAAAAAACATTTATCACAAAAGGGGAAAATGTCGTCAAGATGAACTGGGATGCTGTGGATCGAGCCGCTGCCGCCCTGGAAGAGGTTCCGGTTCCTGAAAACATAACAAAGTCAGCTCCAGATACACAACTGGTGCCGGAAGATGCAGACGACTATTGTCAATCCGTGGTCAAGCCGGTAATGCAGTTTAAAGGCGATGACATTCCTGTCTCCAAAATGCCGTATGACGGGCGTATCCCAACCGGGATCTCCAAGCTGGAAAAGCGTGGTGTTGCCCCTGAAATTCCCAATTGGATTTCTGATAACTGTATTCAGTGCAACCAGTGCGTCATGGTATGTCCGCATGCGGCCATACGAGCCAAGCAGATAGACCCTGAAGATCTAAAAGATGTACCCAAAGACTTTGTTACACTGGAATCAAATACAAAAAATGACCGGAATTTAAAATTCCGCATTCAGGTCTATACAGAGGATTGTGTGGGATGTGCTAATTGTGTTAACACCTGTCCTTCCAAGGTCAAAGCTTTAGAGATGACACCCATCAAGGAAGCCAGAAAAACAAACAAACGGGAAAATGAGATGTTTTTTGAATCTCTTCCAAATAATGTTCTGGACGGCGTCCGCCTGGGGTCCATCAAAGGAAGCCAGTTCCTCATGCCTTATCTTGAATTCAGCGGCGCCTGTCAGGGGTGCGGGGAAACTCCATATGTGAAACTGGCCACCCAGTTTTTCGGTGATCGAATGATCATCGCCAATGCCACAGGATGTTCATCTATCTGGGCAGGGACCTTTCCCAATATCCCGTATTGCAAGAATAAAAGCGGTCAAGGTCCAACATGGGCAAATTCTCTTTTTGAAGACAATGCAGAATACGGGTTTGGAATGAGGCTTGCTGTTGACGCCAACCGGAAACAACTTCTTTTTAATGTGAAAAAACTTCTGGAAATGGGGACTACGCTGGATCTGAAGGCGGCTCTGGAAAAAAGTTTAGAGCTTTGGACCGAAACCACTGAAGAGGCGAAAACTGCTGCAAGAATGGTTAAAAAATTATTGCCCGCCGCAGTGAACAAGGCAAATAATAATACTAAACCTGTTCTTGCTAAGATCGTGGAATTGAAAAATTATTTTGTTGATAAAAGCGTCTGGTGCATCGGGGGAGATGGATGGGCCTATGACATCGGGTATGGAGGACTGGATCATATCATGGCATCAGGGAAAAATGTCAATGTTCTTGTGCTGGACACAGAAGTCTATTCAAATACAGGAGGCCAGGCCTCAAAAGCCACTCCGACAGGTTCCGTGGCAAAATTTGCTGCTTCAGGAAAAAAGACAAAAAAGAAGGATCTTGGCCGTATGGTTATGACATATGGTTATGTATATGTGGCTACAATAGCCATGGGCGCGAATATGAATCAAACGATTAAAGTTTTTCTCGAAGCAGAGGCCTATAACGGGCCGTCATTGATAATAGCCTATGCCCCGTGTATAAATCACGGTTTTGACATGAAACACACCCAGGCAGAAGAAAAACTTGCGGTGGATACCGGATACTGGATCCTATATCGCTATAATCCTGAATTAGCCAAAGAAGGGAAGAATCCTTTTGTTATGGATTCAAAAGAGCCCAAAATGGAGTACCAGGCCTTCCTGCATAATGAGAACCGTTATCGAACACTCATACAGCAGTATCCCGAGGAAGCAAAAAGATTGTTCAAGCAGGCTGAAGTTGAGGCCAGACAGCGCTACGAGAGTTATAGAAAATTTGCTGAATAGATAAAACTTTAATTATTTCTTTTTTTTTGGTTGCGGAGTCAACTTGTCATACTCCACAAGCGCTTTGCGCCACCATTCAGGGTAAATGATCTTTTCTGTCTTTCTCTTGACTTTATTGTAGATCCAGAGATTGCTGTATTTAACGAGGATAGTATCTCCAAGCTCCCACCATGCATTGATAACCTGGTTTGCATTATTCAAGCAGTAGTCGGTCAGAAAAGCTCTGGCCTGTTCAGGGTCCTGTTTATGAAGTTCAAGGGCCAGTTTGTCGATGATCGGGGTCTTTGCCAGAGCGGAATCCTCCCACTTCTCCAGTGCTTTATTTACGTCTTGTATGGCAAGGGAATAAGCAACCTGGACATGGAAATCCACATACCCAAAAGCCCAGCGCGCTGATTTTCTGTTGAATTCCCAATGGTCCCCGATCTTAAAGGACCGGGGGATGTATGTGATTCCATTGTAAAGGGGCATATAGCAAGACGTATCCTGCGCTCCGAAAGAGAGCCAGATAATTCCACCGATGGTATCCGGCAGCCAATCTCGGCTCTGGGTGATTGTCGTGTATTCAACACGATTGACGCTGATGGTCCTGGCCGTGTTATATGTGTCACCTTTATATTTAAAAGGACGAGGCATGTAGTTGGGATTAGCGAACGGTCCTCCCTGGAGACCTTTGACCGGATCATATGGAGTTCCCTGGTATTTGTCCCGTAAAATACTCATCACATCTTTGAGAGACAATTTTTTATCGGGTTTGACTGAAAAGGGAAAGTCCATGTTTCGAGTATCAGGGCTGATTTTTTTTGAAGGCACGACAAGATTACAAAAACGCCACATCCGTGCTCTGGATCCGTTGGAATTGGCGGCGCTGGCTTCACTGGGGGAATAGGCCTTTTTCCAACTAAAGGGTTCTCCGCTTTTGGGATCCCAAAAGCCTTTCTCTTCTGCGTAAGAGATAACATTGGGAGATGCCATAAAATAATCTGAATTGTTCAGGTCGATCTCACCGATCCTGGATTCATTTGGACAAACACTGACATGATCATCAGGAACTCTTTGTGCACACCAGACAGCTCCGGGTTTTCCACTTTTTGAAGTCCATAAAGGCCCGACAGGCATTACCTCAAAGATCCATATTTCTTTTGTATCGGCAACAGCCAGCATTTCTCCGTTGTCATGAAAGCCATATCCGTATTTTTCAGCCAGGGTTCCCATGGTTTTAATAGCTTCTCTGGCGGTTTTACATCTTTCCATAGCGATCATAGTAAGAGCGGTTATATCAAAGGTTGCGGAAGGAGTCGGATTATTCATTTTTTTCCGGTTTCCAACAGTTGATTCACCGATAGCAAGTTGATGTTTGTTCATGTAACCGAACATTCCATGCATGTATTCATAAGTGATGGGCGGTTGGGGAATTTCAACTCCGGTGAAGTCGTCTTTAAAATGTTTATCCCATTTCAGGCCTTCAGAGGGAGGCCAAGTTTTGTACTGAGAGATATGATATATTTTCCTTATTGCCCCCTTTGGATGTTTCATGGCAGGAACATGACGCCATGTCCAATCGCAGAAACTGCAGTCGCAGGTATGGGTGGTGATAACAGATCCATCAGTAGATGCATCCTTTCCTACAAGGACCACTGTACATCCTTCAGGTTCCGGGAAAGGATAATTTTCTGCGCAGCGCCCGTTACCGGCTTGTATAAGAACATATGCGCCGGCAATAAAAAAAACAACTATAAGAAAGCGGACAAGAATATGGCTTTTTTTAAATGTCATTGATGACCTCCCAATCTGGAATTTATAATGCTTGTAAAACATGGATAATTCAGAATACTCAGCCAGTATAATTATGTCAACAACTCAAAGAGTTCAAAGATAGGAGTCCATTGAAGTAGTAGAAGTCCATTGAAGTCCATAGAAGTCTATAGAAGTCGAGGAATTCAAATAAGTTTATTGGGTTTTTTGGGTTCATTGAGCTGGTTCGTCTCGTTTGTCTTGTACTCTCGTCATTCCCGTGCAAATCTGATCTGTTTTGTCTCGATATGAACATTGGCTCCATGGGGAAGGACGGGTCCTGTCACGGCTCTTCCCCATCCGTCCTCACTCCACCCATCCCCCTGTGGGTCCCCTTACGTTCCGGGCGGATGGGGAGCCCCTTCGCCGCACCACCCCTCCTTCCTATTAGCCCTGGTTGATGTTCATCTTCCCTTCGTCATTTCCGCGGAAGCTGGAATGACGAACCCAATAAACTCTTATATCTTTTCACTCGAATTCTTGAACCCTTTACATCAATACTAGATGCTTTATAATATGTTAAGCTATCGACAGATTTTATAAATAATTCATAGAGCCTGGATTATTTACGGGTCGAGGTTGCCGTAGCTGCGAGGAGTGGTTCGTGAAGCTGTATTTATATACTGCGAACGAAACACGACGAAGCCACTGCGGTGAGATCGGCTTGCCCGGAGGGTGAAAAGTGTCGATACATAAAAAAAGAATTTTCAAATGATTGTATTGCTGTTTAAGCGTATCGACAATTTTCATGAATAAAGCAGGAGAGATCAACACGTGCCTGTAACAAAAGAAAAAAAAAGACGCCCGTCGTTTTTTGCAAAAGACCGAACCTGGCTGAATGTAGTTCTTTTTGTGGTTACTCTTGTTTCCTGCTTTTTTGTGGGGATCAATCTAAGCTTGAATTATAAATATGCTGAGATCTTAACACAAAACGGGGAGTTCTCTCTTACTAGAAGTATTGTGCTGGACCCGGAGATTTTGTTGTTGAGCGTGTTATATGCAGTTGTGTTGATCGTTATCCTTCTTGGTCACGAAATGGGTCATTACCTGACATGCGGCCATTACGGAATCAATGCCACGCTGCCTTTTTTTATCCCGGCCCCGACAATTATAGGAACAATTGGCGCCTTTATCAGGATCAGGTCACCCATCACAAGGAAGCATCAGCTTTTTGATATTGGTATTTCCGGCCCTTTGATTAGTTTTGTTCTGGGCGCTCCTGCTCTGGCTGTAGGCCTCTATTTTTCCAAAACCGTTCCTGCTGTGCCCTCCGAGGGCAGCATCATATTCGGAGAGCCGTTATTTCTGAAGATGATTGCAAGCCTGCTGCTAGGAAATATTCCTCAGAATTTTGATATCGTGCTTCATCCGGTTGCTTTTGCAGGATGGGTCGGTATACTGATCACGGCTCTGAATCTTTTTCCTATTGGTCAGCTCGACGGAGGTCATATTTTTTATGCGATCCTCGGAGAGAGATCCAGAGACTACGGCAGGATATTTCTCGTAGTTTTTGTTGTTATGGGCGTGTTTTTTTGGGCCGGATGGTTTGTCTGGGCCTTGCTCATCTCAATACTGGGGTTAAAGCATCCACGCTTGTTCGATGATGATGTCCCTCTATCTAAAGGGAGGCGGTTCCTTGTGGGAGTGATCCTTGTGATCTTTGTCCTTTCTTTTATTCCTGATCCTGTAAAGGGTTTTAGTTTGATCGACATCTTCAATGGAGGAAGCTTCAGCAATTATTAGGAATTTTAAGTATGAAAGAAAAATTTGAAAATTTTCAAAAGGAATTTAAAAGCCTGAAAAAACAGTTCAAACAGAATAAAATCACAGAACCGGAGTTTAAAACCCGCTTGAAGCAGTTACAGCTAAAGGACAATGATGGACGATATTGGACCATCGGAGCACAGACCGGCCAGTGGTACCATTTTGATGGAAAGCAGTGGGTTCAAGAGCAACCTCCGTCTCTTCAAGACAGGAAGGCCATCTGTATTTACTGTGGGGCTGAGAATGACCTGGAGACCGAAGTCTGTGTCAAATGCAAGGGGAACATGTTGTCTGAAAAAGCCAAGTGTCCAATTCAAATATTTCCGGATTGCAGTGGGAACACAGATGATTACGGGATAGACACAGACGAAATTCCAGAGGAGGAGCAGGTCGAATATTATGAGGTCCGATCGATCGGAGCCTTTTCACTGCTTCTTTATTCAGGAGGGGTGGGGCTTTTTATAGGGATGGTGCTGGGGGTTTTTGCCGGAGCGACCGGTTATCTGCCCGGGCTCCAACTGCTAACCCCGGTTTTTATCCGGGGTCTGCACGGAAGCCTGGCCGGAGGCGTGATCTATAGTCTTTACGGGGGCATCTCAGGATTTGTTTTTCTGGGAATTACAGGCTTTCTTTTTGGTCTTCTTTCGAACTTTATTTTTTCTTTATTCGGAGGAATAAAAATCAAACTCTCTTCTTGAAGAAGGCCAAGGGCCAAAGGCCAAAGGTGAAAGATGAAAGCCAGACGTCATTCCCGCCTTTTTCGTCATCCTCGCGTATGCGGGGATCCAGGCTATTGGAATATTTTTTCTTATACTGGTTTCCCGCTTTCGCGGGAACGACGTCTGGATTCCCACTCCCCGATCGGGGACGAGAATCCAGTTCTTTGAGCTTATTGGGTTTATTGAGTTAAATCCAATTAAAATAACCCAGAGAACTCAACGAACTCAAAAAACTCAACAAACTATTCTTGACTTCGATAGACTTCAACAGACTCCGATAGACTTCTATGGACTTCTATATAATCTCCAGCGCGTGAGCGATCTGCCCCAGGGAGATGGATTCATCGTTGGGGGAGTAGAGGACCGGCCTAAGTACTTTAAACCTGTTGTTTTCCAGAAGGCGTATTGTTGTTTTGAGGAGAAAGCTGTTGAGAAAGACACCTCCGCCCAGAACAACGGTGTCGATTTTGTATATGGTCCGGGCAGATATTGCTGTGGTCAGGATGACCTTA
>DAOVDI010000191.1 GCA_030669585.1 Acidobacteriota bacterium
TGCATGTTGCTGAATATCCAATAACTCTTGAGGAATTTCCTCCATGTTTTCCCAATATTCAGTTGGGAAACCGGCTTTTTGAACCAGGTCGTCTGGGGTATTATAACTCTGTTGGCGCTGTGCTACATAAGCCCTTCGATCGTCAAGAGGCATGGCGTTTAATTTTGCGAGTTCCTCGCCAAGTACTTCGATTTCAAATGGATCAGGCCTTAACATCTTGAAAATACACAATTCCCTATTTTTTTATGATGAGATTTGTTCCAAATGCCTCTCCAAGGCAGAAGTATTGGGAAGATATTGAACAAGTTCTCTGGAGAGGCCGGCCATGACAAATTCCCTTACTTCATCGAATAAGCGCCGGATGCCATAAATCTGTAGCGGGAATGGAGGAAGGAATTTCTCAGCAATATCCATTTGCACCGTATGCTGTTTTCTCAAGCCCTCCGACTCAAGGCCAGGTATTTTGCGTACTTCTTTGAAATAAGCTACCCAGGCATTTTTGTAAATTCCCAGTCGCTTTTTGTCCAACTTCGACCAAAAATCTATTTCCGTCTGAACAGCCCGAAAAAAAAGAGGATGTTTTTGTCTTGCCAGGGCAAGAACAGGCCTTCTGGATAAAAGATCATCACTGATATCGTAAATTTCTACAAACTCAGCCAGAAGATCAACATCAAAAATATGGAGCAACCCCTGAGGATCGCCATCCTTGAGCATTTTTGCTCCCAAACTCGTTACGTAACTCCAATCTTTTGGGCGTCTGGTCTTTTTCATTTCCGCTATGGTGTTCAGACTTGCAAGCAACCCGGAAGGTTCATCTTCTATCGGAGTTAGCACCCTTGGAGGGTTGGCAAAAACATCAATCGAAGGTTCAAGGAAAGCGTCTCCGGTTGGAAATACAAAATGGGAGGTCCATCCCCCATCCAACCACGGTGAGGCCAATGGGCAACCGTGACCAATCCGGTAAGAGCAAGAGACGCCCTGGAACTGCCTCGTTTCCAAAAGGCTCAGCAGTCGATTTATATCATTTACTGAAACAATCAAGTCCAGGTCTTTGGTGAACTCCGCGATGCCATAATCAAGACAAGCCTGACCTCCCGTAAACCGGGCCACAAGACCAAGCCGCTGCCCATGAGAGACTAACTCCCGATAAAATGCATTAATGGTTTTATCTACCTTCACGGTCGAAATGTTTTTTGTGCCTTTTTGCAGCTAATTTAACGGCTTTACGTGATGCTATTAATCTGCGCCAATCTGCGCCTGCCCCGTGGAATGTTTATCCTGTGGAATGCGTAGCCTATTCCTCTGGGGTAATCTGCGGATCGAGGGTCGCTACACAATAAATCACCTTATGACTCGTGTTTACCTCATCTGAAGAAATCCTATCCGGCTCTACATACTGATCTCTGTATTCTTTATCCCATCTTTTGCTTTTTTCCGGCAACGCCGGATTTAGTTTTGTCAGTTTCATCAGGAAACTGACAAAGTAAAAGAAAATCCTGAAAATCCTGCCTGCCCGC
>DAOVDI010000058.1 GCA_030669585.1 Acidobacteriota bacterium
CCCGAATCACTTTATGATATCGGTTATAGGTAATAACACAATTGACACCATGATCGGCTAAGCTGGCCTGAACAATTTACAAGCCGATCTTATCCCATCTGCTGCGATGCCGTCCGTTCGCAGTATATAAATACAGCTTCATACGCCACGCCGCGCATATCGACCCGTGAATAATCCAGGCTCCCTGAATTATTCATAAAAATTTGCGATACGTTGAAAAAAAGGGTTCGAGGATTCAAGTGAAAAGAGATAAGAGTTTATTGGGTTCGTCATTCCCACGAAGCTTGTCCCCGACTCCGATTGGGGAGTGGGAATCCAGTATTTCTGGCTACTTTAGGCTTCTGGATTCCCGTTTGCACGGGAATGACATAAATTAAATGACTTTGGGTTAAGCTACTTTAGGCTTTGGGCCTCTTTTGCATTGGCCTTTGGCCCTTAGCCTTCTTCGACTTCTATAGACTGATTTTCCTTAGTCTCCTTTCCTGGCCGTTATTTGATCTCTTTAATAAAAATATTTCTGAAATAAATTGGGGATCTGCTGTCGTGGTTCTGAAGCCCGAAGTATCCCTCTCCAGCAAAATCCCGAACTTTTCCTCGCGGTTCGGCTTCCCAATCCAAGACCGTTACGCCGTTCAGCTCCACCTTGATTCTGTCTCCTCTGCATATGATCTTCATATGGTTCCACTCTCCTGACGGGTTGAACGCATCCTTAATTGGAGGCTCAGCATCATAGACAGCCGCTGTTTTGTGGATCCCTTTTCCGCTGTCGTTGATCTGGACCTCAAAGGAATGAAAAATATATTCATTGCTCACCACCATATCCGGAATACGCAGAAATAAACCGGAATTGGTGAATTTGTCTGTGCATCTATACTCCAAGTCCAAAATAAAATCCTTGAGCTTCTTCCGGCTGAACCAGAAGAGGCCCATGCCTCCATTCCCTTTTAAAATGCCGGTATTTTGGTCAAGATCAAAATATCCCGGCCCGTAATGATTCCAGCCGTGTTTCGAGTAGGTCCGGAATGAGCGGGATAATATTTCTTCATAATCCTGATAATATGTGACGCTTTTTATGTAATCCAGCCCTTTGCGGATAGGAGGAACAGGATTCTCGATGTCCTCTTTTTTCTCATGCTCGACAGCGAGAAATCCGAAATAATTCTGCCGGGTTAACTCTGCCAGAATAGCACGAATATTGGCCTTCCCATCCCCGAAAGGAACATCATATGCGTCTTTTTTGCCAAAAACATTCAGGTCTTTGAGGTGGACATCAAGGATCCTGCCTTCCAGCATTCTTAATGCCTTC
This sequence comes from Acidobacteriota bacterium, assembly GCA_030669585.1. Classification (GTDB taxonomy): domain Bacteria; phylum Acidobacteriota; class Aminicenantia; order Aminicenantales; family Aminicenantaceae; genus DAOVDI01. Next base: position 1,307 of record DAOVDI010000058.1, read on the forward strand.
ACAGGATCAAATCCTGTTCGCATCCAATGCCCGGTATCGGCACAGGCCCCGATACGAGGATCGAGTCCTTTAACATGCTCAAGAACGGTTTCGGGCCGGGCATATTTTGAAGGGAAAGGATGGTTGTGAATAGCTATATTGATATTGTACTTTTTCACCATCTTCTCAAGAAGAGAAAAATCATCGAATTTTGGTTCTGTGACAATCGTGCGGATCCCCAGCTTTCTGGCAAAATCAAAGACCTTTTTCATATCAGCCTCTTTGTTGTCAAATCCTACGACGCCATAACTTACCAGCGAAATTCCATATTCCTTCAGTTTATTCTTGACCTGTGTGATTTGCTCGTCACTGAGTTGATGATTGAATCTTTCCTTGCTCCCCTGGAAAAGCAGCTGCCCCGGATAGGGTTGAAGGAAACGGACCCCTAATTCTTTGGCTTTATCCAGCGTTTCGTAAAATGAAAAATTCCGAAAGGTCCAACACTGAACAGAGATAGGAATTTTTTTGATCCTGACTTTCTGATAGCCTGCCGCCTTCTCTTCCATCCTAAAGCCCTCCAGGCTGGACACAGATAGAATTCCGGCAATAAGAATCAACGCCATAACCAACACTGTTGTTTTTTTCATTTTTCCTCCCGTTATTTATTCTTCGGATTCCATTCGCCTTTGGCCACAGCCGGAATAAAAGAATCCAGGCCGGCAGGAGGGAAATTAATGGTAGTTTCCTTCTCTACGCTCATATAAGCTGCCATAAGCAGTTCGGTTACATCCAATCCGTCCTCAAAATTTTCTTCCGGCCGCTTGCCCGAAAGAAACGACTGGATCATATGGCGGTTTTCTCCGACATAGCCGTACTCGCTGGCTTCATCGCTGACAACCGGCATAAGCCCGCTCTCTGCATTCTGTTTTTCTATCAGATCTTCCCCTTCTTTTCCCGCAACATTCCGGCTGAAAAAAACTTTAAGCCCGGTATCCAGAGAATTAATGCCCATAGAATATTCAGGTCCCAGCAATTCCAGGGATAAGCGGAGGCCTGCCCCCATATAACACCAGGAAGTTGTTGCTTCCACGACCACCTGTTTTCCTTCCTGATCCTTGTATTCGATAAGGCCCCGGCCGAAGTCCTCGGCAGGACGGTTGATATAGTCAAGCTTGCCACCGCTGGTCTCTGAAAGCATCTTAGCGTATTCAGGCGCCTGCCATTTCAGGCAGTTCGCATAGGCCGTTACTTTAACCGGCGTTAAAACACGCCTATCGGCCCCGGGAGGAGTGAGTAGATACCGGGCCACTTCAACGGAATGGCACATCATGTCGTTTATAACGCCTCCCCCCTGTAAGGTCCCCTCCCAGAACCATGGCATATGAGGACCGCTGTGTTCTTCCGATGCCCGTGCAAGATATGGCCTCCCTGCGAACTGAGCCCCGCGAGCCCAGACGATTTCTTTGCCCCGGGAAACCGCGGTGGAAAAGATTTGGTCTTCCAAATATCCATCCAGCAGATTGGCCTTTTTAACCAGCTCGAGCATTTTTTTTGCTTCCCTGGCGTTTCTTCCCAGGGGTTTTTCACAGGCCACTCCGGCCAATTCGCCCTTGCCGTCCTCAATGGCCTTGACAATCTCTTCCATATTTTCGATGCGGGTATAGTTTGGAGCACAGATCCAGATTGCGTCAATATCAGGGTTTGCAACCATTGCTGTAATACTTTCATACGGCTTGGCGCTTCCCACGTTTAGCGACCTTGCCAACGCCGCTGCCTGTTCTGATTCCTCCATGGACAGGGAGACGATCCCAAGGATGTCCGCATTCCTGACGCCTACCCAGGACTGAATATGAAACTGTGTGATAAATCCGGCTCCTATAAAGCCAACGCCTAACCTTTTTTTATTCATTTATTTCTCCTGATATACAGACTTAAGATCTTGATTGAATGCTGTCCGCCCTTTTATCTTTGAAAAACAAAAGGAACGCAAGCGCGCAGAGCAAGGTCAAAATAACAGGCACAATGAATACGCCTGTCCAGTTCGTAATACCCCCGCTGGTGAAATGGCTTTGAACCTTTCCAGCAAACAGGCTCCCGATGTAATTGCCAAACCCATATGTTACCAGAGTGATGAGGCTTTGGGCAGAATGACGCACATCCGAAGGCGCAACAATATCCACATAAATAAAAGCCGCAACAAAGAAAAAAACAAAACAGAAACCATGAAGAGCCAAAGATGCAATGACCAGCCAGGATGGAGAACCAATGGCAAAAATAATATATCTGAGCGGCCAGGCAAGAACACCCAGCACCAATATTTTTCGGATGCCGATCCTTTTGATCAAATATGGCAGCAAAAGAGCCATGACAAAGATCTCCGCAATCTGGGCGATCACCATAACCCCAGGTAGATTTGCCTGCGAAACACCGATCTTGGGCGATCGAAGAAATGGCGCTGTCAGAATATAATAAAACATCAATTCTGTCGCCACGACAAAAGAAATGATGATGAAGATCAGAAAATTCTTGTCCTTCATCATTTTTAGAGCTTCAATAAAAGCCCAGGGCTTTGCTCCCTCTTTTTTTGGAGGAGTATGAGGGAGGCCAAAAGCAAAAAATCCCATGATAACGGAAAACAGTCCGGCAAGGAGCAGTGTGTCTCCTTTCATAGCAATTCCTCCGCCGGTTCCGGCGATATTCCTCCATGCCGCCAATCCGAGCCCTGCCGCGATCCAGCCGATGGTTCCCCAGACACGGATCTGCCCGAATTCCTTTTCCGAGTTTTTAAGGTTGATAAAAGCGATGGAATTTGTGATGGCCAGTGTGGGGGCATACAGCAAACAATAAAACAGCATGGCCCAGGCCATGGTTTTATAATCGGACATGGTCGATATCCAAATCAAAAGGCCGCCGCCTGCGATCTGTAAAAACGCTATGATTTTTTCGCTGGAAAAGTATCGATCTGCAATTTGCCCACCGACAAAAGGCGCTATGATGGTCGCCAGGGGAAGCAAGCTGTAAATCATGCCGGTTTGAATGCCGTTAAAACCTAGGTTGTTTTGAAGATATTCGGACAGGACCGGAGCCCACGCGCCCCAGATCGCATACTGAAGAAACATCATAATACCAAGTCGGGTCTTAACCCACATTTTTACCTCTCTTTCAAAACGTCGTTTTATAAATACTGATTTTTTAAATCAGCTTCAAAATATCTATCTTGCCCGCATTTGTCAATGGAAACCAGGTCTCTCTTCAATAAAAGCATATATTCCAGGAAGCATCCCCAAAACCGTGATGGAATATAGAGGTGGCTCACCTTATACTGTAGTTTGAGTCAAAAACACAGGAGGTGAAGGGAACTGACCCAGTGGAAAAGACAGTCGATATTACAGTCGCAAGGCGATTTAAAAAAAAGAGGAATGAGTTGGTTTAGGCACGGGGTGAATGGGATTATGAAGAATCCTCGAGCCCCTTGAGATACTATCCTGTTTTTTCAGCCATCTAACAAGAGGTTTTTTTATAGTACCTCTTTCATCCTTCCAAACATTTTACCTCTCTTTGGTTAGACGCAACCTCTAAGATTAAAGTGAAAACTCCTTTCCCTTCGTTTCTGTAGCTCTTTGCTCGTCCAGCCTGTCTTTAAAAGCTGCCGCAGACTTCATTAGTGTCTGAATCACAGAGGTCCTTCACCATTCTTTGTTTTTTGGTTTTATACGTGATATATTTACTAAACAAGGTTATTTAATTTTCTAACATGGATTATTCACGGGTCGAGGAGAGGCCAAAGGCCAATGCAAAAGAGGCCCAAAGCCCAAAACAACTTAGCCCAAAGTCATTTAATTTACGTCATTCCCGTTCCCCAATCAAGTTGAGGACAGGGTTCACGGGAATCCAGACGTCGTTCCCGCGAAAGCGGGAATCCAGACAAACAGGACAAACGGGACAACCTTGAATCCTTTTTTTCAATGTATCGCAAATTTTTATAAATAATTTAAAGAGCATGCTTTATTCACAGGTCGATATGCACGGCGTGGCGCATGAAGCCGTATTAATATACTGCGAATGCGCCGCAACAAAGCAGATCGGCTTGCCCGTAGGGTGAAAAGTGTCGATACATAAAAAGAATCTTCAAGTCGTTGTCTTATTGTCTAAAAGTATCGACAATTTTCATGAATAAAGTAGGCTAACTTTGAAGGAGGGTGATAATGAAAAAAGCACTAATCTGCGGAGCCGGCGGCTTCATCGGAAGCCATATGGTTAAACGACTTAAAAGCGAAGGGTATTGGGTTCGTGGAGTGGATCTGAAACATACTGAATTTTCACCGACCCTGGCAGATGAGTTCGTCATCGGAGATCTCAGAGAGCAGTCGGTCTGCCGTGATGTTGTGGATGACAGACTGGACATTATTTATCAGTTTGCGGCCGACATGGGAGGAGCAGGGTTTGTTTTTACCGGAGAAAATGATGCGGATATCCTCCATAATTCCGCATTGATCAACTTGAATATTATTGAACTGGCGAAACAATATAAGACCCCAAAGATATTTTATTCTTCATCAGCCTGCATATATCCGGAATACAATCAGATGGACCCGGACAATCCGAAGTGCTCGGAGGATTCCGCCTATCCTGCAGCGCCTGACAGCGACTACGGCTGGGAAAAGCTTTTCAGCGAGCATGTCTTTCTGGCATTCAATAGGAATCATGATGTCAATGTGCGCATTGCCCGCTATCATAATGTTTTTGGACCGGAAGGATCCTGGAACGACGGAAGGGAGAAGGCTCCTGCAGCCTTCTGCCGTAAGATTGCGGAAACACCCGATGGAGGGGAAATCGAAATGTGGGGGGACGGTAAACAGACTCGCTCATTTCTTTACATCGACGAGTGCATCGAAGCGACTCGCCGTCTTGTCGATTCCGATTTCACAGGACCGGTCAACATTGGATCTGAAGAAATGGTTACGATCAATGGCCTGGCGGAAATGATCATGAATGTCGCAGGAAAAAAGCTTTCCATCAAACATATTCCCGGACCTCTTGGAGTTCGCGGTCGCAACTCGGACAATGCCTTTTATAAGGAGAAAATCGGATGGGTGGTTTCTCAACCGCTCGTTAAAGGGATCGAAAAAACCTATCAGTGGATTAATGAACAGGTAAATAAGACATGTTAGCTTAATGGTTTTAAAGCCATTTCAAACAAGGGAAAAAAATCCTTTTTCAAATATCTTGAGGCTCTTGACTTCCTTCTTCACCATCACAAGAAATGACGATTAGGGAAAGAATTTTTTGATTCAAATCACTCACAATTCTCCCTCTCTTTTTTTAAGGCATATTGGATCTTTTTTAACAAAGGTTCCCTTTCAAAAGGCTTTTTAATATAGTCGACCGCACCAAGCAAATATCCCTGTCTCTCATCTTCAGGCCGGTTTTTGGATGTTAGAAATATGACCGGCGCGTCTATCCCCTTCTGGTTTTTCAGGTCCAATAATCTCAATCCATCCAGATTGGGCATATCTATGTCGGATAAGATCAGGTGGAACTTTTCCTTTCCCATCCGCAGAAGGGCATCAATCCCATCAGAAGCAGCCGCAACAATGTAACCGTCCTTCTCCAGTATACGTGCCAGCATCTTGCGGGTGACCGGCTCGTCTTCAACAATAAGGATTTTTGTTTTATCTTCAGCCCCAGGCGCAGGGAAAACAGGCCCGGGAGCGGGCATTTCAGCTTCAGGCGTGCCGGAATCAACTTCTTCGATCAGAACGGCCTCGTAGGCATCCCTTGGCGATGTTATCAGACTTTTCACCTTTTCAAAGGCATGATTGCTGATAAGGTAATCCCCTCTTCCCATTATAAACTCTCTTATTTTTGCAATAGGAGCATTGGCCCGGATCATCTCTTCGATCGCGGGATCAATGGTAATAATCTCATAGATGCCCTCCCGCCCACTGTAACCGGTATTGTTGCACCGGGAACATCCGACAGGATGTGCAACCTCAGATGGTATCTCATCTGCAAAAGCGGAAAGCATACGCCGTTCGTCCTCAGATATCGGGACGATTTTTTTGCAGTGAGGACAAAGTTTTTTCAATAGTTTTTGTGCAACAATACCAATCAAGGAGGTCGCCATGGTCAACCTGTCGACCTCGAGCCTTTCCAGCCTGAAAAGAGCAGTGGTCGCATTGGTCGTGTGAAGAGTAGAAATACTGAAATGCCCTGTACTGGCAAAATTAATTGCCATTTTTGCAGAAAAAGCATCTCGTATCTCTCCAAGGAAAAGCACATCCGGATCCTGCCTCACTACTGATTTGAGGAGGTTTTCAAAAGTGGCGCCTCCCCTTCCGCCAACCTGCTGCTGGTTGACAAAAGAGATCCTGTATTCCACAGGATCCTCAACCGAAATGATGCTCCGGGTTTTATAATCGATTTTATGGAGAAGGCTGTAGATGGTAGTCGTTTTGCCGGAGCCTGTCGGTCCCACAATGAGAATCAAGCCCTGATTATGACCCACAAGATGATTCAGATCATTTGACTGTTTTTCTGTCATACCTAATTCTGTCAGATCTTTAGGCCGCGCATAGGGATCCAGAAGTCTTATAATAAGGCTTTCTCCATACACAGTAGGTGTGGTTGCCAGCCTCAGACTATAGGTTGTGTTTCCAACAACAACAGCAAAGGCTCCATCCTGGGGCTTTCGTTTTTCCGCAATATCCATATTAGCCAGAATCTTCAGTCGGGAGATGATCATAACTCCTGTTTTGTTTTTCAGGGTGAACATCTCCCTCATATCTCCATCAATCCGGAACCGGATCACGGTTCTTTGTTCTTTTGGTTCGATATGGATATCGCTAGCCCTCTCTTTTGCGGCGGAATCGATCAAACTATTTGCTATTGTGATGATGGGATGATCGGCAATCTTTTCTTTAGATAATTTTATTCTGTAATCAGCGGCAGGTCTTTCCTGTTCCACAATCTTGTGTTCAACAGGAATCTCCCTTTCCGGCTTTGCTGACGGTTGGGTAGATTCCTGCGGGAAGAGTGAAGCAACAACTTCCGGGTCTATGACGGCAAGCTCATAGGGTTCTTTGTTGAAAGTGGATTTCAGCAGGTCAAGAAGCTCCCAATCAAAAGGATTGCTGAGGGCGATCTTAATCTTTTCCCCGTCATTCTTGAGGGCAATAAGGGAATGAGTCCGGCAGAAGGGCGTAGGAAGCTTTCCAAGAAGAATGTCTTCTGAGCGGATAGCGGGAATCAGATCCAGTCCTGTGAACTGGGCCATGTATTCCGCAAGAGTGAGGGATTTGATGTCGAGTTCAGCGGCAGCGCTGTAGATATCGGATATTTTCACATGCTCAAGAGACATTTTGTCTTCATGAAGTAAATTCAGTTGTTTTGATAAAAAATTCTTAAACTGGATAAAATGCGAGGGGAGAGCATTTTCCCAGGCCGAAGTTTTGCTACTGAGATCGTTCCACTGCGGTTTTTTGCTTACAAACTTTTCGATGGTCTGAAGAAGAGCGGCCCTCTCCACTGGTTTGGTAAGATAATCTGTGGCTCCGACAGCAAAGGCCTTAGCGATATCCTGCTCTTCCTTCCGGGAGGATAAAAAAACAACCGGAATATAGGCGGTGCTTTTATCTGCCTGAAGATGAGAGCACACTTCATATCCGTCCATGTCAGGCATTACGATATCGAGAAGGATCAAGTCGGGTTTTTCTTTTTGCAGGCCGAGAAGAGCTTTGTATCCACTTGTCACCGTCAAAACTTTGTACTGACTGGAGTGGAGAATATGCTCAGTCAACTTTAAAGAAACCGGATCATCATCCACCACCAAAATAAAAGGCATTTGCCGCTTTTGCATTATTAAAGTATCCCTTTTTAAAAAATTATAAAAGAAAAAATAGAAGAATGCAATTCCTAACGGGGTAACATGATGATATGACGTACCTGCTTTGGGTGTCTATTGTGTGATAGATTACCAAGGAGCAACAAAAACCTTAATTTAGGAGGCGCTAGTATCGTGTCATGCGTGAAGTATCGTATCGGGCGCTCGTCATTCCCACGAAAGTGGGAATCCAGTTTATTGGGTTCGTTGTCTGGTTTATCTGGATTCCCGTTTACACGGGAATGACGATCATCTTTGCGACATCACATAGATGACAGGACGCTAGTCTGAAATCGAGTCTTCACTCCACTATTTCATAAGCTGGTTTTTCACCTGCTTTTTCCAGAAGGCTGTTGATCTCTTTTTTCAGTTCGATCATTTTTATCTCTCTGCCTACAGCCATTCTATTGAATATTTCCAGTTCTTCGTTCCTCTTTTTAATATCTTCCTCTGCTTTCTTACGCTCTGTGATGTCGCGGAATATTTCCAACTTTGAAATGTTGCCGTCAGGATCCTTCAGCGAGGTGTCAATCAGGTCATAAGTCCTCTGGTTTTTGAATGAAAACCATTCCCAACGCACGGTTTTTCCCGCAAAGACATCGGGGTTCTTGCACCAGGGGCAAACCTCTGTTCGATCGTGGAAATATTCATAACATTTCCGCCCCTCATAAGCGCCGAAGTCGTTTACCAGTACAGGATTCACATACTGGATATCATATTGTTGGTTTACGATATAAACACCATCTTCCATCGCCTCAAAAATGTTCTTCAGGTTGTCTCTCTCAATGCGCAGCGCCTCCTCTGCCTTCTTGTGATCGGTGATGTCTTGAACCATTGAAAGAACGCCTATAACTGTACCATCAGCCTTTTTAAGCGGAGTGTTTGACCAATTACATGTGATAGTGTGGCCATCTTTGGTTATATTCTCATTTATGCTATGGGCTGATTTGTCTCCTTCAAGCAGCCTGCTCCAAATTTCATCAACAATTTGCTGAACTTCACCTGGTACAATAAGGTTATATGGATGCTTCCCAAATGCTTCTTCTGCTGTAAAGCCAAAAATTCTCTCAGCGGAAGGGTTCCACGATGTCACGCAAAACTCCTTATCCCAAACAATTAATCCGATAGGCATGCGGTCAATTTGAAGCTGGAGATATTCGTGGAGTTGTTTGATTTCTTCCTCGGCCTTCTTGCGTTCGGTGATGTCTCTCAGGATAACAATAACTCCTTCGACTTTTCCTTCTTTCTTTAAAAATGAATTATGAATTTCAACAATCTTCTTTTCACCTCTTTTTGTATAAACTTCTACTTCGTAGGAGATATCCTTTCCTTTAATCAGTTTACCGAAGACGGCTGTCATTTTTGTAATGCTCTTCAAGGGGAACATTTTTAAAGCATTAAAACGTTTTCCTACGAACTTTTCTTCTGCATAACCTCCAATTTCAATTATGTATTTATTGATTCTTAAAATTTTGCCTGTTTTATCGAGTAAAACTATACCATCTTTGGCTCCATTGAAAATAGCATTCAATTCCTGCTCGCTTTTTTGAAGCGTTTTCTCCGCCCGCTTGCGCTTGGTGATGTCAAGAGACAAACCGGTCATACCAACAACTTTTCCTTTATCATCACGAATTGGAGAATAATGAGACTCAAATACCAAATTTCCCATATCTACGATGGTGGAAAATAATTCTCCTGCAAGGGCACGACGGTTATCTTCAAGAATTTGTGGTACGTCATGGTAGACATCAAAGATAGACTGGCCGACGATTTCTCCCGGCTTTAATCCTAAAACTTTTAATCCTATTCCCTCAGAAAGAGTGAATATACCATCCTTATCTAATGCCCACATAACTACTGGCACGTTAGAAACAATGGCTTTAAGTTGTTCCTCACTTTTTATTAGGCTTTTCTCCACCTGCTTAATTCTTTCATTCTCTGCTTTGAGTTTTATGGCATTTTTTACTGCATGTCCCAGGTGTACAAGCTTATCTTTTATCACATAATCCCAGGCTCCCCAGCGTATGCACTTAACTGCTGTTTCTTCATTTAATGGAGCGGTTACAATGATGAAAGGAATTTCAGGACATTTCTTTTTTACTATATCCAGAGCGTTCAATCCTGTGAATTGAGGCATGGAATAATCTGATAAGATCAGATCCGGCTGAAAAGCTGCAAGTTCTTTTAGAAATTTTTTTTTATCTTGCACTACTCTGGATTCAAATTTTTTATTGGTTTTTCTCAGTTCAAGCTGAATAAGTTTGGCGTCAGAAGGTTTATCTTCCAATAATAAGATCTTTAATGATTTTTTCATTTTAACCCCACAATTATGAGATTATCACACCAAAAATGCTCATGTCAAAGTCCGGAGAGTAAAGACAAAGCGATCAGAGTGCAAGCTGATAGATGGCCAGGTAGTGTGAACTCGCATCCGGCTGGGGCCGCAATTATCAGAAACGGTAGCCCGCTCCTAATTTATACACATTAGAATGAAACCGCTGCTTTTCATCCGGATTCAAGCTGATCTTAGCGGCTGTTTCAAAGTCGATTTTGCCTATATTCAGGCAGAGCCCGGCGCAAAAGAAATTACGGGCAAAACTTTCGCTGTATTCATAGGGCTGCGGGTCATAGATATATCCTGCTCTAAAAGAAACTCCCTCGATAAGCTTAAATGGAAGGTTCATATAATATTCCGCACCAAGGTTCATCCGGACGATATTCTTAAATTGATGGGGATAATACCAATTTGGCCTGTAGTCAGAAGAGATATACCTCCAGCCCCAATAAGAAAGATCTGCTGTAAGAATAAAGGAAGAAAGAGGCTGATAAAGGACGCTGGCAATGGCAACAATGGGCTGTTTTATATAAAAATTTCCAGATGCGGTTTTTTCCGGCATCTTACTATCAGGAAATGAATACTTCATTTTTGCTTTCAGGTTGAATTTAAAAGGAGGTCTGAGCGCCAGCCCGAAAAGCCATTTCTCGTTTACTTTGAAATTGAGGCCAGCGTTAAAGAAAAGACCTTTTATATCCACATCATAGTTCTCTAGAATTATAAACACAGAGTATGGAAGCTGAATTAGTTCCGGAATAAAGTTGAAGTTCGGATTAGGATGCTTTCTATCCAGGATATAGAAAATAGGAGCTGATACCTGAAAACGTGAAATCCTGCCGAAAATATAAGATGCTGATATCCCCATAGAAAAGGAAGAAGTCAAACGATGTGAAACTGCGAAATTTACTCCTTTTAATTCCCCGGATTGTTTGACTTTGCTTGGATAAAAAATAATATCTCCACTTATATCGGGGAAGTTAAATTCCTGTAAGAGGAAATAATTTGCTGCAACTGTCCACTTCTTGAAAGGCAAAGCGATGCCGACACCATCTAGATAATCTGTTTTCCGGATAAAAGAACGTGTTTCGCTGTGCCTGTCAATCCAGTCTACAAATGGATTGTTTGAGGTTGTTTTGTAAGTATTTTCGCTGAACCTGTAGCTCAGGGAAAACTGAGGACAGGAAAGAGAAGTAAGAAATGCCGGATTGAGGCAGCCTGAAATAGGATTCAGGTTTGATAAAAAGGTCTCGCCCATAGCAGCGCTTCTTAGTGAGAAAGCCCCAAAGAGATTCCAGCCGCCGACAGGAATGTCGTGGTAGACAGATTCTTCCATTCCCACCCAGGGCATGACAGTATTTTGGCTCTGGCTGAAGGCGCCATTACAGAAAAGTAAAAGGAAAACTGTCAAGGATATTATGGCAGGCTTTTTCATCTTTCCTCCATGGTAGTTTTATTTACAATACTACTTAAAAAACTATTGAGCAAGAAGCGTGCCAGGCTTCCCAGCCTGAGAAAACAATAATCCGGATTAGAATTGTCCTAATTTAAGGACAAAATAAAGATTAAAACTACATTGATTTAATCCCTCCTGTCGTATTATTGTATAGAGTATAAGATGGCAGCATCAACCAGTATACAGGAGGGCAGACATGATAAATCGGAATCATATTTCAGAATTTCTACTCAAAATACCAAAATCTTTAATCCTGGCTGTAGTGATAGTAATGCTTGGCCTGATCACAGCAGGCGGCAGCCAGCAAAAAAATGTGAAAGTGGAAAACGAATGGATCAGCCTATTCAACGGCAAGGACCTTGAAGGTTGGACGCCAAAATTCGCAGGCAGCGACCTTGGTATTAACTTTAAAAACACATTCCGGGTCGAGGACGGCCTCCTTAAAGTATCCTATGATCAATACGAGGAATTCACAGGCGAATTCGGACATTTGTTCTACAAGAAACCATTCAGTCACTACATTCTGCGCTTAGAGTACCGTTTTGTCGGAGACCAGACACCTGGAGGTCCATCCTGGGCTTTCCGCAACAGTGGAGTCATGCTTCACTGCCAATCGCCCGAGAGTATGGCGTTAGACCAGAATTTCCCGGTTTCCATCGAAGCTCAATTTCTCGGAGGAAACGGCCGGGACAACCGGCCCACCGCTAATCTCTGCACTCCGGGGACTAATGTCGTTATGGACGGAGAGCTGGTCACCCGTCACTGCACCAATTCCTCCTCGGCCACTTATCATGGGGATCAATGGGTGACAGTGGAGATCGAAGTTAACGGAAGTGATATGATCAAACACTCTGTCAATGGGAAGGATGTATTGGAATACACACAACCGCAATTGGATCCTACAGACAAAGATGCGCAAAAATTGATTAAAAACGGATATTTAATCCTTGAAGGTGGATACATTTCTCTTCAGGCAGAAAGCCATCCCCTCGAATTTCGAAAAGTCGAGATCAAGGTTTTA
>DAOVDI010000048.1 GCA_030669585.1 Acidobacteriota bacterium
TAATACTATTTTTATTATCGGCATTTTTTCCCTTTCAGGCGGGCCGAATCTCGGCACACCTGCTGCGGTATGACGGGTTTGCGGTGGATAACCACAGCTTCACCCGCCATGCCTTGCATCTGCACCAATCTCGACCCGTGAATAATCCAGGTTAAATAAAGCATCAAAAAATCAATTTTACAAAAAATGTCGTCGTGATTACAATGTCTATGATAATACAACTGTTTTAATTTATGAAGCAATTGAGAGAAACGGATAAAATACATTGTCTTTTTGATATCCCTGTAAAGTTAAGTATTAAAAAAGTCGAAAATGTTTTACGGCTTAAAAAGTTGAGAAGGGTTTCCGCTGATGCTGAAAAGATAATAAGCGAGGTTTTTCCTTTGATCAAAGCCCGTGCTTCCTACAGGGTCTGTTATATAACAAGAAGAGGTAAAGACTGGATTCAGCTGGAGGGCCGGCGGTTTGCCAGCAGGATCTTGAGGGATAATGTCAGAGATATTGAGCGGGTATTCCCTTATATTATCACGATCGGAGATGGAGTGGAGTCCAGGGCCTGTGACGAAACCGAACTTCTGAAACAGTATTTCATGGAAACTGTAGCAGACATGGTTTTGATCTCAGCAAGAGCACATCTTCTTTCTCATCTCAAAAAAAAATACAGGATCAAACGTCTCTCCAATATGAGTCCCGGCTCCCTAAAGGATTGGCCCATTACAGAACAGAGGCCACTGTTTGACTTGATGGAAGAGGGGAGTATAAAGATCCAGGTTCAACTGACTGAGACCATGCTGATGCTTCCGAGAAAATCTCTTTCCGGAATCTATTTTTCTACTGAGAAGGATTTTATCAGTTGTCAGTTGTGTCCAAGAAACAGTTGTATAGGCAGAATGGCTGAGTTTGATAAGAAAATGTCTGAACACTATCAAATGGATTGAAACTCAAGCGCTTTGAGGAATTTATCCTGGAAGGAAGCCCTCTCTGCCAGCGAAATAAATCGGATCTCTTTAACGAGCGCCTCTGTCTTTTTCCGAATTGGAGCTGAGATGAGCATGGCCTTGGCTCCTGCAAGAGAAGCATTCCCGACATAAACGATCTTGTCCGGTGTCAGACATGGAATAAGTCCGATCAACATAGCGTTTTGGATATTCATATAAGTGCCGAATGCCCCGGCGATCAAAAGGCCGTTCAGTTCAGTTGTGTCCAGGTTGTTTTCTTCAAGCATAAGTTGAATTCCTGTTTTGATGGCGGCTGTGGCCAACTGTAGATCCCGTATGTCCTTCTGCGTGATGACAATAGACCCGGTGACCTGAATCTCTTTTTTTGAGCCTGCGATCTTTCCGGAAGACAGGATGTTTCCTTGCTTGAGGAAAACGGATAAAAGATCGATCAGTCCGGTGCCGCATATGCCTGCTGCCGGTTGATCATCGATTGTGTACAGGTTTAGTCCTTCTTTAAATTCTGCTTTATGGATGGCGCCCGGAAGCGCGAGCATGCCGCTGCTCAGGTTCATTCCCTCAAATGCAGGGCCTGCTGCTGTGGATGTAACGAATATTTTGTCCTGGATCTTAAGAACGATCTCTCCATTAGTTCCCAGATCGATAAAAAGATGACTGCCACTTCTTGAGGAAAAATCGGATGCGATCAACCCTGCAGAAATATCTCCACCGACAAAACTTTTGATATTCGGAGAAATATAGACTCTGGTTGAATCATTGATCTTGAGTCCGAGACTGGAGGCTGGAACCGGGGGCAGGGAAGTGAATGATGGAGTGAAAGGGGAAACTGCCAGCGTATGGACCGGCTTTCCGAGAAATAGATGGTTCATAACCGTATTTCCTGCAGCCACGACTTCGTATATGTCGTGGGGATCGATATGGTTTCTGGTTAAAAGAAGTCCGATCATTTGATTAAGCGTATTAACAATGGCTTTCTGCAGTTCCTCCTGCTGTTTAGGCCCGGAATAGGCATGGCCAATCCTCGAGATCACGTCAGCGCCAAATTGGACCTGCCCGTTCAAGGCTGTGACAGAATCCAGGGTTTTTCCTGTGTTGAGGTCGATCAATTCTATAACGACCGTAGTCGTTCCGATATCTACGGCAAGACCATAATTCTTTTCTGTCGTATCCCCGGATTCAAGATCCAGTAATTCCTTTTCTTCATAGAGCACGGCTGTAATCCCAAAAGGACTTTTATGAAGTAAACGCTCCGCCTTTTCCGTGATGGAATCAGGGACAATAAGTGCTTTGATCTGCATTTCCGATTTTATATGCTCAAAAAGTGTTTGAGGAGTAGAGATGTTTTTCCCTTTAATATGGAAAAAGTACTTTTTCACAGCAGGATCGATTCGCACAGACATCGAGATTCCGGCTTTCAAGGTGGCAATATCTCTCAAAAGGGATTCTTCAGGAATCATGATAGAGATATCTTCAGTGACTTTGAGCTGGCAGGCCAATCGATAATCTTTTTCAAGATCAGAAAGGGGTGGATATGATCCGCTCATGATCTTTACTAAACACTTCCCGCACAAGCCCTTTTTATTGCAGTAAGTGCTGAGTGGAATACCAGCCTTTATCAGGACATCAGAAAGGATCTCGTTTTTTCCTGCTTTGATAACCCTGTTCTGAGAGGCAATGTGGATTTTATAACTCATTTTTTTAAATTATACTGTATTCAAAATATACTGTAAAATTGGATTGCAATGGAATAGGGGAATGAGTAGGATATCCCTGACTGGTCGGCAGTTTTTATAAATAAAGCAGACTATGAATTCAGGAGAAGGATCTATGAAGAATAACCGGATAAAAACTTATTTGCTGCATATTGTATTGTCGCTTCTGCTGCTTTTTTCTTTTATGTCGTCCTGCAGAAAGCTCGAATCTCCTGCCGGGTCAACTCAGAATGAAAATGGGATCCGGTTGACCATTCTATATCCTTCTATCGGTAGCTTAAAAGCGCTGGTCGGTTTGCGGAAGCAGGGACTTCTTGACATAAAGAATCTTAATGTTGTAGGAGTTTATCACAAGCAGGAAAAAACAGACTATCAGAAATCCAAGGATTTTATAAAAGAAGAAAAGATCGATTGGCTGAAATTCCTTGAACTGAACGGAGATATTCACAAAGACAACCTTTTTCAAAACAATCCTTTATCGGATGAATTTAAGAAGATCTTTAATGACTCTGACGGTATCATTTTTTTCGGAGGAGCTGATATTCCTCCCTATATTTATAGGGACCGGTCAAATCTCCTCACTCAAATCACCACTCCGGTCCGAAGTTTTATGGAGATATCCTTTGTTTTCCACCTCATAGGAGGGTTTCGTGACCCTGGTTTTTTACCTTTTCTGGAATCCAGGCCGGAATTCCCGGTTCTAGGGCTATGTCTTGGTCTGCAGAGCCTGAATGTGGGAACAGGAGGGACACTAGTTCAGGATATCTGGTCAGAGATCTACGGCAAAACTTATGTGGAGGAAGTAATCGAATTGGGAAAAGATGTCTGGCATACCAATCCTTTTTCGAGACTCTATCCGGAAAAAGATCTTTTTCCATATATTTTTCATCCTATAAGGCTAAAGGCAGAGGGGATGCTTGTATCGGTTATGGGAATGAAGCCTGCAGATACTCCGTACATTTTAAGCGCTCATCATCAGGTGGCAAAAAATATTGGAAAGGGTTTTCGTGTGACAGCTACATCCATGGATGAAAAGGTCATTGAGGCCATAGAACACGAGTATTATCCTAATGTGTTGGGTTTGCAGTTTCACCCTGAATTTGCCATGATCTGGGACAGCGAAAAAACATATAAATTCACACCGGATGACGTGGATAAAACAACAGTTATAGATTTTCTGCGTGAAAAACCTTCCAGTATGGATTTTCATAAAAAGATCTGGGAATGGTTTACTAATGCTCTCAAAAACAGTCACAAAGGCATTTGAAAATGGATTATAATTTTTTGCTTTATTTATCGAAGAAAGATATTAAAAGCCTTGATCTTCCAATGAGCGAGATCATTCAGGCAATGGAGATCATGTTCAAGGAAAAGGGGGAGGGAAGAGTAGAGATGCCACCAAAACCCGGAGTCCACCCGAAACCGAATGCTTTTATCCACGCCATGCCTGCATATTTTCCGGCTTTTAAAACAATAGGGATGAAATGGGTTTCCGGATTTCCGGAGAATGTAAAAAAAGGATTGCCCTATATATCCGGCCTCCTCATTCTGAATGATCCGGAAACCGGTATGCCTTTGTCCATTATGGATTGCACTTGGATCACAGCTAAAAGAACTGGAGCGGCAACAGCGGTTGCAGCAAAATATCTTGCCAGAAAAGACAGTTCAATAGTGGGGATCGTGGCATGTGGGGTACAGGGAAGAAGCAATCTGGAAGCTTTGTCAAATATATTCCATATAGACAAAGTCAAAGCTTATGATATCTTACCTGAAGTCGCGAAAGCCTATGCCGAGGAAATGGGACGGAAGTTAGGACTGGATATAAATCCTGTTACTGAAGCATTCTCAGCGGTGCAGGGAGCAGATATTGTAGTAACAAGTGGTCCAATATTAAAGAATCCAACCCCGGTCATAGAAGCCGGCTGGTTAAGTGAAGGAGCTTTTGCATGCCCTGTGGATTTTGATTCCTATTGGAAAGGGGAGGCACTGCATTCTGTGGATAAGCTGGCAACGGATGATATCAAACAGATCCGGTATTACAGGGAGATCGGGTATTTCAAGAACACTCCTGATCCATACGCAGATCTGGGAGAGATAGTGACGGGTAAAAAACCGGGTAGAAAACAGGATGAGGAACGTATCATCTGTCTAAATTTGGGCCTTGCTCTTGCGGATATAGCAACAGCAAGTTTGATCTATGAAAAAGCAAAAAAACAGGGAATAGGAACAAAACTTCCTATTTAAAATTAAATAGGGATTACTGAAAAACCTGCTGTAGTATGGATACAATATCCAGGGCGTAATCCACCTGTGATATAGGAATTCCTTTTTCCTCGGAAATTTTGGTGAACCGTCCGTCTTTATTGCTGTCTTCTACAACGATGAGGTAATCGGCAAAGGGGGCTACAGCATCGATCATTTTTTCATTATCGCTTCCCGACGGTCCTCTTTTGGATGCACCTCCGGCATGGATGGCTATGATAAAAATATTGTTCTTTTTGCAATAGTCGATGAGGCTTGTAAGCCTGGCCACCTCGCTGTCTATGGTCAGTCCGGATGCTCCCATCCCCTTGAGGCTTGCCCCGATAGCAAAAATAATGGTTTTGTAGGGTGTTCCCTTTGGATAAGTATCCAGATCAGTATAGACCTCAACATGGAACCCTTCGCCTGATTCCCGGCCGCCTAGGCCGGCTCCTTCTGCAAGGAGATCGGGACCGGGAATATCGCAGTAGTCATAAAGGATTTCCGCTTCTTCCATAATAATATTTAGTGTGGTTACATCCGTACTCTGCCCGGCAGATGTTGTCAATACCGGAAGTTGGGCTTTTGACGTATTTTCTTCAGCCAGGCCGGGTGCGGAAAGAAATATCACTATCGCTGAAATGAATATCAGGCTTAAAAACAATTTAATGGATCTCATCGTTCCTCCTTGTTAATTGATCAGAAAATATACTATAAACTTTTCTATTGCGCCATTCAATCGAAAAAAATCACGCTTTTCACCGTCTTTTTTTTATGGGCTTTAATTTTTCCTCTTTAACGATCACACGGTTCCAATTATCAGGCATGGAGAGCCGGCGGGTTTTTCGATTCGAAATATCGTTTATCTGAAAATGGTTGTATTTAACAAGGAGTTTGTCTCCCATTTCCCACCATGCCTTTATAATGCTTTCAGCATTATTGATACAGTAATCAGTCAGGAAGCGTGCTGCCGCAGCCGGACTTTGTTTATGAAGTTTTTCAGCGAATTTATCCATAACAGGAATTGTGTCCAGCGCCTGTGTTTCCCACTTATTTTGTGCTTTACGAACATCTTCAATAGCATGTGAATAGACGACCTGAGTATGAAAGTCTGCATAGTCGAAAGCCCATCTGGCAGAGCGTCTGTCAAATACCCAATGATCGCCAATACTGAAGGATATGGGGAGCCTGGTGATTCCTGCATACAACGGAATATAACAGGATGTATCCTGAGCGCCGAAGGCCAGCCATACAAGGCCACCGACAGCATCAGGCAGCCAGCTTCTGCTCTGGGTGATCGAAGTATATTCCACTTTATTAACACTGATACATCTGGAACTCGTGTAATTATTTTTGTCCACTTTAAATGACCGGAAATAGTTTGGGTTTTTGAAAGGACCTCCGAGGATTCCACGGGCCGGGTCATAAGGGGTGCCTTCATATTTATCCCGGGTCATGGCCATGATGTCTTTGACTGAGATTTTTTTGTCCGGTTTAACAGAAAAGGGAAGCTTCATGTTTGGTGTTTCAGGATTAAATTTCAAGGAAGGAGCAACAATATCAAAAAGACGCCACAAACGTGCCAGTCTGCCCTGGCTGCTTACAGCGCTGGCTGCAACAGGAGAATAAGCTTTTTTGAAACTGAAAGGTTCGCTGCTGTCAAGGTCATAAAAGCCCATTTCTATGGCAAAACTGATCACGTTGGGAGAAGCCAGAAAATGATCTGTGTTATCAATGTCGATCTTTCCGATCCTTGATTCATTGGGACAAAAAGAAACATGATCATCGGGTACTCTCTGGGCGCACCAGACAGCGCCGGGTTTGTTGCTCTCAGGGGTCCACAACGGGCCGACCGGCATGATCTCAAATATCCAGACTTCACCAGGATCCGCCACCCCCAGCATTTCTCCACTGTCGTGATAGCCATAGCCGTATTTCTGCGCCAGTGAGCCCATGAGTTTAATAGCTTCTCTTGCATTACTGCATCTTTCCATAGCGATCATGGTCAGAGTTGTGATATCCATCACTGCGGCCGGGGTAGAGTTGCGCATCTTTCGACGGCATCCGATAGTCGATTCAGACATAGCAAGCTGATGCTCGTTCATATAGCCGAAAACACTGTGAAAATAGGCAAAGGTATAAGGAATTTCGGGTATGGAAACACCTGTATAATTGTCTTTATAATTTCCCCATTTTCCGCCCTTTTCCGGCGGTAATGTTTTGATCTGGTTGATGTGGTAGATCTTGCGTTTTGATCCTTCTTTATGATTTTTGGCAGGAATGTAATGCCATGTCCAGTCGCAGATACCGCAGTCAGCCGTGTGGACCGTGATAACAGACCCGTCTGCGGATGCTTTTTTCCCAACAAGGATATCAGTGCATCCCCGGTCCGGATTAAGATAGAGGTTTGGTTCGAGCTTATCCGTATCAGTTCGAGCGGGGAAAAAAGCTCCAAAGAGAATCAGTATAATCAGTACAGATAAGACGGCCGGCAGAGATTTGATCGATTTCATTTTCACTTCCTTTTTCATGAATAATCCAGATCAGTTGTAGTAGATATTTTTTTTGTCTTTTTTTAAAGGGTCTTGAAAGTAGAACCCAACTCCGTTTTTAATGACGTCTGCATAACGGGGAACATTCTGGATCTTAATGGCTCTGTCTGGTTTTTTTCTTGAATACTGCCGGATAAGTTCCAGGATAACAGAGCAATGTTGGCCTACACGATTGGCCATGGGCCAGCCGTTCTCATCATATGGGACAAATAGTTTTTTCTTTTTCGATAGACTGAGGAGGAAGGGGTCTTTTCCATCCAGGAGGAGATCAACAGTTTTTGGACCGGTCGGCTGATCCAGAAAGGGGAGTGGGGCTTCAAGAAGGAAAGGCAGAGTATCACAATAATCCCCGATCTCACGGTGGGATAGACCGCGGAATTTAGAGGGGGATGGTTCTACATGACTCTCAAATCCCTCCTTCGCCTTGATGATCAGAGATGTCATGGTTGCAATCCGCATGGATTTATCAGGAGCGACAATACAGTTGGTAACGGGAAACATGGTTTCCGCTCCATGAATGTCGATAGCGATGTCCACATTTTCATGTTTCATGATCTCCATGGCCCCAAAAGTCACCTGCTCCATCAGAGGACCATCTGCCCTGCCCGGCCAGGTCCTGTTGGTATTTCGGACATCAAGAAAGGACAGGAGCATCCTGTCTGGATAATGAATATAAACATCAGGATCAGGCCATTGGTCGACCGGAGATGCATCTCTGTTTCCCATCCGGAAAGTCTTTTTTCCCCAGGGCGTCGAGATATCAAAATAAAGAGGATAACCGTCTCCGGGACGAGTGCTGCGGCTTCCGCTGTTATTGAATTGGGGGATGATGATCAATGTTCCTTTGTCCATTACAGCATTTTCGAGGAAAATCAACGAGGACAGCAGAGCGGCAGGTTCATTGGAATGCGTATTTCCCAGGATCAGCGCCTTTCCGCCTTCCTTCTTTCCTTCGAGAAAAAAGACATAGGTATCTGCCATGGTTCCTTTTAGTCCTTTGGCGTAATCGCTCAAGCTGACCACCTTGGTCACTCCGGGCCCTGCTAAAAACGGAACCTGGAAATGACGATGCCTGTAGAGTTGGATTCCAGCCATAGTCGTAACAGCCAGAATTACTGCCAAAAGAATGATTTTTATTTTCCAAATGCTTGTCATTAGGATTGTCCTTTAATCATTTGATGCGGAATACTCTTAGGATGAGCGGGATCATCACAAGAAGATAATGGAGCATATTATCCAGGCTCTTTTTTTCGCGTATAAAATTCCAGAGCAGCATGGCTGTAACATATATACATATAATGTAATAAAGAATCATGATGATAGTCATAATCTTACCTCCATTCTGGGTCACATGCTCCAGCGGACCAGGAATTCCAGTTTTGAACTGAATATAATCATTAAAATGCCTGTCAGAGTGATCACTATCCATGGGAGCCAGGTCGTTCTGAGAAATCGCCAGTATGATCCTTCATACTTGGATACCATAACACTCAATCGTCCTATCAGGGCGGTGGGGGGCAGTCCATCTCCCAGAGGCCAGAGAAGACTCAACCCGGCGATAGCAATAGTCGCATGAAATCCAATGGAATCAAGAAACCAGATCAACGGAATACCGATGATCGCTGCTCCGCCATAGGTCAGCACTCCTTCGGAAAATGGGATGATCAGAGCGAGGAGAAAAAAGAGAAGGATGAGAGGCGTACTGATCACAGCATAGGAGAGAAGGCCCCTGACTCCGGTCGCTGTCATGATCTGCTGAAGCATTCCTACGATGATCATGGTTGTCAGAAGCGGTAAAAGGCGTTTGATAGTATCCCTCGACAAGACAAGGATATTGATACGCTTTGGACTGACCAGAAGAGCTACAATGGCTGCGATCACGAATTGAAGAGAAAGACCAAGGATCGGAAATGAAAAAGGCCAGATACGGTAGACCGAGATCAATCCAAAAAAGGTCAAAAAGGGCAGAAGGACTTTCCACCAGGTCATGGAACCCGGAACTTCAGGCATATCTTTCAGAACGGATTCCTTGTCTCTGGATGATTCCCGTTTCCATCCTAGAACCAGAACAGTAAACGTTCCAAGGATAAGGACCGGGATGCCTAACGGGAGCTCAAATCCGACATAAGGAATCGCTGTGCCGGCGGAAAGGATCATGGCCCAGATATTTACAGGCGGGGCGGCTGCACTTAGTCCTGCCACGATAAATAGGATCGCAGCTGCCCTCCTTTTGGATATACCAAGATATCCGAATGCAAGAGCCACAGGAGCGCCGACTACCAGAATGGAAACGCTGCCTGCGCCTGTAAGCGCGCCTGGTATCAGAATAATGAACATTAACAGCAGGAGCACGATCAGTCGAAAGTTGTAGAAATACTTGATCGTTCCCCTGACCACATAATCGATTCCTCCGGATTCTGAAACAATAGCCATGAAGATTGTCGCTGTTGTAAATACAAGGATCACGTCCAGGTATGTAAAACTGCCTTCAACAAGATGGCGGGCCAGCTCTCCTATGGGTGGTGTTCTGATAAAAGCGCCGGCAAGACCTCCGGTAACAGCCGCGGAAAGCATGCTTGTCTCTACGGACAGCTTGCGCCATTTAGCAACCGTATAGGCAAGGACCATTAAAGATAAAATAATAAGGATCTGGTTTTGCATGGATATCACCCACAAGGATTTTACTCTTGTCTTTCAGACAGAGTCAAGGAGATGTATTATTCCGGCATGTTCGATTCTTGACTTGAACAGTGATCTGAATTATTTTGACGGAATGGAAAGTGGTTTTTTATCTATCGGAGGGAAAAATGAATACAAGAACGTTTAGGAAAATCATTGTTTTAATTTTTTGTTTGATCTTAATGATCAGTGTGATTCCAGCCAAGAACAAAAAAGCATCAAAAATCAGCAAGGAAAAACAATATGTTTTAAACTGGCTGGCGCAGCCAAAGACCGTTGAAAAATTTGGTAAAATATCCGATGCCGTGTGGTCATACGCAGAACTGGGTATGCAGGAATTCAAATCGTCCAAACTTCTGGCTGACACACTGGAAGAGACGGGATTCACTGTCGAGCGTGGTCTTGCCGGAATGCCGACTTGTTTTGTGGCCTCATATGGTTCCGGTAAACCGGTCATAGGCATCTTGGGAGAATTTGATGCTCTTCCCATGCTGTCGCAGAAGGGAAGGGCGCCTAAAAAAGACCCTGTTGTAGATGGGGCGCCGGGCCACGGGTGCGGACACAACACCATGTGTACGGCAGCAGCTTCAGCTGCTATTTCTGTGAAAAATGCTATGGATAAATTTGGGTTCCAGGGAACGATCAAGGTTTTTGGGTCGCCGGCCGAAGAAACATTAATCAGCCGCCCCTATATGGTAAGAGCCGGCCTTTTTAAGAATGTGGATGTTGTCATCGATAATCACAGCAGCAGTACTTTTGCAACTGGTTATGGAAAAGGTGGAAATGCCATGTTCTCGACGCTTTTTACTTTTGAAGGCAAGACTTCACATGGAGCAGCCCCATGGGGCGCTTTGAGCGCTCTGGATGCAGTGGAACTCATGAATGTAGCCACAAATTTTCTGCGGGAACATCTTTTTTATACATACCGCATGCATTATGTGATCGTCGATGGGGGAGAAGCGCCCAATGTTGTGCCGGACAAGGCAAGTGTATGGTATTTTGTACGAAACAGCGATGAAAGGCTTGAGGCCATGTATAAGAAAGTCATCAACTGTGCCAAAGGAGCAGCATTAGCCACTGGAACAAAACTGGCAGAGATTCGTTGTTACAGTGCAGTTCATCAAAGAATTGGTAACAAAGCCCTGGCCGAAGTATTTCAGAATAATATTGAAATCGTTGGGATGCCCAAATGGACAGAGGAGGATCAGGCATTTGCTAAAGCTCTTCAGAAGGAGTTGGGGGAAAAAGAAACCGGTATGCCTGCAAAAACCAAACCTCTTATGAAAAGAATAAGAACTTTTGTCGGAGGAGGATCTTCTGATGTTGCTGAGGTTTCAAGAGTTTGTCCGACAACAACCATTTTATTTCCTGGCCAGGTCCCGGGCGGAATCGGACATCACTGGTCCAGTGTGGCCGCTAATTATGGCTCGACAGCATGGAAAGGTCTAAATGCAGGAGCGAAAGCTATGGCCGCTTCAGCCATTGATCTGTATAAGAATCCTGACCTGCTGAAAAAAATAAGGAATGAGTTCGAGTCCTTCATTGAAAAAAATCCCTACAAATCATTGCTTCCCGAAGATGCCGAACCTCCTTTGGATTTGAATAAAGAATTGATGACAAAGTGGCGTCCGCTTATGGAAAAATTCTATATCACCTGCTTTATTCACGAGTCGAGGTTGCCGTAGCTGCAAAAGAGTTAGTAGGATTCAAGGATTCGAGGGGTCGAGGGTTCGAGTGAAAAGAAAAGATATAAGAATTTAGTTTAAAGCACTTGAATCCTCGAACCCTTTACCTCAAAGTTATGATGGAAATTGTTCGGATAAAAAGCCTAACTAGATGCTATATAAGTAATTATGTTAGATTATCGGCAGTTTTTATGAATAAAGCAGGATATTTGACTACTTCTGATAATTGTTTTAAACTTTTTTGTTAATTTAAATTTTATCCAGAATGAAAAGGATGGCATTCACTATGAAAAAACAAAAAGTTCTGAAATTTCTGTGTCTTTTTACTGTTTTGATCTTGGTTTTTACTACTTTGGGCATCTCCGCCGGCAAAAAGCTTTTGACCGTGGCAGAATCCAGCAATTTTACAGCCACATCCATGTATAAAGATGTGATGGTCTTCATTCGAACTCTACAGAAAAAGAGTAATCTTATGAGAGTCGAAACGCTGTGTACGAGCCCGGAAGGCCGGAAAATCCCCCTGCTTGTCATCGGCAATCCTCCTCCCCCATCACCCAAGGCTTTGATCTACGACCCAAGAGTTGTTGTTTATATACAGGCCAATATCCATGCCGGTGAGGTAGAGGGCAAAGAAGCGTCTCTGATGCTTCTCCGTGACATGCTGACTGCAAAGACATATCCCTATTTTGATAATCTGGTCATCCTTATCGCACCCATATTTAATGCAGACGGCAATGAAAAGATCAGCCTTCAGAACCGGCGCAATCAGGACGGCCCGGAAAAAGGCGTTGGGATCCGTTACAACGGACAAAACCTGGATCTGAACAGGGACGGAATGAAGCTTGAAAGCCCTGAAGTTCAGGGGCTTGTCCGCAACGTGCTCAACCGCTGGGACCCGGTCCTGCTCGTAGACTGCCACACAACCAACGGATCCTATCATATAGAACCGGTCACTTATGCCTGGCCTCTTAACCCCAACGGAGACCCATCCATTATCTCATACATGCACGAAAAAATGATGCCTGCCATCCAGAAAAACTTAAAGGAGACATACGGCACACTGTCAATACCGTACGGCAATTTTATTGATTTCAAGAATCCTGAAAAAGGTTGGAGGCCTGCCGGCCCTCAACCGCGTTATCTGACGAACTACATCGGATTACGGAACCGGCTCGCAATCCTCAATGAAAACTACGCTCATGCGGATTACAAAACACGTGTTCTCGGATGCTACAATTTCCTTGCCAGCATCCTGGACTACTGCTCAATCCATAAAGATGAGATCAAACATCTTATCAAAGAAGCTGATCGGGCCTTGATACGATCCGGTCTGACCCCTCACGAAACTGATACGTTTATACTAGAGTATGACGTCCGCCCCTTAAAGGATCCCGTAACGGTCATCGGCTGGGAGATGGAGGTCGAACAGGGGGAAAATCGCTATCCCAGAGTTAAAAGAACAGACAAAAAAAGGACCTATACTCTTCCCTACTACGCTGACTATTTTTCTAAAAAATCCACCCGTCTTCCCTTTGGATATCTTTTTCCGGCTGTGAATAAAAACATCGCCGGCAAACTCATCCAGCACGGCATTGTTGTCGAACAACTCCTCGAACCGGTGTCATTGGAAGTGGAAACCTTCCGTGTGAAGGAGATCAAAGGAGTAGCCCGGCTTTACCAGGGCCACCGTATGAATTCGGTCAAAGGGGAATATTCGACTGAGACCAGGGAATTTCCTTCTGGAACCCTGTTTGTGGGCACTGGACAGGCTCTTGGCAAAGTTGCTGCCTATCTTATGGAAGCGGAAAGTGATGATGGACTTCTCGTATGGAACTATTTTGACAAATATCTGGTCTCCCAGTGGAGCCGCACCTCACAGACCTTTCCTGTTCACAGGGTCCTGGAGCCGGTCAATCTTGTTAAGGATATGATCAGGCCTGAATAAAAGTCAGGTTTTATTGGGCTTTTTTTGCGAAGCTACAAGAAATTTACCGCAGTTCTCACACACATAAATGTCGTTGCTTCCTTCAATAGCTGAACTCATGCCGGTCGCCACATTGATAAAACATCCCTGGCAGGCTCCGTCCTCCACTTCGGCCACCGCAAATCCGTAACGGGCCATCAATCTGTCAAACCTGTCCAGTAGAGCGGCATCCAGCTCTTCCCGAATATAATCCCCTTCTGTTGTCAGTTCCGCTTTCTTCTTGCTATCTGCCTTTTTTTTGTTTCTTTCGATCTCCTGGAGGCGCCAGATCAGACTGGCCCGGCTGATAACCTGATCATCGAGTTGAGGAAGGTGGAACTCGATCTCTGAGAGACTATTGTATAACTCTGAATCGTTTCTCGCATTGCGCAGCTTTTCCCGGAAATCGTGCTTCCGTAGATACTTAGCCATGCCGGCAAAAAGATGATTAAAAAGACCGGGAATAGAAGGATTCCAGATGATCAGTATGATGATATAGACTTTGTTTCCGTCTACTGCATCAAAATCAATTCCCTTTTCGGACTTACCTACTACGACCGTAATGTCCCCCCCTGTATTGACACGGGCGTGAGGAAGGGCAACGCCGTCTCCGATTGCTGTTGTTTCAAGGCGTTCGCGGTCAATGATCCGTGTAAGTATCGGTTTTTTATTTTTAATGAGCTTTTGGGCAATAAGAACATCCAAAAGTTCGTCAAGTGCCTGAAGTTTATCCTTTGCTTTGAGGCTAAAAACAACATGATTGGGTTTGAGGATATCCGAGAAGTGAGACCATTTAAGGAGGTTTTTCCTTTCCATGATGAGTTATTCTAGCATAAATACACACTGGAGGTAAGGAAAAAACTTGATTTATTTAAATGATATTAAGAATTAGCGGTGAAAAGAACTGGTCGACTTGAACTTCGGGAAATCTTTTGCTTCTGACAAAAGAGAAATAATCTCCCTTGCCCAACGAATTATCTGCAAAGTTCCATTCAAGTCCCAATCCGATTCGATTTCATCTGCAACTTTGTGGTATTTCAATTTTCTGTATTCTGTGTGTTTCCTTTTGATCGCATCCGGATCATCTCCTCTGGATGTGATTCCTTCATGAAGCCAGACCGCTGGAATCCCAGCACGAGCAAAACTCAACTGGTCTGAACGGAAAAAATAGCCCAGATTTCCATCCCTCTCAGGAATATATTCCAGGCCAAGTTCTTTGGCCGCCTCCCCACAAAAATCATCCAGATCAGAGTGTTTTGCCCCGATTCCATAGACATCTTTGGTTTCACCCCAGACTCCGGTCATCTCGAAATTCAGATTAGCAAGCGCCTGACTTTTGTCAAAGGGAAGATGGCGGGCAAAATAATCGGATCCGAGAAGTCCTTCTTCCTCAGCCGTTACCGCCGCAAAAACAAGATCAACCTTCAATTCTTCGGCCATCCGGGAATAATATCGGGCAAGAGCCAGTACAGATGCGGAAGCAGAACAATTATCGACCGCCCCATTGTATATCTGGTCCCCATCCAGGGCAGGGTCTTTTCCAAGGTGGTCATAATGGGCAGACAGGATAATATACCTGTTTTTATGCTTTTTATGTGTCCCGCGTAGAATAGCTGCAACATTCTCGGTTTCCACAGTGCGAAAAGAAGATTTCTGACGCACCCGTATGCTTTTCCCCAGGGAAACAGGCCTGAAATCCTCTTTTTCAGCCTGTACAGCAAGTGTCTTTCTGCTCAATCCGGCGGATGCCATAATCTTTTCTGCAGCGTCCCCGTGGATCCAACCTTGAAAAAACAGTTGGTTTTTGACATCCGGGAGGAAAAAAGTTTCTCCGCTCCAGGAATTTCGAACCACATCCCACCCATAGGCCGCACCCTTGGTATTGTGGATGATCAGAATGCCGGTTGCTCCCAGTTCAGAAGCCTTTTCAAATTTGTAGGTCCAACGACCATAATAGGTCATATCCTCACCGTCAAAATTCCCTCCTGGATAGTTGCCGGGCTCATTGACCTCTACCAAAAGGATTTTTCCCTTGAGATCCTCGTTTTTGATATCATCCCAGTTTCTCTCAAGGGCCTGGATCAGAAAACCGCAATAAACAAGCTCTCCCTCTACTCCGGCCGGCGAATCTTCCCGCTGAGAACCAACCACAAAATCCTCATGAATCTTCAAGGGAAAAGACTCATTTGAGGAAAAAACCTCCAGACTGGCATTTTTATCAGGAAGGCTGCCCTTCAGAAGGAACTGCTGCCGGTAACTGCTGCCAAAGGCAGGCTCGAGTCCAAGGCTGCGGAATATATTTTCCTGGTACAGGGCGGCGAAAGCCAGTCCCTTGCTCCCCACAGCACGGCCCTCAAGGAGATCATCGGACAGTAAGCGGATGTGCGCCTCGATCTCATCAACCGTGATCTCCCGGATAGGGATTGATCTGTTACAACCCACGGTCAAAAATAGAAAACATATTAAAAGGCAAAAAATCAAATATTTTTTCATGGCGATTCCCCATTTAAAATTGTTTCGTCATATAGATATCCCCATTTTTTAAGATTAGAGATATGAAGTCAAGATAAAAAAGGCAAAAAAGGCAAAGATTGACCATGGTATCACTCTATGATATATATCTTGCTCTTATGCGGATAAAACAGCACACAAGCCTGCTTTCTTACACTTATTCTCAACGGATATAGCCTGTTTCCGACTAAAATATCAGATATGAAAATTAAAAGAAAAACCATTCATCAAATCGCCACAGTTATTATCTTCACCTGGATTTTTACCATTCCTCTGTCGGCTTATGAAGACCCACTGGCCGATGAAGGCTTCTGTTTAAGTTTTAAATATTTAAACCTATCCATCCAGGGAGACCTTGACGGGAAAATGGTCCTTGGGAATTTCGAGAAAGTTTTTTATATCCCCAAGCTGGGGGACGGCACAGGTTTCAGTTTCAGCATTGGGAGAAAACGCCGAAAGGGTCTCTGGGAAGTTTTTTATTTGAGAACATCCCATGATGCGATATTTCAGGATAAGACCAGTAAATCCTATTACAATGCTATCGGTATTGATGGAAAAATATTTTTGATCGCAGGATCTCCTTTTCGACCATATATAAACATAGGATTCAACGTCCCATGGCTTTTTGTCAAGAATGGGGCAATACTGAATGGATCTGTCAAAAATGCGGTTTATATCGGAGTCGGATTGAACGGAGGCGGAGGACTGCTCGTTCACTTGAATCCAAATCTGTTTATCAGCGCAGGGGCTGTCTACCGGATCATCGGAATGCTCAGCACCCTTGGCCCAGGAAAAGGGCGGGATCTTCTGGACCTTTATATCGATCAATGGGGGGCCAGAATGACAAAGTATCTGTGGTCCAAAGGATTGTCATTTGAGGCCAGCCTCGGTTTTGGGTTTTGACCCCTACCCGGAATAAGAAAAAATATTGGTACTCAGCAATTAAAACTAATATAATAAAAAGAAGGAGGTGTTAATATGAAAGGGAATAAAACATTTGGAATTATCGTGCTTGTGGTCGGAGTGATTATATTGGCTCTGTCCCTTCTGGCAGACTCTATCGGAGTCGGGGGAGCCGCAGGTTTCGGAATCAAGCAGATAATAGGCACAGCCGCAGGAGCTGTCGCAGCCATTGTTGGATTGGTTATAAGCCTCAAGAAATAACTACGGCCCTGGATTATTCATGATAATTGTCGATACGTTTTAACATCTATCCAATTATTGAAGAATTAATTTTATGTATCGACACTTATCACCCTTCGGGCAGGCCGATCTGCTTTGTTGCAGCGCATTCGCAGTAAATAATTACGGCTTCATACGCTGCGCCGTGCATCTCGACCTGTGAATAACCCAGGTTATATGAAGTTGTGTTCTGTACGAGCGATGATCTCATTCTGCAGGTCTTTGTTCAGATCACAGAAATAATCACTGTACCCTGCCACACGTACAATGAGGTCGTGGTGAAGTTCCGGTTCCTGCTGAGCTTTGCGCAAAGTCTCCGCACTAACAACATTAAACTGA
>DAOVDI010000060.1 GCA_030669585.1 Acidobacteriota bacterium
TGGCAGTACTTCTTCACAGAGAAGGCAAGAGATCTCTTCATCGACTGTAGGGAGAGTAATCAATCGCCTGAAGGCGAGAGGAGTTCTTCGCGAGCCTATTAATACTAGATTACAGAAGTTTCCACAATTTCTATTTGACTACTCTTCCTTTTACATTTGATATGTTTACGCTGCCGCTTCCATCTCTTTTAATTATAACGTCTTTCTCAACACCGTTGACTCTTATAGAGCCTGATCCGTCAATTATGGTCACATCACCCCGGAGATCAAAAAGATTATGGGGGCAACTTCTTGAGAATCTGGAAGCAGGTTACTAAGTAGCCTATCTGTTTTTTATAAAGCCAACTCCTTATTCAATTTCCTCAGGTGTAAGGTGGTCTATACATTCAAAAGGGATCCCCAATTCCTCGGCAACCGCCTTCAATTCTGCAAGATGATCACCCAGCACTGTCATAGGATGATTAGTATTCAGGCTCCATTCTATCCGGCCGCAAAGTTTTATATACCAGTGGGGCCAATCCGCATTGCAATTCTGGGACCGTTCTCTCCATTGTTCTTCAGTAGGAACATCAGTGACTCCTCTTCCAGCGGCTAAGTAGAGCTGATGGTCGCGGTAGGAAAAACGGGCCCAAGTGATTACTCCGGGAATTCGTACTACAACTGAGCAAGTTCCTCCTCCTTGTTTAAAATACATGTAGGTCTGACGTTCTGACCAGGCACCTTTTAAGGAATCATGACTTCCATGGGCAAAGTAAGGAGCAAGTGCTCCGGAATTTACAAACCAGTACAGCCCCTTGTCAGAATTCCAATAGCGAAAGTCATTGAAACCCACAGGGTCCCCATTGTTGAGGAGTTTCAAAACCTGCATGGTGATGGCAGCTCCATCATCGGCCTCAGTAGCTACTACAACGGTTTCATTATCAGATTCCGGCCTTAACCTGTTATTTATAATTCCCAAGGACAGATCCGTCGCCGGATAATGCTCGATCCAGTCCAGTTGATCCTGAACTCCCAAAAAGTCAAGACCGAACTGCTTTTTGAGCTCAAGAAGAGCAAAATATACTTTCATCTGGAAGAGGACCATATCCTTCGTTAAATTTTTGACGGGGTCAGTTCCCATCTGAATATCCATTCCTTTCTCTATTAAGAAATTAAGAGCATCTTCGGCTTTTTTATCTGGGATTTTCTCTACCATCTTTAAAAGCCTCAACCCATCGAATCCTTCCCTAGCAACGCCGAAATATCTTAAAAAATCTGCTTCAGAAATCTTATTCCACATCTCCATGGACCGAGGACCGATAGCTCCATAGATAGAACCTTTCAGTTGGTTGACAACCCGTTTGGCTTTTTCTCTATGGGAATCCGTGATTGTGACATTTATGGGATCAGGCAAAAAAGGCCGATAACTTCTTTTGTTGAGGAAACTGTCAAGGGCATCGGAGTAAACATCGTGGTCCTCAAAATTTTCAATGAAGAGACGGTCCGTCTTTATGCCAACATGTGCGGTGCCTGCGACAGCAGCTAACAGACCAACGGCTCCAGGATAGTTGGGAATAGCACTGCCCAGCATAAGTTTAGGAATGTCTTTAGGTAGGTTCCACATGGGAGTGACCGAAAAATCCGGATACGACCAGCCAGCTATAAAGTTGATAAACCGATCGCCTTTAGCTTTTTTAATGACCTTTATACCCTCAGCAACACTGGCAATGGGGTTATCTGGATTGAGAACATTCGTCTGCCAACCACATTGCTTGATGACCTTAGTGATATTTTCGAGTTGAGACTGAGCCACAGGCCAAATCTGCTCATTAGGCTCTTCTCGACCGTCTAAGGGAAGAAATATATCGACGATTTTGTTCATAAAAGACCTCCATGGATGGATTTTTTGAGTTGTTTTAAGTTTTTCATTATATCTGGAAATTCACGACCAAAAAGATCATGACATTGTTTATAAGCTGCGAATAGTTTATCATAGATAGCCTTAGCGTTTTTATCTGGCAAATAGGTCTTGATCGGCGGTTTGGTCATCGATGAAATAGCCTTTTCGAAAGAATCAAATCCTCCATTTTCAGGACCTGCAGCTAATGCACCTAACATTGCAGCGCCTAAAGCTACAGCCTGTTTTGATGCTGCCACTTTAAAGGGAAGTCCGGTAATATCAGCATAAATTTGAATAATCAAAGGATCCTTTACCAGCCCTCCACAGATGACCAGTTCTTTTACAGGAATTCCTGCCTCCTTGATGGTGTTAAGAATGATTCTTGTACCAAAGGCCGTGCCTTCGATAAGAGCCCGGTATACTTCTTCGGGTTTTGTATCCAACATAAGCCCGATGATTGATCCTGTCAGGTGAGCATTCATTAGGATACTCCGGTTTCCATTCATCCAGTCAAGAGCGATAAGACCCGATTCACCTGGCTTAAGGAGAGAGGCTTTTTCTGATATTTTTTGAAAAGGTTCACCCTCTGGTTCCAGAAAATCCATAGCAAACCAGGCAAATATATCACCTACGGCTGATTGTCCGGATTCATATCCATAGAAACCGGGGATGATTCCATCTTTAACCACACCTGCATACCCTTTAAAGAAATGAAGCTTTTTGGAAAGAACCATGTGGCAAGAGGAAGTTCCCATGATAATACTTATCGGTCCTTCATCGGAAACTCCCATCCCAGGAACTCCGCTGTGAGCGTCTATTGTAGCTGCCGATACAGATGTTCCTTCCTTGAGACCAGTCCGAGCTGCAAATGATTCAGAAATTCCTCCTACTCGTTGTCCTGGGTAAACAATGTTCCTCAGCCACTTCTCGTCTACATTCTTAAGCTTAGGGTCTAGAGCCTGATAAAATTCTTTGGAGGGAAATCCTGATTCTGCATTCCAAAGGCCTTTATATCCGGCTGCACAAGCGTTACGGCAGAATTTTCCGGTCATTTGATAGACCAACCAATCACCACCGTCTATGATGATATCCGTGTCTTCATAGATCTCTGGGGCTTTATTAAGGATCTCCCAACTCTTTGGGAGCATCCATTCGCTTGAGATAATGCCGCTGTAATATTTAAGGAAAGGTTCTTTCCTTTCATGAGCAATTTGATTAATTTTATCAGCTTCTGGCTGTGCAGCATGATGTTTCCACAGTTTCACCCAGGCGTGAGGATTATTCCGGAATTTACCAATTTTCATCATAGGTGTTCCATCTTTTTTTATAGGAAGTATGGTACATGCTGTGAAATCGACGCCAATACCTATGATTTCACGAGCTTGGATGTGTTGGAGAACCTTAGATATAGCGATAGTGCAGGACTCTATGTAATCTTGGGGATGCTGTAATGCAAACTCATGCGGCAAAGGCTCGTTGGTGCCAGGCAAGTTTTGGGTGATGACGCCGTGTTCGTAAACTTGTACAGCTTCAGTAACTTCATCTCCTGTAGCGCAATCAACAGCCAATGCGCGAACTGATGCCGTGCCGAAATCAAGTCCCAAAGCATACTTAGACATGGTGAAATTCTCCTTTCATAAATGAGCCCATAAAGCCTTCTTTGAAAAGAGTAGTAAAAATTTATGGTTATAAACAAACTCATTATTTATCATATTTTTTTTTGAATTATTTCTTGACAAAACATATTATTAAACTGTAAATATATCATAGAACAAATGATTGTGCAAAACATTTTTTCAGAAATTTAAATTTCGTTAAAAAAATGAACATAAAAGAGATTCAAAAATTATCGGGTTATTCCTATTCGACAATTTCTAGGGTTCTAACCGGCAAGGCCAAAGAATTCAGAATTTCAGATGAAACTGCTCGAGTGGTAATCGAAACCGCAGAAAAATTGAACTATCGTCCAAATATTTTAGCGCGCAGCTTAAGATTAAAAAAACAACGACCATCGGCCTCATTGTCCCGGATATTCAGAATCCCTTTTTTGGAGCCATGAAAGTGGTTCAGAAACATGAAAAAAAAAGTAAGCGCTATATTATCATGTCTGCTTTTGATATTGGCCCATTCTGTCATCTATTTAAACGTTCCCTCGTATGTGCAAACCAGGATTTAAGAAAACTAGCAAATTTAACGGTCTCCCTCCTTATGGATAAGATTAACAATTCCCCTCGCAAAGATAATCAGCTTATCCTCCCCATATCTATAGAAAAGTACCGTATTGATTGAAGTTTATTTTTTATTTCCTTATAAGAAAGTAACTGAAAGGAGTTGCCAAGTGAAGAAAACCTTAATTATTTTATTCGTTATGATCTCAATCACACTAGGATGTCAGACTAAAGAGGAACAGGAGGGTACCATGACATTTCAAGAGGACTTAGAATTTCTCAAAAAACACACAGATGTCATTTTGCTTTCAGATGAAGAGGGTCAAGCTCAGGTCGTTGTCTCCGCGGGGATGCAGGGACGGGTTCTCACCAGTACTGCTTCTGGTGGATATGGAAGGAGTTTTGGGTGGGTCAACTACGACCTGATAGCCTCTGGAGAACGCAATCCTCATTTTAATCCCTTTGGCGGGGAAGATAGATTTTGGCTGGGCCCAGAAGGTGGGCAATATTCGATCTATTTTGAAAAAGGCAATCCATTTAAACTGGATTATTGGCATGTCCCCTCTGAATTTGATTGGGAGAAGTGGCAGTTAAAATCAAAAACCAATAACAGAGCAGAATTCAGTAAGAAGATGAAACTTACCAATTGTTTCGGTTTTACCTTTGATTTTGAGATAGATAGAACCATCCGGCTTCTCCAGAAAAGTGATGTCACAGAGAAACTCGGAGTGGAATTTGGAGCGAATCTGAAAGTAGTTGCATTTGAATCAGAAAACACTATTACAAATACTGGAGAAATGGCCTGGCACAAAGAAACCGGTTTACTGTCCATCTGGATTCTTGGCATGTTTACTCCTTCACCGACTACCACAATTGTTGTGCCATTTAAACAGGGATCAGAGGATGAGCTAGGACCGATTGTTAATGATGAGTATTTTGGGAAGGTTCCACCAGCACGGCTAAAAATTAAATCAGGTACGATATATTTTAAAGGTGATGGGAAACAAAGGAGTAAAATTGGAGTGCCTCCGAATAGGTGTCTTTACATTGCCGGCAGCTATAATGAGAAGGATCAGGTGCTCACCATCATTAAAATGAGCCCCCCTGAAGGTCCTGACCATTACCTATATGTTAACTCTTTGTGGGAAATTCAAAAGGATCCCTATGGAGGGGATGTCATTAATGCCTATAATGACGGTCCGCTGGAACCCGGTGAAAAGTCTATGGGCCCGTTTTATGAATTGGAATCCAGCTCTCCTGGAGCCCAGCTTGATCCAGGAGAATCTATCACCCATTGTCATACCACATTTCATTTTAAAGGCGACGAAACAGATTTAGATAAAATAACCCAAGAATTATTTAAAGTAACCCTAGAAGAAATCAAATCAGTTTTTTAAAAGGTGAAATGAAGGCTATAATGGTTTTGACAATTGGACCACTTCATGTGTTTGAACTTGATTTGAGCGAAATAGTAGAAAATTTTCAATAACAAAATAAAGTAGATTGGATATGGAAAAACATTGCATTCTTCCCAAAGGCATTGTATGGCCATTTATATTGCTGTCCTCCCTGTTCTTTGCATGGGCAGTGCCGAACAACCTGACCGACACCATGTTGGCAGCTTTCAAGCGGATCATGAGTCTGACAGATACCAAAACAGCATTGATACAGGTGGCTTGTTATTTTTTCGGATACGGTTGTTTTGCCCTACCAGGGGCCTTGTTTATCAAACGATTTACATACAAATCAGGTGTGATGCTCGGACTGTCCATGTATGCCCTGGGTACTTTTATGTTCTACCCTGCCATGTTGATATCAAGAGGAAGCACGGATATAGGCTTTTTTATGTACCTTTTTGCTATCCTGATCCTATTTGCTGGTTTATCAATCCTGGAAACCTCAACCAATTCATATGTTTGCGCTATTGGTTCTGAATCAACTGCCACACAGCGGTTGAATTTTGCCCAATCATTCAATCCATTTGGTGCCATAGCCGGGGTAGTTATCAGCCAAGTATTTATATTATCCAATCTCAGTACCATGACAGCATCCCAACGGTCCGCTCTTCCGCATGAGGAGCTGGCCAGGATACAAGGGATGGAACTGAAATCTCTTTCATTCACCTATATGATCATTGGACTGGTGATGGTCGGGATCCTGATTGCTATTTATTTAACCCGGATGCCATCGCTGAAAGAAGATGACAAAAGACTTAATCTCGCAAACACATTCCGGAGGTTGAAGAAGAACAGCAATTATGTCTGGGGAGTGATCGCACAATTCTTCTATGTGGGGGCCCAAATCGCGGTCTGGTCGTTCATTATACGGTACGTGATGCAGCAGCTGCAGCTCAATTCAGTGATTGCCTCAATTGGATCAAACCCTACCGCAGCTCAGATCATTGAAAAACTCCGAAACCTGGAACCAGTCGCCTCAGGTTTTTACAATTTCCTGGAGTGGATCGGTCTTACTGCTTTGCTGCCAAGAACAGCCGAACAGGCCGGCGCAACGTATTATATCATGTCGCTCTGTCTGTTTGTGATCGGCCGTTTCGTTTGTACTGCTTTGATGAAATTTATCAAACCACGACATTTACTGACGGGACTGGCGGTGACAGCCTTTGTGTTGACTATGATTACCATTTATTGTCGGGGCTATTATGGTATTTATTGCCTAGTAGGAATTTCAGGCTGCATGTCATTGATGTTCCCAACCATCTATGGTCTGGGCATTGATGGATTGGGAGAAGATACCAAGATAGGAGGAGCAGGGATGATCATGGCCATTGCAGGGGCGGCTTTCCTTACCCAAATTCAGGGCATCGTTTCCGATCTGTCGGGCAACATCGTACTTGCCTACTGGGTGCCGGCCATTGCCTTTGGGGTGATAGGATTCTATTCAGCAGTTATTGCCCGCAAACATGAGATGAAAAAAAGCTTGACAAGCTAAAATAATAAAAATGAATAATACTGATGTTTTGTAGAATAAAACAGTACATTTTTGATGCACCGCACCGTTACGGACAGGACCTTGCCCTTATGATGCTCATCCATACATCACATATTCCCATATTACGGAAATGAAGATGCTTACGTTAAGTACGCATCTTAAGGGAAGGGATGAATAATGAACAGTAAATTTCGATTGTACTTAGGCGTTCTTATGGCTATTTTTTTTATGACCCAGATGATAGCACCTGGTTTTCAGGAATCCGACCAGAACTTCCAGATGGCCGCACCGCTCGGCTGGGATATGGAGAAGCTCGAGACTTTTTTTGAGATGGGGGTCAGGCAGATTCAGCTTGTCGGCGGCCGGTGGAATTACCTTATCGATTCCTGTTGGGAAAAAACAAACACAGGGCTGAGTTTGTATGGTTACGAGGTGATTGATGCGTATAATGATGTGGGTATCATCGTCGACCTCTCCCACATTGGTGAAAAATCATCTCTGGATGTAATTCGAGCCTCTCAAGATCCGGTCATCTTTTCTCATTCCGGCTGCTATGAACTCTGTCCTCACCCGAGGAATGTCAGCGATAGAAACATCAAAACTATGGCTGAGAAGGGAGGCGTATTCTGTGTCTTCAAGCAGGTTGTCGGATAGAGGAGTGAAAGAATATTTGATTTTATTCTGTGGGTTATATGAATTCGATAATATAAGCCTATAGGAGGATGCAAATGATGAAAAGAAGAGAAAGGCTTTATCTTGTTATCTTAATAGCAGGAATGATGATTGTTCTTTTGATGTCTTTCGCCAGAGACAGACAGAGAGAGATTCTTTCTCTCAAGACTCCAAGACCTGTTCCTCCTAAGCCAGAACCTGTTCCGCCACCTCCAGAGGCGATGCAAACTCTCAACCCGATGATGATCCTCTCCAAATCCCAGAATTATTCAGCTTCACGAGTCAGCTCCTATCACAAACAGGGTGGACCTAGGGATAATGTCTGGATCCCCACTGACGGGAAAGAATTCACCTTAGCGGACATCTCAGGGCCTGGCGCTATCACACACATCTGGACTACCCATCGGGGTGGGGGCCGTGATCTCATCATCCGGATGTACTGGGACAGAAGCAAACATCCCAGTGTGGAAGCGCCCATCGGAGATTTTTTTGGTGTGGCCATGGGTATCAATGCCCCGCTGAATAGCTTGCCTATTCAGGCCTCTTCGGAAGGACGAGCGCGGAACTGCTGGTGGTACATGCCGTTTAATAAATCGGCACACATCACGGTCAGCGCGACACGTTCTGAAGAAAATCTCAGCCGTGAAACCGTATCGATGTATTTCTATATCGACTATCATATCTACAGCAAACCCATTAAAGACATTCACTATTTTCATGCCAGATTCCGGGAGATTGATCCGGCTGAACGCGGAAGAACCGTGACACTCGTTGAGGCTGAAGGAAACGGCCACTTTGTGGGCGTCGTCATGGGCCATCGCGCCAGAACACCCGGCTGGTTCGGCGAGGGAGATGATATCATCACGGTCGATGGAAAGGTTTCGTTCGTGGGAACAGGCACAGAGGATTATTTTTGCGATGCCTGGGGATTTCGGATCTTCAGCGATCTCTACCATGGTGTTCCGGCCCTTGAAGGGAGGGAAGTCAGTGACCGTTTGAGCGTTTATCGGTTCCATATATTGGACCCCATACCGTTTAGGAAATCTTTCACGTTCGAAATCGAGCATTGGCCGTGGATAAGCCCCTGGCCGAACACGGGAAGAGATTATTTCTCCAGTGTGGGATTTTGGTATCAGAAGAAGATTCATAAGTCTTGGCCTCGACTAAAGAGGATTATTTCCAATGAGCCATGGGATCCGTACAAAGGCCGATGGCATGTGGAAGGGTCTTTGGAAGCAGAGGATCTGGGTATTTCAGAGTTCCAGAGCAAGACCGGAAAAAGCGCCCGACCGAAAGTCCAACACCTTATGCCCAATCTCAGCGGAGACCATATGCTTGTTTTTGACTCTGGAGGGAAGGGGATATTTTCCCTGTCTGTACCTGTTAAAAAATCAGGGAAATACACAATCAAAATCTATTTTGTCCGAGCTCCCGACTACGGGAATGTCCAGCTCAGTGTGAATAGCCTGCCCGTAGGCGATCCAGTGGATACATTCCTTAAGACAGATGACCTGACAAGGCCGATCTGGCCGCCTAAGGAATTTGTGTTTCCTGCAGTTCCTCTGCATGAGGGGATGAACATATTTACGTTTTCGATAGACTCGAAGAACTCTGAATCAGAAGGTTACAAGGCGGGGATAGACTGTCTTGTATTGGAGAAGGAAGGAAAGACAGAAGGATAAAGACATGTTGAGAAGAGCGCAGACGTGCTGGATTCTCGTCTTCGTTTTGTTATGGGGAGGAACCGGCTGCAGCAAAGGAAATCTAGATGTCATCATGGTCAAACTCCCTGAATCACTCAAGCCTTATGTTCGATCCATTACAATAAATGAGTTGGGTGGGATTAGACCCAAAATCACCCTGGAAAAAATGAGGAATTCAGTTTTTCGTCTCAGGTTGAAGCCATGGGAGATCACAGGAGAGGAGAATTACAGAACAGCCGCATGCTCGACCAT
Organism: Acidobacteriota bacterium; assembly: GCA_030669585.1. GTDB lineage: Bacteria > Acidobacteriota > Aminicenantia > Aminicenantales > Aminicenantaceae > DAOVDI01. The sequence continues at coordinate 9,624 of DAOVDI010000060.1, forward strand.
TTTGGAGATGAATTTCTAGTCCGGACGAAATAATATTTGGCTAAGGCATACTATTTTTACTCAGATTTAAGGAAGAAAGGAGGAAAAATGATCAGAATAATTAAAAAAATTTTTATCGTGCTTCTATTAATATCGCTCTCTGTGCATCCGTTTGTTGCCCATAGTAAAGAGTTTCCTGTGGTGATGAGCATCAAGGACAGAGCAGCCACGGTGGATAAAATCACGAAAATGAAGCTTGACCGGCTGCTGTCTCATTTCATGAAAGAGACCGGGTTTGACATGTGGATTATCGTCTGTAATGAGGATAATTATGATCCGGTTTTCTTGACCATGGTTCCTTATGACGCGTGGTGCCCCATCACTCAGATACTCGTTTTCTATGATCCAGGGTCTGGTAAAAAATTGGAAAGACTGAATATTTCCAGGACAAAGATGAAAGGATTCCATCAAAGCATCTGGACACCACCCCATACCAAGAAACACGGAGAAGAAGGTCAATGGGAGTGCTTGGCTAGAGTGGTTAAGGAGAAGGATCCTAAAAAGATTGGCATCAACGAATCTGATGTGATCTGGGCTGCAGATGGCTTGACAGTCTCGCTTAAAGATAAACTGATTCAGGCGATAGGGCCCAAATACGCTGAACGTCTGCATTCGGCTGAAAAACTCGCCACGCTGTGGCTTGAAACGCTTCTGGATGAAGAGCTGGATTTGTATCATGCTACCGTATCCATCTCTCATGCCCTTATCGCTGAGACGTTTTCTAACAAAGTCATAACTCCTGGTGTGACGACTACAGACGACCTGGTCTGGCATTACAGACAGAGGATAGCAGATCTCGGGCTTGAGAAGGCCTTCAGGCCTTTTTTCAGTATAAGGGGACGGAACACGGATCTACTCGATAAATATCCTGTGGACGACAAGATCATCCGGAGGGGCGATGTTCTTCATTGTGATGTAGGTATTAAATATCTGCGGTATCATACAGATACCCAGGAGATGGCTTACGTCCTCAACCGAGGAGAGACTGATGTCCCCGACGGCATAAAAGCTGGCATGGCGGAAGGAAACAAGCTACAGGACATTTTCTGCGGCGAATTCAAAGAAGGCCTGACGGGGAACCAAATGCTGGCAAACATCCTGCAGAAAGCCAAGTCCTCGGGGATAAAAAAGCCCCGCGTGTATTCGCACTCGGTCGGGCTCTATTTGCATGAGCCCGGTCCACTGATTGGATTGCCCTGGGAACAGGAAAACACAGGACCTCGTGGAGAGGTTAAGGTTGTTCCTAACAGCTGTTTTACGGTCGAGTTGAGCGTGGACCGTCCTGTTCCGGAATGGGGCGCCCAAGAACTGCGTTTCAAGCTTGAGCAGGATATCGTTTTCACCAAGAAAGGCGTTTTTTATCTGGACGGCCGCCAAACTAAGTACCATATCATAAAATAAAAGATAACGCTGGTCATTTTGGCCTTAGTTCTTCATCTTTGTTGGATTATAAAAGTTACTATACTTTGAAGAAGAACCAATGATTTATCTCTTAGGGAGCTAGGCTTCCTAAATGATTTGAGGTGAAAAAATAAACAGGCGATTCAAAATTTCAATAACCATCCTTTATAGGAGGACATAGCAAGAAGGCTTAATATGGGTGCTTTAATAGATGCAATTGTAAGCGGTGATTTTGATAAGATAAAGAATATGTCCTGAAGTTATTCTGGTCAAATGCAGGATAAAGTTTAAAATGAATCCATCAGGTTGGAAAAATATCAATTTAGAATACGGTAAAGACTTTTTAGATATAAGAGTTCCTTCCTGGTGTGATATTTTAAAAATGGGGTATATTCCTGCCTTAAAAAACCCTGAAGAGCAAATAGAAAATGCCCTGTCTAATCCTATAGAAAGCCCGCCCATAGAGGATATTATTTCTTTTTACAAAAGATCTCCTTCAAAGGTAAGTATTGCCATAGCTGTATCTGACAATACAAGACCTGTTCCCTACAATGGAGAAAGAGATGATGGAATTCTTTTGCCCCTTTTAAAAAGATTAAAAAAGGCGGGAGTAAAGAATAAAAATATCAAGATTATAGTGGGAACGGGAACTCATGTACCTACATCCAATGAGTGGAAAAAAGGGGCATTTGGAAAATTTATAATAAATAAATATGATATAATAGATCACAACTGTACCTCATCTAATCTCCGTTACTTAGCTAACATAGATAGAGTGTCAGTTGAGATAAACAGACAGTTTTTAGAGGCGGATGTTCATATTGTTACTGGTTTAGTGGAGCCTCACTTTATGGCAGGCGTATCAGGTGGGAGAAAAGCAATTTGTCCTGGTCTTGTTAATCTGGAGACTACTCATCTTTTTCACGGTGCTGAGTTTATGGATAATCCTAATGCTACGAACCTGGTTTTAGAGAATAATCCCTGTCACAATTTTGCCTTAAAAGTTGCCCGAAAGGCAGGAGTGGATTTCAGTGTAAATGTTGTTTTAAATGGTGAAATGAAATTAGCCGGGGTTTTTGCCGGTGATTTAGAAAAAGCTCATCTTGAAGCAGTAAAAAGAATAAAAAAATATTCTCTTATCCCCGTTAGCAATGAATACGATATAGTCTTAACTCATGGTGGAAGTGTAGCTATTAACCACTATCAGGCTGCAAAAGCAGCCTATGGAACACTTCCCATTATTAAAAGAGGAGGAATAGTTATTTTAGTTGCTCATAACAGTGATAAAGAGCCTGTAGGAAAAAATGATTATAAAAAAGTTATGAAAGTTTTAAAAGAAAAAGGTCCGGGTAAGTTCACCGACTTTATTAAGAGCGATAGCTGGCAATTTGTTCCTGACCAATGGGAAGTTCAAAAATGGGATCAGTTTTTTAGAAAAGTTGGAGCTTTTGATAGATTGATTTACTGCACAATAAATATAAATCCTCATGATTTAAGAAAACTACCAGGTAAAAGTGGTTATGATTTTGTAGATAGGAAAAATATGAAAATAGACGGGATGGTGCAAAAAGCAATATTTTACGCTGTAGATAAGATAAAGCAAAAAGAGCCCAAAATAGCCTTTCTGAAAGAAGGTCCTTATGCAGTGCCTGTAATTAAATAAAAGCCCTTCCTGTAATTCCTCTCATTTTTCCTATGATATGTTTATTTAGATATGTCAGAAGTGTATATTGGACATAACTGTGAGATATTTGATGCGAACACAAAAAAGAATTTCCTATAAAAAACGATATATTCATGGTAAAATTTCATATCATCAAATAGCCCAAGCATAGGAAACGACAAAATAATGAAAAAGTTGCGTTTGTTAGGCTGGACAATGGTTGTACTTCTTGTTTGGACAAGCTTTGTTCCGGCTAAAATTAAACCTAAAGACCTCCCTGAGAATTACCGGCGCTGGATAGAAGAAGAGGTTTTTTACATCATCACACCTAAGGAAAAAGATGTTTTTCTGCAGCTCAACACCGCTAACGAAAGAGAACTCTTCATCAAGGCCTTCTGGAAGCACCGAGACCCCACTGCAGGAACAGATAAAAATGAATTTCGCGATGAACATTACCGCCGCTTGAGTTACGTCAACCGCCGGTACAGATATGCCGGAAAACCCGGATGGAAAACTGATAGGGGAAAAGCCTATATCCTCCTTGGAGAACCGAATGATATCCGGATCTTCCAAAGCAGTGATGCTTATTATCCAGCAGAACTCTGGGCTTATCAGGGAATAAGGCTGGACGGGCTTCCTTCGGCCTTCAATTTATTATTTTACCAGAAGGGGCGGATTGGCGAGCATATATTATACAATCCTGCGATGATGGGACCGCAAAGCCTTCTGACAAATTTCATGGAGGATCCGACAAATATTATGGCAGCATATTATGAACTCGAAGAAATCCAGCCATTGCTGGCACAGGCAACAATCTCCCTGATTCCCGGTGAGTCCGTGATACAACATCCCTCAATGCAATCAACGGCTCTTATCCAAAATTTGGATGGGGCTTTAATACGGAGCATTGAGGACAGGTATGCAAAAAAGTTCCTCGAATACAAGGACATCGTCGAAGTCGAATATTCGGCTAATTACATGGATAGCGACGCCCAGATTCAGATCATCAAGGATCCGTCAGGAATCCCTTTTGTTCATTTTTCCCTTGAGCCGAAAAACATATCCATGGGAAGCTATCAGGACAGCATCTACACGACCTTGGAATTCAACGGGATCCTCACGGACACACAAGGCCAGACCATA
>DAOVDI010000154.1 GCA_030669585.1 Acidobacteriota bacterium
GACCGATGTGAATGTCTTTGAAAATTTTAAGCCTCAGCTCAATGATGCATATAGAAAAGCAGATATTTTCTTTTTGGGCAACATCGATCCGGACCTGCAGGAGGATATCCTGGCTCAGGTGGAGAATCCCAAGATGGTAGCTATGGATACGATCGCTCTTTGGATCGAGACAAAAGGGGATACCCTGCTGAAAACACTTGAAAAGGTGGATGTTTTTTTTGCCAATGACGAAGAGGTCAAAATGCTGACCGGCGAGAAGAATCTGATCAAAGCCGGGAAAAAACTTTTAAGATTTGGGCCGGACCTTGTCGTATCCAAAAAAGGAGAGCATGGAGCGCTCATTTTCGGCCAGGACATGGTTTTTAGTATTCCGGCCTTTCCCTGTGAGGACGTGGTTGACCCGACTGGAGCCGGGGACTCCTTTGCCGGAGGTTTTCTGGGGTACCTGGACAGAGAGGGTTCCATGAAAAATGACGATATGCGACGGGCGGCTGTTTTCGGCAGCGTAACAGCCTCTTTTGTCATAGAGGATTTCGGTATCGAGCGCTTAAAAACGTTGTCTGACAAAGATATAGAAAATAGATATAATGTTTTCAGGAACCTGGTTTCTTTTTAAATTGGGGAAAGGAGAGATTTATGTTGAAAGATGATTATCCTATTGAGCCCTACCGGGTCAAGGTTGTAGAGCCTATTAAAAAGACGTCACGAGAAGAAAGAGAGGACGTTCTCAATAAAGCCGGCTTTAATATTTTTAATATTCCTGCAGAGAAGGTCTATATCGATTTTTTGACGGACAGCGGGATATCAGCGATGAGCGACAGGCAGTGGGCAGGCATCATGGTTGCGGATGAATCTTATGCCGGGGCAAAGAGTTTTTTTCATTTTGAAAAAGCCGTAAAACGGATTTTTGGGTTTAAACATGTGCTCCCGACTCATCAGGGCAGGGCAGCGGAACGTATCCTCTTTGAAACTGTTCTCCGCGAGGGAGATTACATCCCCAATAACATTCATTTTGACACAACCCAGGCCAATATCGAGTACAGGAAAGCTTTTGCCGTTAACCTGGTTGCGGATGAGGCCTTTGACCCGGATCTGAAAGCGGATTTTAAGGGGAACATGGATATTGGAAAGCTGGAGAATTTTATCGCAGAAAAAGGAACGGACAAAATCCCCTTGGTAATGATGACCATCACAAACAACAGCGGAGGCGGACAGCCTGTGTCCATGGATAATATTAAAAAGGTCAGCCGGATATGCAAAAAACATAAACTCCCATTCTTTTTTGATGCATGCCGTTTTGCGGAAAACGCCTATTACATCAAAACAAGGGAAAAAGGATATGAAAACAAGTCCATTCTGGAGATTGCCCGGGAAACCTTTTCGTATGCGGACGGCGCCACCATGAGCTCTAAGAAGGATGCGCTTGTCAATATGGGCGGTTTTCTCGCCCTGAATGATGGAGATCTTGCAGAGAGGCTTCAAAACCTTCTCATTATCACAGAGGGGTTTCCCACATACGGAGGCATGTCAGGCCGTGAGCTTGAGGCACTGGCCATCGGGATCGAAGAAGGCCTGGATGAGGATTACCTGGCTTACAGGATAGGGCAGGTCCGGTATCTTGGAGATCTTCTGGATCGGGCCGGTGTTCCGATCTACAAACCCGTGGGCGGTCATGCTGTATACATCCTTGCAGACAGGTTTCTGTCTTATCTTCCCCGGGACCAGTATCCGGGCTGGGCGCTGAGTGTGGCCCTATACCGGGAATCCGGCATCAGGGCGGTCGAGATCGGGAGCGTGATGTTCGCAAAAAAAGATGAAAAGACCGGAGAGATGATCTTTCCACAGTTGGAACTTGTACGCCTGGCGATCCCGCGGCGGGTTTACTCTGTTTCACACATGCACTATGTGGCGGATGCAGTGAACAGTCTTTACAAAAAAAGGGAACAGATCAAAGGATTAAAAATCACCCATCAGTCCCCGCATCTTAGACACTTTACAGCCCGCTTCGAAGAGATCAAGTAATTCACTCTATTTGATGCGGTTAAACCACATGAGAGGCAGCCATAACTGATGCCCGTAAGGGATCTTTTTATGATTGACCAACACTTCGGTCGTGTCCCATTCATGCACTAGATTGAAGAGCTCAAACAGTTCTTCGACGTCGTCGGTACTGAATGTAGCGGAGTGACGGACCCATTCGCCTTCTCCTTCTTTTGTATAGGAAGGGTGTCTCTGTGCTATGTCTACGGCTTTCTTGTAGCTTGCCGAGGCTTTATATCCGAATTCGATTGTGATCTTGAATTCCTTGGCGGTTGTGCTGGGATGAAGGATGGTATCCAGCTTTGCCTCTTTGGCCTCGTCCTGTCCGCTGTTTTTCCATTCGCTCATGCTATCACCTGAGTGCAGTCAGTATATCTAAATAACCGCCCCAAAGCAAGATACGAAAGGAGTCTATCGAAGTCCATAGAAGTCTATCGAAGTCTATTGAAGTCGTTGAAGTCTATAGGAGTCATAGAAGTCCATAGAAGTCATAGAAGTCGAAGAAGACAAAGGGTTCAAGGATTCTAGTGAAATAATTAAGAATTATAAAGAATTAAAAGTTTGACAAAGGCCAAAGATAAAAGCTACTTGGTTCAAAGCACTTATTAAGTCGTTAGAAAAAAAGCACTTGAATCCTCGAACCCTTTTCATTATTCATAAATCACTAAAAAATGCATGAGTGATTCACGGGTTGAGATGCGCGGCGTACAAAGCTATGTTGCATTAAGTATAGAATTCTCTGAAATTCTTGAGATTAAAGGATAAGCCCTTTCAAAAAAACTGTATAAAAAATTTTCTAAATACTCTCTCTGATGAGGAACACTTGGAATGATAAAATGAATTCTACCCTGTTTATCAACTCCAACAATTGAAGGAGAGTAAGGCGGTCTAAATTTCTTCAAGTTTTTGATTGGGATAATATTAAATTCAATTCCAAATTCTTTTTTAATGAAATTCACCTCTGTAACTTCATCATCTGGGGTAACGCCAACTATTCTAAAAGGAGATGAGATTATATTTAGGACACTGAGGGTTTCAAGACAGGGTTGGCAATCTTTATAGGAGAAAAAGTAGTAGAGATAAAATACATCCTCTCCTTTTTCAGATAGTTTGTTATTTATATCGATGGGGAATCCTTGATAAATGGAGGAATGATTGAATCGATAAAGAAAACTTATCAATACAATAATAACCGCAAGGAGGGAAAAAACAATCGTTTTCCTCATAATACAATTCTATATTTGATTACAGCATAATGTGTCTCAAAACCATCGTCCATGGTC
>DAOVDI010000112.1 GCA_030669585.1 Acidobacteriota bacterium
TCTCCGATCAAGCGGCGGGAAGGATCAGTAGAAAGCGTTGTTTTTCCTGTACCTGAAAGGCCAAAGAATAGGGCTACATCACCTTTTTCTCCGATATTAGCAGAACTGTGCATGGTCATAACTCTTTCCTGCGGTAGTAAATAATTCAATATAGTAAAAATCGATTTTTTTATTTCCCCAGCATAGGCTGTCCCTCCGATGATTACCAGTTTCTTACCAAAATGAATGATGATAAAAGCCTCTGAGTTGGTTCCGTCAATCTGTGGAATTGCGTGAAAATGGGGAACATGCAATACGGTAAACTCAGGAATATGCGATTCAAGCTCTTCCCATCGCGCCTGTATGAACATGTTCCTGGCAAACAAACTGTGCCAGGCGGTTTCTGTTATTATACGAATTGGTATCCTGTACTCTTGATCCGCACCTGCAAAACAATCCTGAATGAAAAGGTCGTTTCCTTGCAAATATGCCATCAAACGCAAATATAATGTGTTGAACCGTTCCTCCTCAAACGGATGATTTTCTTTTCCCCACCAAATATTCTTTTCGCTGCTCGGCTCTTTCACTATAAATTTCTCATTCGCAGCTCTTGCTGTGTGATGACCCGTTCTAACGATGACAGGTCCAAGATGCACTACAGCACCTTCTCTCCTCTTGATTATTTCTTCGTATAACCGAGGTGTATTGAAATTCCAGAATACGTCACCCGTATTGGTTATTCCATGATTTTCTATACCATAACTACTCTGAAGAGGCACTGGACCCTCCTTTTAAATAGTGTATTTCCGAACATAAATTATTTTACTATAATGCAGCCAATTTTATATGTTTATTTTTCGCAATTCTTCATTTGGCATCAGTGGGATAGGAAAAAACCCCTCTTCCTCGATAGATTTTAACTTGAAAGGTAGCTGGCTGTTCTGCAGTTTATGTCGATTTGTCTATCTTGTTTGCCGTTGAACTTTTCGTTTTGAGTGTGATACATTTATTGCAGGTTGTTAGCAGTCAGAAATAGCGGAAAATTGTGATGGATTTGGGGCAAGCCCAAAAAGCAAATTCTTATGTTTTATCTTTATCGTTGCGTCATTGCGGGCGAAGCGCGGCAATCTCGTAGAGAAAAATGGGGCCTGAAAAATGGGGCCTGTCCCCAATTTTTTGTCCCCAATTTTTAAAATATCAAATATAAAGAGTTGACCCCTTTATTATTCTATAATCTTGATCTTTATGTGTGAGGGAAATTGCTTGGAGCGGTACACTCTATGAACCGCTTTTTGAAAATCCTCTACCTTCGCATGATAGATATCCACAAACTTCTGGGGATTTCTGTCGATCACTGGAAACCAGGTGCTCTGAATCTGCACCATGATCCTGTGTCCCTTTCGGAAACTGTGGCTCTTGCCTCGAAGGTCAAACTCGATCTTGGTCACCTTGTTCGGAACCAAAGGCTCAGGATGTTCAAAGCTGTTTCGGTATTTACTTCGAAAGACTTCACCGGCAAGAAGCATCTGGAAATCCCCCATTCTGATATTCTGGGGATTTGGCTGTTTATCAGGAGCATTCCCAGGATAAACATCAATCAGTTTCAAAATCCAATCCGCATCCGTTCCAGTCGTGGATACGTAGAGACTGGCGATTATCGGCCCAGCGATAGTGATGTCCTTTGTGAGCACTTCAGATTGATACACCAGAACATCTGGCCGGCGGGACGCAAACCTCTGGTCTTCAACCATCCAGAGATGCCCCTGGCTTGTTCGAATTTCCGAAGACCAAGGCACAGGTTTGTCGGGATCGCTCACGTATGAATCACATGCTCTGTCTGATTCTTCCAAGGGAGAGTCAAAGGAAAGTTTCCCATTGGCGTGAAGATAGATATTCCTTTCTTGAGCTTTTTTTGGCGGCCATTGATCATAGGATCTCCATTCATTCGATCCTGTCTCAAAGACTAGTGCCTCGGGTAGGTCCAGTGTCCTCTTGTCTTTCAGGTAATAATTAAAGAAGGGCAATTCCACATTTTCCCTGTAATACACACCCGTCTTTGTGCCGAATCTGATGTTCCCTAAAGCATCCCCGTCCATTCGCGCCCAGCCTCCGTGCAACCAGGGTCCAACCACAAGAATGCTCTTATTGCCGGGATTTTTCTCTTCTATCGTGGAGTAGATGCTCATCGGGCCATAAAAGTCCTCGGCATCAAACCAGCCAGCCACATTCAGGATGGGATGTTTGATGTTATTCAGATGCTGGAGGACATCTTGTTTTTTCCAGTATTCGTCGTAATCTCCATGCTCCATGTATTCATTCCAGGTGGGAACGCTGTCACGGAAATATTTTTCATTCACATTGGAAACAGGGCCAAGCTCGAGGAAGAATTTGTAGCCATCCGGTGTTCCGTATCTGAAACGGGCGGCACGTTGAGCTGATGGGCCTGTTCTGACTCGGGCACTACCAGCCAGCCATCCGAAAGTGTACATTAGGCGAAAGGCTCCGTTGTGGTGAAAATCATCGCCAATCCACATGTCCGCCGGTGATGCCTGGGGCGAGGAGGCCTTCAAGGCAGGATGGGCATCGATCATCCCCATCACAGTGTGCCACCCGGGATAGGAAATTCCCCACTGTCCCACACGCCCATTATGGTTAGGAATGTTTTTCAACAGCCACTCGATGGTGTCATAGGTATCGCTGCTGTCGTCTACATCCTGTTTGGTGCGCTTGATGCTTTTGTGCGGCCACATAACGACAAATTTCCCTTCGGATTTATATTTTCCGCGGCAATCCTGGAAGACAAAGATGTAGCCTTCCTCCACAAAAGCCCACGAGGGACCCAAGGAATTTCTGTATAAATTTTCTCCATAGGGAGGGATGCTGTAAGGAGTTCGTCTCAGCATGATCGGATATTTTTGGGATACGTCTACAGGAGCGTAAACCTGGGTAAAAAGCTTCACCCCGTCGCGCATAGGAATCATGATTTCCTTTTTTGAATAATGCTCCAGAATGGTGGTGAATCTCTGTCCGTTCTCATTATCTGGATTCAGTTCCACCGACTTTTTATAGTTTTCAATGGCCAATTCTTTTTGGCCGTTGGCCATGTAGGCTTCCCCCAGGCTGTCGTAAGGATTAAACGCATTTGGGTAAACTTCCACGTTCAAATTAAAAATTTCGATGGCGTCCTTTACTCTCCCCATATTCAGCAAGCGGTAACCTACTGTATTCAATTCGTACTCATCAAAATTGTAGGAGTCTGAGTGATTTTTTTTCAGGCTATGATACTGCTTTATTGCTGCCTGGACGTTTTCTTTTGTTGTGGTCCTGAGCAGGACATCGACAATCGATCTTTTGACGGCTTCCTGGCCTGTGTCTATTGCACCAGGATTCGGGATTTCCATGGCTGTTGAGTAGACAAAACTCGACAAGACAAAAATAAGAAAAAGTAAATTCTTAGGTTTAATCATCTTTCCCTCCTACAGCTGCTACACCTCCGCCTATAAAAGCAGCAAGAGTCGCAATTATCTTCCGTTCCCTTAATCTACCCATAAAAGAGCCAGGAGGATATTTTTTAGAATCAGAAGAGGATGTTTTAAGATAGGAATTTGGTTTTTGCGCTTGCATTGTTTAATCACATTTTTGTCCAACTTTTAGCTGCTGACATTCACAATCACATGTATTATAGCGAAAATTTGTAGTCAATCAAAGAAAAACTGCTGGAAAGAGTGGTATTATCCCCTCCAAAAGCTGGGCAAAGATGGTCCGCAAAGTCTATGAGGTAAACCCGCTTCTCTGCCCCGAATGCGGTGCAGAGATGAAAATCATTACTTTTATAGAAGATCATAAAGTCATTGATAAGATCATCCGTCGCCTTAATATTTCTTTTACTCATTGAGGCGAGTGGACCAGGTTGACCTGACCCTCATTAGAATAAACAACGTGTTGGCACTAAGTAATGCCTCAAAAACATTGTTTTGTTTAATCTCTATATGGAAGTCTATTAGCTGTAAACCTGAGAGAGATTGAAATTATGTGAATAATGATGTATCTTTTTTAAAACCAGGGAGGTTAAACAATGATAAAGAAAATGAAAAGACGGGAATTCATAATAAAAGGTTCCTCTGCGATTATTGGAACAGGCCTTGCTTTGAAATCAGGCTTAAGCCTTGGTGCCGGAGTATCATCAAAAAGCAAGATCGTGGAAGTCATGCACTCAAAAGCTGTTTTAGAGGGCCGCAAAGTAGACACGTCTGTAGTCAGAAAGATACTAAAGGAAGGGATGAAGACATTGACTGGAGCCAAGCAGCCTTGGGCAAAGTTTATAAAGCCAGGCGATAGAGTAGGGCTTAAAATAAATACATTGGGACGGCCCATGCTTTATACACACCACGAACTCATAAAGGTTGTGGCTGAAGAGCTTATGGATTTTGGAGTCAAGAAAAACAATATCATTGTCTGGGATCGGTGGGAACGGCACATGCGGGATTGCAATTTCGTTATTAATACCTCAGACAAAGAGGTCCGCTGCTACGGAACTCAAACTTTGGATTCGGCAAAGAGCCGTCACGACAAGGAACAGGTCTTTGAATCTGATTTTGACAATTCCAGGCAGCGGGAAGAAGGACGAACCGAATCCTATTTATCGCGGATTTTTACACGAGAGTGTGACAAGATCATCAACATGGCCATACTCAAGGATCATGGATTAGCAAGCGTGACGCTATGCCTGAAGAATCTGGCTTATGGATTATGTGATAACAACAGGCGATTCCATGGCCCTGAACATATCGGGCCCTTTATCTCTGAATTTTGTGCAATTCCTCAGGTGAGAAACAAAGTTGTTTTGCATATGATCGATGGTATTGAAGCATGTTATGAGCAGGGCCCCTGTCCGAGAAATCCTAAGGTTATTTATCCTCAAAATACCCTATGGATTGGAACTGATCCCGTAGCCCTGGATACAATCGGATTCAATGTCATTAATGCCAAGCGTAAGGAGAAAGGGATAAACCCCCTGGAGGAGTCTGGGAGACCGACAGACCATATAGAATTATCAGCCAAAAAGGGACTTGGCATAAGCGATCTCAAGAAAATAAAAGTACAAAAGATTAAACTGGGCTAGTTACACGAGTTTTTGGGTTGTCGTCAATTATGAATCAGACGACCCCTCCCGCTTTTTAATTTGCAAAATATCCTACTGAGTAATTCTATAATTTCCATTTAATAAATATCCATGTAAACCTTTTTAGATTTCAGTGCGTCATAATATATAAATGCCTTTTGCATACAAATAGGAGGAACCGAAAGGCATTTCAGCCCTGGAAGAGATTTGTCGAGTCGATGATAAAGAATTATTTAAAAATCGCTTTGCGAAATTTCCAGAGGCATAAAGGATATTCTTTTATCAACATTGCCGGTTTTGCAATCGGGATGGCCTGCTGTCTCCTCATCCTCCTCTATGTCCGCCATGAATTGAGTTATGACAGGTACCATGAGGATGTCGAAAGAGTGTGCCGGATCGTGATAGACATCCGCACTCAGACTGCAAACCGGGTTTTTGCCCTCATTTCGCCCACTGTCGCCCCAGCTTTAAAGGCCGACTATCCCCAGGTCGAACATGCGGCCCGGGCTATTATCCCTTCGAGTTCCCGATTGGTCAAACGGAAAGACACATTCTTTTATGAAGACCGTTTTATGTATGCCGACCAGGAATTGTTTGATATCTTCACCATTCCTTTTATTCAGGGAGCCACCCAGGGAGCACTAACCCGGCCGAATACACTCGTGGTTTCGCAAAGAATGGCGCATAAGTATTTCGGTAATGCCAATCCATTAGGAGAGACTCTGGAGATCAATCAGCAGGAATATGAGATAACGGGAGTTGTGACGGATTCTCCGGAGAATACGCACATGAAGTACGATCTTATCGCTTCTTTGGAGACGCTCAAAGACTGGCAGGAGATGTCTAACTGGTATTCGACTATGTTTTATACCTATTTAAAGCTTAGACCTGATGTGAAAATGGAAGAGTTTTCCCAACAGGTCAGCCGCCTTGCCGATAAATATGTCGGGGAACGGTTGGAGAGCGGGGGATCAACTTATCATTACTTCCTGCAGCCGCTGTCCCGTATACACCTCCACTCTCATCTCCGTTATGAGACCGAGGCTCCAAGGGAATCCTGTCTATATCTATATTTTTTCCTTTGTGGGGCTCTTCATTCTCATCATTGCCTGTCTGAACTTCATGAATCTCTCCACTGCACGCGCGGCCAACAGGGCTAAAGAAGTGGGTATGCGCAAGGTTGTGGGCGCTCAAAAGCTTCAGCTCATCGGCCAGTTTTTGGGCGAATCACTGCTGGTATCCTTTCTATCCCTAGGCTTGGCAATGGTCATAGCCAGGTTTTCGATTCCCCTCTTGAACGATTTGACCGGAATATCACTGAGCTTTGATACGCTTCTGAATCCAATTGTTTTGCTCTCACTCATCGGCGGTGCAGTCCTCGTGGGGATGGCCGCAGGCCTGTATCCCGCGTTCGTGCTGTCTGCTTTCAGACCGGCCGTTACCCTCAACGGAACCTCGAGTGCTGGCACTCAGGGTTTTGCCCTTAGAACTGTTCTTATGGTCGTCCAGTTTGCTATTTCTGTCATGCTTATTATCGGGACTCTAACCATGTACAGGCAGTTCAACTT
>DAOVDI010000159.1 GCA_030669585.1 Acidobacteriota bacterium
AAGCTGCGCCACCCCATAAAACAGCGGATATAGATCTGAAGACGGTCGAGAAACCGTATGACAGCGCTATGAGCGATTTCACGTCTGGAAAATACGAAGATGCTTTAAGCAAATTCAAAGAGATACTTAAAACTGAAAAAAATGAAGCCGTGATGAGGCGTATAGCCGATTGTTACTACTTTTTAGGTGAAAAGGGGGATAAACGGCATGTTTTAGAAGCCATCGACCAATATAGAGACATCATCCAAAACTATCCCGGCCCAAAGAAGGAAAATGCGCAGGCCATTTACAGGCTTGCCGAAAGTTACAGCCGCTTAAATTTTCATTACGAAGCATTAATGGAATTTAAAAATCTCTATTCGAAATATCCTGAATCAGACTACATTCAAGAATCTTTATACATGATGGGTGAAATGTATTACAAAGCAAGAAAATTTAGCGAAGCAGTTGGAACGTTTAAAGAATACATCAAAAGATTTCCCGACGGTAAACGTGTCAGAGACGCACATTTTAGCGTAGGGAATTGCTATTCTCAGATGCGCCAATTTAATGACGCTGATGTCTGGTATAATAACGCTTTGGAAAAGTGGCCTGCCCTGGAAAATATTCCGGAAGATACTCTTTTGAAGTTGGGAGCACATTGTCTTCAAACCGAAAAATATGATAACGCTCTGGAATTTTTCTTTGTTTATCTGAATCTGTTTCCCAACGGCAAACATTGCAGGGACACTCTTTATAAGATTGCCCGTTCCTTTGAGGCAATGGGACAATTGCGCTTTGCCCTTAAGGCGCTGAGTCTGGTGGTTGAACGGTATCCCGGCAGCGGGGAAGCCCAAAAGAGCGCACTCATTATGGCGAATATCGGAGTTAAAGATACGGAAATAAAATTGCCTGCATATATCCTTCCAGGAATGGATTATTACGTGGCTCCGATCGAGACATACGAAAAAATGGCGGGAAAACTTCCCGATCTTGATATGGAGGAAGAGTTAATGTTTCGTAAGGGAGACGCCCTGATAAAAAGGAAAAAGTATCGGCAAGCGTTTAATAACTATTGTTTACTGCTGGATAGATTTCCTTACGGAACGCATAAAAAAGCAGGCGAGAAAAAACTCGTATTGAGCGCTGGTCGCCTGATTGACGATCTTTATTCAAAGAAAGACTATATCGCTGTTTCGGATGTATATTTTAATTCCGACAAAGAGGTTCTGCTTAAAAACGGCGATTTTGATCTGTTGTTCAAAATTGGGAGCAGTCTAAAGGAAATGGGTCTGTTAGACCATGCGGCCGGATTCTTCGGGGAAATGATCGGTGTATTCGGGAAGGATAGAAGGGTAAGCGGGCCTTTGCTTGACATGGCGAAAATTGATTATGGCAGGGGTTGTTATGAAGACGCGAAAAAGAGATTGAAGGGGCTGCATGGAAATGTGGATAAAAGGATAGCGATTGCTGCCATGAAGCTGCTTGGGGATATTTCTTACAAAGAGGGGCTTTTTAAAGAAGCGGTCGGCTTTTACTCGAAAGTTCTGGGTTCCGAAGCAGGGGGTGGGAATCAGATGTCAGAGCTTGCCCGCCGTCAGTCTGGCGGGGTCAGATGTCAGATGTCAGATGTCCGCAAAAAGTATGCCGATTCACTGAGAGAAATGGGCCTGTATTCATCCGCCCTTATAAATTATAAGAGGATTCTGAAAAATTGCAGCGGCGACGCACAAAAATGTTTAGCTCCTGTGATTACAGGTTCTTATGAGGGGGCGGGAGATTGCTTATATAATAAAAGGAAGTATCAGCAGGCGATTCTGATGTATGAACAATCCTTGAAGAATGCTTCTGAAGGCGAACAGAACATGTGGACCATACTCAATATAGGGCAGGGATACGCAAATCTGGGTAATAAGCCAATGACTGATAAATCCTTCAGCTCATTAAAAGGGGAAAGCGGCGATGAATTCTGGTCGAGAGTGGCCGATTATTACACAGCCGATAAAGACTGGATCGAGAAATATGGGGAATATGTTAGGGATTGAAAAGAAAAACCCGTTCTTACAACAGTCATTTGAGAGCTTTGATCGGGCAACCATGAGGCTGCAAAAAGCCTTTGCCGGCCTGGAAGAGAAATTTGAGGCCATCAACAAGGAGTTGGATTGCAAGAACATTGAATTGCAAGATGCCCTGGCAGAGAAAGAAAAGATAAGCAGCTATCTTCAGAATATCCTCGAGAGCCTTACGACAGGCGTGGTCGTGACGGACCTGGAAGGAAAAACAACGATGATGAATCAATGCGCCGAGACGTTTACCGGGTTTTCGAAAGAGGAGGCCAGGGGAAAAAATGCGAGTTCGCTCTTTGGAGACGAATTCCCGTCCGATCCGGAAGGGCGCTTTAACCTCAAACATTTCGATGGCGGCCTGGGGAAAAAAATAGGGCTGAAAGGAACGAGATTAGAGATCTTTGGTTCTGCTGTCAAGACAGGGAATGATAAAGAAATAGGAATGGTTATTGTTCTTCGCGATATTACAAGGCTCGAGAAGCTGGAACAAAGGATAAAGAGGACGGAAAAACTTGCCGCAATGGGTGAAATAGCAGCGAATATTGCTCACGAAATAAGAAACCCCCTGGGGAGCATAGGGCTTTTTGCCTCTTTGTTGATAAAGGAGCTGAAAGAGAAGAAGAACCGTGACAGGGCATCTCATATCATAAGCGCTGTAAAGGATATGGATAATAAAATATCCAATCTGCTCATGTTTGCCAGAGATCAAAAGCCGTTGATGAAGGAAGTCAGCATCCATAATGTGCTTAAAGAGATTATAATTTTTTCCGAACAGATTCTCGGGAAAGAGAATATCATTCTTGCGGCAAACTATGAAGATGTTGATCCTGTAATTGTCGGCAATGCCGAGATGTTAAAACAGGTATTTTTGAATCTTATGCTGAATGCCCTGCAGGCGATGCCGGGTGGAGGAAATCTTTATATTAAAACGCGAATTCCCGACAACAATGAAAGAAAGGACTTTCACAATTCAAACGTAGAAATCAGTTTTATGGATACCGGCCGCGGAATACCTGATGAAAATATAAAAAAGATATTTGATCCCTTTTTTACCACAAAGGAGAAAGGTACAGGCCTTGGCCTTGCTATTGCC